>DATFUB010000061.1:0-94053 GCA_035261225.1 Sphingomicrobium sp.
TCGCGCCCGCCAGCGCGCGGCGAAAGAGATCGAGCCGATCGGCCACCCGGCCTAGCTCGCCTTCCCGACCACGCTCTCCGGCAAGTCCACGCCGAACACGCGCTGATAATATTCGGCGATCAGCGGCCGTTCGGTTTCATCGCATTTGTTGAGGAACGAGACGCGGAAGGCGTAGCCGACGTCGCCGAAGATGTGCGCGTTCTGCGCCCAGCTGATCACCGTGCGCGGGCTCATCACCGTCGAGATGTCGCCGTTCATGAAGCCCTGTCGCGAGAGATCCGCGACCTTGATCATCTTGTCGACAACCTCCTTGCCGCCGGGCTCGTCATATTCGCCCGACTTGGCGAGTACGATCTGAGCCTCGACCGCGGCGGGCAGATAATTGAGCGTGGTGACGATGTTCCAGCGGTCCATCTGGCCCTGATTGATCGCCTGGGTGCCGTGATAGAGGCCGGTGGTGTCGCCGAGGCCGACGGTGTTGGTCGTCGCGAACAGCCGGAACCACGGATTCGGCCGGATCACCCGATTCTGGTCGAGCAAGGTCAGCTTGCCCTCGGCTTCGAGCACGCGCTGGATGACGAACATCACGTCGGGGCGGCCGGCGTCATATTCGTCGAACACCAAGGCGACCGGGTGCTGCAGCGCCCACGGCAGCAGGCCTTCGCGGAACTCGGTCACCTGCTGACCTTCGCGCAGCACGATCGCGTCGCGGCCGACGAGGTCGATGCGGCTGATATGGGCGTCGAGGTTGATCCGGATCATCGGCCAGTTGAGCCGCGCCGCGACCTGTTCGAGGTGAGTCGACTTGCCGGTGCCGTGGTAGCCCTGGACCATGACCCGGCGGTTCTTCGAGAAACCGGCACAGATGGCAATCGTCGTATCCGGATCGAACACGTAGGCCGGATCGAGATCGGGGACGCGCTCGTCGGCTTCGCTGAACGCCGGCACTTCCATGTCCGAATCGACTCCGAACATCTCGCGGATTTTCACGATCTTGTCGGGCGAGGCCATCAGCGTCTCGGCGCGGCTGTCGGGATTGACGTTGGATAGATCAGTCATGTTCGGGGCCTTAGGGGAAGGCCGCGCCGGCCTCAACTTTGCAGGACTTTGGGCGGTAGCGGAAATAGCGTGATGAAGCGCTTCGCCAGCGCCACGTCTCCCTCGACGCCGATGGTTTCAAGGGGCGCGCCGCCGTGGATCACGGCGGCCACCACGCTCGGCGGGCCGGTGAAGATCACGTCGCAGTCCGGGACTTCGCGGCGCTCGACATCGAGCCGGCCATGGTGGATCCGCACGACATAGCTCGCGTCGCCGAGGCGGAAGCCAATGCGCGCGTTCAGGCCGTCGGCGAGTTCAGGCGACAGCAGCGTCTGCAGCGACATGATCAGCGATACATGGCTCATCTGCAGGGTTGGGTCGTGGAGTGGGCTGCGCGCCGCCCATCGGCCGAGCGAGGCGATCGCCGGAATCGCCTCGAGGCCCCACTCGGTCGCTTCGTACACCTGCACCGACGCCGGCGGCGGGAGCTTCGCTTTGCGCACCAGTCCGCGCCGTTCGAGTTCGGTCAGACGCTGCGTGAGCACATTCGCGCTAATTCCCGGCAAGTCGCCCTTCAACCCGGAAAAGCGGCGCGGCCCATAGGCGAGCTCGCGAAGCACCAGCATGGCCCACCGTTCGCCGAGGAGATCGAGCGCGTGGGCCAGGCCGCACGCATCGTCATACCGCCGCTTATCCTCGTTGTGCCTTGTGTTAGTTAGTTTTTGTAACTGCATGGTTGCAATTTATGACTCCACCCGGCAAAAAGCAAGCGAATCGAGTCGCCAACAGAAGGAAAGAACTCATGCCCCAGATGATTTTCGTGAATTTGCCGGTGACCGACCTCGAACGATCCAAGGCGTTCTACGAGGCCATCGGATTTCGCAACGAACCCAAGTTCAGCAACGAGGCGGCGGCGATGATGGTGCTGTCGGACACCATCTCGGTCATGCTGCTCACACACCCCTTTTATGCAACGTTCACGCAAAAGCCCATTGCCGACGCGCACGGCAGCAGTCAGGTGATCCTCGCCATTTCCTGCGCCACTCCGGCGAAGGTCGATCGGATCACCGACGCGGCCGGCTCAGCGGGTGGAAAGGCCGATGTCGGACCGAAGCAAGACATGGGAAGCGTGATGTACGGCCGCAGCTTCGAAGACCCGGACGGCCATCATTGGGAGCCGATGTGGATGGATCCGACGTTCGCCGAACAGGGGGCTCAGCCGGTCGAAGTCGAGGCAACCGAATCTGTCGCGTAACATTTGAAGTCCAGGAGGGAATAATGTCAGTCAATCCGAACGCGGCGATCGAGATCTCCGCATTCCGCTGGGTGCCGGAATTCGCCCAGGGCGTGGTGCGTGACCTGCGCGCCCGCTGGGCGCTCGAGGAAGCGGGTCTTGATTATCGAGTCCGCCTGGTCGGGCAGGAGCGGCCGCCCGAATATCTGCTCGAGCAGCCGTTCGACCAGGTTCCGTGCTTCAACGACGGGCAGGTCAGAATTTTCGAAACCGGCGCGATCGTTCAGTATATCGGCGAGCAGACCGAGACATTGCTGCCGCGGGATCCGCAGGGCCGCTTCCGCGCAATCCAATGGACCTTTGCGGCGCTCAACAGCGTCGAACCGGCACTGATCAACTTGCTTCTGATCGACCTGTTCTTCGCCGGCCAGGAATGGGCCAAGCTGCGGCGGCCCGGTGCCGAGGATTTCGTCAAACTGAAGCTGAAGAGGGTGTCCGACTGGCTCGGCGACAAGGAGTGGCTGGAGGGCCGATTCACGATCGGCGACCTAATCATGACGACGACGCTACGCTTCCTGCGTCACACCGACCTCGTCAGCCAATTCCCGAACCTTGACGCCTATCAGAAGCGCGGTGAGGCACGCCCGGCATTCCAGCGGGCGCTCGCCGACCAGCTCGCGGTCTATGCCGCCAACCAACCGCAACCCGAGCCCGAAGGAGCAGCAGCATGACGTACTTCGAAGGATTCATCGCGCCCGTCCCCCAGACGAACAAGGACGCCTACCTCAAGCACTCAACCGGTTTCGCGCCGGTGGCGCAGGAAATCGGTGTCGGCCGGATGGTTGAAACCTGGGAGAGCGACGTTCCCGAAGGGAAGGTGACCGACTTCCGCAAAGCGGTCGACGCCAAGCCGGACGAGAAGGTCGTCTTCTCCTTCTTCGAATATGCTTCGAAGGCGGATCGCGACGCGGCGAATGAAAAGTTTCGCAGCGATCCGCGGATGCAGGACATGGGCGCGAATATGCCGTTCGACGGAAAGCGCATGATCATGGGCGGGTTCGACGCGATCGTCGAGGAAGGCGCTCCCGGCGGCGCTTACACCGACGGCTTCGTCGTCCCGGTGCCCGAGGGCAAGCGCGAAGCCTATCGCGAGCTCGCCGCCAAGATGGCCAAGGTCTTCCGGCAGAACGGCGCGAGCCGGGTCGTCGAAGCCTTTTCGGACGATGTATCGAAAGGCGAGGTCACCGACTTCTATCGCGCGGTGAAGGCTGAGGACGGCGAGGGCGTGGTCTTCTCGTTCATCGAATGGCCCGACAAGGCGACCCGCGACGAGGCGTGGAAAAAGATCATGTCGGACGAGAGCCTGAAGCCCGAGGGCGAGATGCCGTTCGACGGCAAACGCATGTTCTGGGGCGGGTTCGACAAGATCGTCGACACTGCCGACGCACGGACGCCCGTCACGGCCTGACCGACCGATCCAAATCTAGAAACGAGGAGATCGAACCATGACTGACGTTCGCGAAGCTGAGGCGACGACTTCGACCAACGACAACGGGCCGAACCCGCCGGGCGCCTTCATCTGGTACGAGTTGATCACCCCCGACCCGGTCGGCGCCAAGGAATTCTATGACGCCGTCGTCGGCTGGGCCATTGAGCCTCAACCGTCGGGCGAAATGGACTATCGCATGATCGGCCGTTCCGACGGCGGGTTCGCCGGCGGGGTGATGCGCCTGACCGACGATATGGCTTCGCATGGCGCGCGGCCGATCTGGCTCGGCTACGTCAATGTCGACGATGTCGATGCCAGCGTCGCCTCGATTGAGGGCGCCGGTGGCAAGGCCCTTCTTCCGGCATTCGACATTCCCAACATCGGTCGCATCGCCATGGTCACCGATCCGCGGGGCGCGCCTTTCTACGTCATGAAACCGATCCCGCCCGCGGGACAGGAAAAGCTGGCAAGCGACGTCTTTTCCCCCATCGCCGAGCAGCGGGTCGGCTGGAATGAGTTGTCGACCACCGATCCGGTGGCCGCGCGCAAATTCTACGGCGAGCGGTTCAGCTGGGGCACCGACGAGTTCATGGATATGGGCGAGATGGGCGAGTACCGCTTCATCGAGCAGGACCGCATCCGCATTGGCGCGCTGTGCGGCGTGGCGCCGGGCCAGCAACCCAAGTGGCGCTATTATTTCCGGGTCCCGTCGATCGCCAAGGCGAAAGAATCCGCTGAAGCCAAGGGTGGCACGATCCACATGGGTCCGCACCAAGTCCCGACCGGCGATTACATCATCATCGGCACTGATCCGCAGGGCGCCGAATTCGCCCTCGTCGGCGGCCAGTAAGGAGGAAACATCATGACCAACAAGCTCACGACCTGCCTGTGGTTCGACAAAGGCGAGGCCCGCAAAGCGGCGGAATTCTATGCCTCGGTGTTTCCCGATTCCAGGCTGGGCGCGCCTCATGCGGCTTCGTCCGACTTTCCCGGCGGACATGAAGGCGAGGAATTGACGGTCGAGTTCACCGTCCTCGGTCAGTCCTTCGTCGGGCTCAACGGCGGGCCCAACTTCAAGCCGAACGAAGCGGTCAGCTTCATGGTCACCACCGAAAATCAGGAGGAAACCGACCGCTATTGGGACGCCATCACCAAGAGTGGCGGCGAAGAGAGCGCCTGCGGCTGGTGCAAGGACAAGTGGGGCTTTTCGTGGCAGATCACGCCGCGCGTCCTGCTCGAAGCGATGGACAATCCCGACAAGGCCGCGGCCAAGCGCGCGTTCGAAGCGATGATGATGATGAAGAAGATCGACGTCGCCAAGATCGAAGCCGCACTGAAGGGCGCGACGATCGATGCGTAAGCTGACCGGCGCAGTCATGATCTCGCTCGACGGGGTCATGCAGGCACCGGGCGGACCGGAAGAGGATCCCACCGCCGAGTTCGATCTCGGCGGATGGGTCTTCCCCTTCTGGGACGATAGCGGTGACGCGCAATTCGATAAGTTTCTGTTCAAACCCGATTACGACCTGTTGCTCGGCAGGCGGACGTACGACATCTTCGCCGCCTACTGGCCGAACAACCGGGACAATCCGATCGGGGAGCGATTTCAGCGCATCAACAAATATGTGCTGACTCATTCCGACGAGCCGATGGCGTGGGACAACAGCCACAAGCTGTCGGGCGAGACGGCCGTGGCGATCGAGGAACTCAAGAACAGCGCAGGCCGCGACTTGCTGATCCAGGGCAGCAGCACGCTCTACCCGCGGCTGATCTCAGCCGGGCTGATCGATCGTCTGCTGTTGATTCGCTATCCCGTCGTGCTCGGCAAGGGGAAGCGGTGGTTCGACGGCTCCGAAAAGCCCGGCACGTTTCGGCTGGTCGATCACTTCGTCTCTGACAAGGGTGTGGTCTTCACGACCTACGAGCCGGCCGGTGAAGTCCGGACCGGGACCTTCGCGACAAAAGAACCGAGCCAGGACGAGCTCAAATTGCGCGAGAAGATCAAGGACGGCGCCTGGTGAGCCTCGAATTTTTCGGCCACCCCTTTTCGTCTTACACGCAAAAGGTCCTAATCGCGCTGTGGGCGGACGAAACGCCGTTCGAATATCGACTGCTCGACCAGGACCATCCGGAGAATTTCGCCGAGCTCAAGCAGCATTCGCCCTACGGGCTGTTTCCGCTGCTGATCGACGACGGCGCCGCGGTGTTCGAATCCACGACGATCATCGAACATCTTCAGGCGCACCATCCGGGCGGCACCGCGTGGATTCCCGACGGCAAGGCAGGCCGCCGCACCCGCTTCCTCGACCGGTTCTTCGACCTTTACGTCATGGGCAACATGCAGAAGGCCGGGAACGATATCCTGCGGCCCGAGGGGTGCGGCGATTCCTATGGGGCGAAAAAGGGTCGAGCGGATCTGCATACGGCCTATGATTGGCTGGAGGCCAACCTCGGCGACGAGCCGTGGGCGTTGGGCGCCGAGTTTACCCTGGCGGACTGCGCCGCCGCGCCGTCCCTGTTTTACGCCGACTGGGTCGAGGAGATCGGACCGGGTCGCCCGCGCCTTGCCGCCTATCGGGCGCGGCTGTTGGCGCATCCCATCGTCGCTCGCGCGGTCGACGAAGGCCGGCCATATCGCCATTATTTCCCACTCGGAGCACCCGACCGCGATTAGGCGGCGACGAAGCGCTGTTCGGTGACGGGCGACACTTCGAACCGCCACAAGCGCAAATGGGTCACGCGAAGGCCCGCGACTTGCGCAGCAGCTGATAGGCTTCAATCACCTCGCCCAGCCGCTGCTCGTGACTGCGGTCGCCGCCGTTCTTGTCGGGGTGGTAGCGGCGCACGAGGTGCGAGTAGCTTTGGCGCAACGCATGCCGGTCGGCGTCCTCGCCGAGGCCGAGCACCGCCAGCGCGCGCCGCTCCTCTTTGCCGAACCGCGACGGTTTCGCCGCCTCGCGCAAGTGCGGGAAGCGCGCGGCGATCGCGTCGAGCGGGTCGGTGAAGTCGCTCCATTTGGGTGGTGGGTCGGCGCCATTGGCGGCGAACCTGCGGCTCGGCCGGTCCCAGCCGGACAGCGGCGACTGGGCGTCCGTAATTTCTTCCGGGCTCATACCGTCGAAGAAATTATACCTCGAATTATGCTCGCGGACATGGTCGAGACAGAGGAATCGCCAGCTTCCCGGCCCGTCGAAATTGGCGGGCTGGAGTGGCGCCTTGAACTCACCGGGCGCGGTGCAACCAGGCACGGCGCAATGCGCCCGCGCCCCTTCGATCCGACCGTGCAATTTGCCTTGTTTGGACGCCATGGAACCCCCCTATATATAGGGTCAATGAACGCTCAAGGAACCGGCCCGGTCGCAACCGAAATGCTCCGGCGGCTCGCCTCGGCGTTGTCGCCGACAGGAATCGAGCTCGTCGACGACAGCGAGTCACATCGCGGCCACGGCGGCCACAATCCCGCAGGCGAGAGCCACTTCACGCTGAAGATTGAAAGCCCGGCGTTTGCGGGCAAATCGCGGGTCGAACGCCAGCGCCTGGTATATGCCGCGCTCGGCGACCTGATGCGCGAGCGCGTCCACGCTTTGTCGATCCGGGCGACCGCGCCCGGCGAATAAGGGGCGACGCATCGCGCCGCCCCTCACATCGTCCTAGAAGTTGAACTGCAGGCCGAGACGGCCGCCGAGCGAGGCGTGGCCTTGCTGCTGCTCGGCATTGACCTCGCCGGCGATCGTGATCCCCGTGCCGCCGCCGGCGAGACGGATTCCGCCGCGCCAACCGTCGGTCCGCTCTTCGGGCGTCAACGTGAACGGCTGACCGCCCGCGAACCGCGCGACCGTATTGCCGAGTGACCCGCTGAGAATCTGGCGGCGCCCGCCCTCGATCTCCAGCCGCAGCCAATCGGAATCCGGATCGTGGCCCATGAAGTCGTAGCCGAGCGCGAGGCTCGCGCTTGCTGCCGCCTCGTCGCTGGTGCGGCCGTCGACAATGAGGTCGAACGCCGATCCGCCGCCGGTCTCGGCATAGCCCTTTTCCTTCAGCCGGTAATATTCGACCAAAGCGTTGGGGCGGGCGGTGAAGCGTCCGCTGCGGATTTCGTAGGACAGTCCACCCGACGCGGAATAGAGCTTTCCGTTCCCTTTGCCGTCCGCGGTGCGCGATACCGCGGATCCACCGGCCACTCCGTTGAACACGCGCGTGCCGTCGAAGTTGATGGTCGCCGCCGTGCCGCGCGCAAAGGCATGCAGATGGCCGAAATTGGCCCGCCAATAGAGGCTGCCTTCATATTGGCTGCTCATCAGCTCGTTGTCGTGCTTGTGGTCCTTGCCCGACAAATAAGCGAGCGACACGCCGAGGTTGCCGGCACCGCCGAGGCTGCGCTCGAGGCCCAAGGCCGCGCCCCAGCCGACGATGTCGTAGGATGAGGTCGAGCCGATCGACTTGCTGGTGCCGAACGCGACCTGCTGCGCCCACAGGCCCCAGCCGCCTTCGCTGGTCACCGGGGGGTGCGGATCGGACAGGATGCCGCCGATCAGGCGCGAACCCTTGGTGACGTTTTCGAACGCCCCGCCGGCATGTTCCGGAAGCATCTGCTGGAGCGAGGCGCGCAGCGTCTCGCTGTCCGCCACGCCGAGGAACGCGCCGGCCACGGGCGCGTCGGAATCCGCAGCGCCGATCACGGCATTGAGGATGCTCGCCTCAGAAGCATTGAGGCCGAGCTCGCTTGCAGTCTTGAGCCGGACGTTGAGCGAAACCTCGCCTGGCGTAGTGGTGATCAGGCTGGCGCCGTAGAGGAACGGCAGCGTCGCCGACGTGGCCGACAGGTTGGCCGCCCCGGTCAGCGTGCCCGCCTGGACGATCTTGTAGGTCCCGGCGACGCCGCCGAGGCTCCGCAAATTGACCTGCACCTTGGTGCCGGTCCCGAAGTCCGCGGCTCCGGTGACGTTGAAGAACGTCACGGCGTTGGCGCCCTGATCGAGGCTAACGCCGATCGTCGACCCGGCGCCGGTGGTGAGCGACGCCAGATTGACAGTCCCGAGGTTGGTGACGTCGAAGGTAGTCCCGGCGCCGACGTTGACGCCGAGCCCGGCGCTGTTGGCGAGCGCGCCATGGAACGCCGACGTCCCGGTCAGCGCCAGCGAGTCGGCGCCTCCGCCGAAATCGACATTGCCGGTCAGCACCGACGTGCCTGCGAGCTGGACGCTGTCGGTTCCGCCGCCGAACGCAACGGCGCCGGTCATGACGGCATCGCCCGACAGCTTGAGCTGATTGTTGCCAAGCCCGAATTTGGCCGCGCCGATCACCGTGCCGTCGGCAACGTCGAGGATGTCGCTGCCGCCGCCGAACAGCATTGTACCCAAAATCGTCGGGGCCGGCTTGCCGCTCGCGGCGGCCAGCTGGCGCACGGTCACGCCCGTGGAATTGGCCGCGAGATCGAACGCTATCGCCTTATCGCCGAGCGTCGCGGCGTCGGCGACGCCGATTACCCCGCTATTTTCGATCAAGTTGACGGTACCCGCCTTGTCGACGATCGCCGCAGCGGTTCCGGCAGTCCCGGCACGGATGCCCTGGATGACCCCGCTGTTGCGGATGGTGACGACGTTTGCCCCGGCTTCGATCAGGATCGCCTGGGCCTTGGTTGGATCGGTTCCGGCGCCCTGCGCCGAGATGCTTCCCGTGACCTTGAGTTCCGGCACCGACGCGCCGCTGCCAATCCGGAGCGCGGTCGCATCAGCTTCGACGGCGCTGGCGGTCACCGTGCCCGCGACGGTCATTCCGCCGGCGATGGTCACGGCGTGGCCGAGGCCGCCGATGGCAATGCCGCTTGCCGCGACATTCTTGTACACGCCGAAGCCGGCGACGGTGCCCTTGACGACGAGGCCGTGCCCGTCCGCCGACGAAGCGGACGCGCCGATCGCCGTGTCGGCGCTGGTCGACCCGATGAGGATCGCCGGGGCGGCGCCGAAGCTGGCGATGCTCGCCGTGCCTTCCTGCGCGTCGAGGATTCCGTCGTCATCCTCGTCGGTGTCGGTCGTGCTGTTGTCCGCGGGCGGCGCATCGAACACGATGCCGCCGGCGACATTGCCGGCGATGCGGACGGCGGGACCGCCCTGCAGCAGATCGTCGGCATCGAGCTTCGACGGGTCCGCCGGGGCAGTCGTCGACCGATAGCCGGTGACGCTCACCGCGTTCTGGATAGTGATCGAGCCGCCGACATTGCCGTCAAGAGCCACGCCGACCGAGTTGCCGCCCTGGACCTTGATGCTGCCGCTGGTCAGTGCGACGTTGCCGCTGATGTCTCCGGCCTTGATTCCGAAACTGTCGTTTCCGGTTACCATAATCGCCCCGACGGATTGGCTGAGCGACCCGGTGAGCGCGCTGTCGATCGCGATTCCCGCCGACTGGTTGCCCTCGACCGTGATGGTCCCGCTGTTGATGATGTTGCCGGTGAAGGTGCCGCCGCCGAGGACGTGAATCCCGAAGCGGTTGTTCCCCTGGGCGAAGGGTCCGTCGAGATCGCCATCACTGTCAGTGTCGGTCGGTGTGAAATTCTCGTCGATGGTGATCGTGCCGGTGTTGGTGATATTCCCGGCAAGGTTGGTGTTGGCGAGAATGCCGGTCGAACCATTGGCGCCGGTGATCGCGATCGCGCCCTCGTTCTTGACGCTGTCATTGCTGTTGATGGTGACCGCGGCGCCGGTCGCGGGCTTGACCGAGCCGGTCGAGCTGATGCGCAAATCGTCATTGGCGGTGCCGGTCAGAACGGGAGTGGTGACGGCCGTGCTGACGACGGTTTCGGCGGAAGCGGGAGTGATCGAAACTCCGAGGGCCACCGGGGTGAGGGCGGTGGCGACAAGCAAACAACGCATTTACGTTCATTCCCCATTCTGGGCAGCCGGACGCACTCGCGCGGCCGCACGTTCTTGGCCAAGATTCGGCCGATCACCGCCGTCCAGACACGAGGCGCAGGTTAGCGCGCCGCCTGAGCAGCGATGGGTTCACGCTTATGATTGGAGCCGCACTCCCCACGGCCCCGATCGGATGGCCGCTCAATGCGTTTCCGCAATGAATCCCGGATGAACAATCGTCCATCTTTCGCCGGATCGGACAAATCATTAGGGGGGCATATGGCCGACGATCCCTTCTTCCAGACCATCGTCCCCGTCACCCACGACCTTGGCGCGTTCAAAGTCCATCGGACGCTTCCGAGTAAGCAGCGAACGATGGTCGGGCCGTTCATCTTCGTCGACGAGTTCGGGCCGGCGCGGCTGCCAGCCGGCCAGGGCATGGACGTCCGCCCGCACCCGCATATCAATCTCGCGACCGTGACCTATTTGTTCGACGGCGCGATCGAGCATCGCGACAGCATCGGCTCGCACCAGGTGATCGAGCCCGGGGCGATCAATCTGATGACCGCGGGCCGGGGCATCGTCCATTCGGAGCGCTCGCCGAAAGAAATCCGCGCGGCCGGTCCAAGCCTCTATGGCATGCAGACCTGGCTCGCTTTGCCCGATGGCAAGGAGGAACTCGATCCCACATTCGACCATGTCCCCGCCGACGGCCTGCCGCTGATCGAATCAGGCGCGGCTTCAGCCCGGGTGCTGATGGGCAGCCTGTGGGGCGCGGCGGCCGCGACGCCGTGCCATTCGCCGACGATCTACGCCGATATCGAGCTGGGCGCCGGCGGCGCGATTCCGATCGATGCCGAGGCCGACGAACGCGCGGTAATGGTGGTCGGGGGCGAGGGCGCACTCGATGGCGCCCGACTCGACCCGTTCACGCTTTACGTGCTGCAGCCCGGCCATGCCGCGCGCCTGTCGAGCGCCAGCGGCGGCAAGGTCATGCTGATGGGCGGCGGCGCCTTTGCGACGCCGCGGCACGTTTTCTGGAACTTCGTCTCCTCGTCGCGCGAGCGGATCAACCAGGCCAAGGAGGATTGGAAGGCGCAGCGCTTCCCGCTGATCCCCGGCGACGACCAGGAATTCATCCCGCTTCCGGAGATTCCGAAGACGGTCAGCTATCCGTGATCAATTCCCGGCGGGTTGCGCTGAGCACCGGGGTCACGCTCAACGTCTCACTGGCCGGCGATCCAGCGAATCCGGCGGTCGTCCTGCTCCACGGCTTTCCCGAATCGCATCGCACCTGGCGCGACATCGTGCCGAAGCTTCGGCACGATTTCTATTTGATCATACCGGATCAGCGCGGGTTCGCGGCTTCGGACCGCCCGCAGGAGGTCGAGGCGTACACGACCGACGCACTGGTCGGTGACATTTTCGCTCTCGCCGACGCGCTCGCGATCGAACGCTTTGCTCTGGTCGGCCATGATTGGGGCGGTGCGATTTCCTGGCCGGCGGCGTTGCGTGGCGATCCCCGGCTGATCGCTTTGGCGGTGATCAACGCCCCGCACCCAGTCGTCTTCCAGATGAGCCTGATCGAGGATCCCGCTCAGCGCGAGGCGTCGCAATATATCTCGACGTTCCGCACCCCGGGCTTCGAACAGGTCCTCGAGCACATGGGCTATGACGCCTTTTTCGACAAATCGTTCGGCCGTCATGTCGACCTGTCGATCATCCCCGAGGTCGAGAAACGGCAGTACATCGCCGACTGGTCGCAGCCGGGCGCAATGACGGCGATGCTCAATTGGTATCGCGGTTCGAAGCTAGTCGTCCCGCCGCCCGGCGTCACCGTGCCTTTGCCCGACTGGCTGCTCAAAGCCTTCCCCAAGGTTACGGTCCCGACCCTGGTCGTCTGGGGCATGAAGGACCCGGCGCTGCTGCCGCTGCAGCTCGACGGCCTCGACGAACTGGTCGATGATTTGCGGATCGTCCGCATACCCGACGCCGGCCATTTCGCGCCGTGGGAAGCGCCCGAGCAGGTCGCAGCCGCGCTTGCGCCCTTCCTTGCCCGGGTCTCAAAGGCTAGTGCCCCTGCGGCATGACCCAGGCCCGATCCCGTTCGCGTTCCGCCGCCCGCCTCGCCGCGGTCCAGGCGCTGTATCAGCAGGAGATGGAGCGGACGCCGACCGCGCGCCTGCTGAAGGAATTCCACGACCACCGGCTCGGTGCGACCATCGAGGATGCGCAATATCACGCGGCCGAACGCGATTTCTTCGACGATATCGTAACCGGCACCAACGCCCGCCGGGCTGAGATCGACGAGCTGATCAGCCAGCGTCTCGCCGAGGGCTGGACGCTCGCGCGGCTCGACCGCCCGATGCGCGCGCTCCTCCGTGCCGGCGCCTATGAGCTGATCGCCCGTCCCGACGTCCCGGTGGCGTCGGTCATCACCGAATATGTCGACGTCGCGCATGCCTTTTTCGACAAGCGCGAAAGCGGGTTCGTGAACGGGCTGCTCGACGCGATCGCCAAAGAGGCGCGGCCCGCGCGGGCGGAGTGATGCGCGAATCCGAGGTCATCGCGCGATTGCGGCGACTCGCCACGCATGAGGCGGCGCGCGGACTGCTCGACGATGCGGCGCTGTTTCACGGCCTGGTCATCACCCACGACAGCATCGCCGAGGGCGTGCATTTCCTGCCGTTCGATCCGCCGGCGAGCGTCGGGTGGAAACTCGTCACGGTCAATCTCTCCGATCTCGCCGCCAAAGGTGCGGCCCCGGCGGTGGCCTTGCTGTCGCTGACAATCCGCGGTGACAGCGAATGGGAGGATGAGTTCATCACCGGCGTCGAAGCCGCGTGCGAGAGCTATGCTTTGCCGCTGATCGGCGGGGATACGATCGCGCTTCCGGACGGCGCGCCGCGCGTGCTCGGCCTGACCGCGATCGGCCATGCCGGCGAACGCGTGCCCAACCGCTCGGGAGGCGAACCCGGCGACCGGCTGTGGCTCATCGGGACTCTCGGTGAATCGGCCGCAGGGCTCGAACAGCTGCTGGACGATGCCGAGGCGATCGGCCCGCTGGTCGACGTCTATCGCCGCCCGGTGCCGTTGCTCGTCGCGGGGCAGGCGCTCGCGCCTTATGCAAAAGCGATGATGGACGTGTCCGATGGGCTGCTGCTCGATGCGCTGCGGCTGGCGCAAGCGAGTGACTGCGCGGCCGACATCGACCTTGCCCCAGTGCCGTTATCGGACGCTTTCATCCGCGCCCGCGGAGACGATCTCGACGCCCGGTTGTTCGCGGCCACCGGCGGTGACGATTATGCGCTGCTTGCGGCCCTTCCGCCCGCGCTCGATCCGTCAACGCTTTCTTTACCGTCCGGGACGAGGATGGCCTGTGTTGGCATCCTGACCCCCGGCACGCCGGGAATCCGGCTGTCGAGTGACGGTCAGGAGATCACATTGCCGGAAAGGCTGGGTCATGAACATCGCAGCAGTGTCGCCCCGCCAGTGGCTGATCGCACTTAGCGGCATCGTTTCGGGCATGACGCTCGCGCTCCTGATCCACTGATCCGTTCAACTCGCGCGGTTGCCAGCCGCGCAAACCACCCCTAAACAACCGCCGTTTTCAGGGCGGCCGCCGTTCCTCGGCCCGCACCATCCTGGCTAACGAACAGGGAATCGCGAACCGATGAATCTGCTTTATATCGCAATGCTCTGCGGCGTGATCGCCGTGCTCTATGGAATTTTCACCAGCATGCAGGTGCTGAAAGCGCCCGCTGGCAACGAGCGGATGCGCGACATCGCCAGCGCCATTCAGGAAGGCGCGCGGGCCTATCTCGCCCGCCAGTACCGCACCATCGCCATTGTCGGCGTGGTCGTCGTCGCCCTGGTATACTATTTCCTCGGGCCGGTTTCGGCGATCGGCTTCCTGATCGGCGCGCTGCTGTCGGGCGTGACCGGCTTCGTCGGCATGAACGTTTCGGTGAAGGCCAATGTCCGCACGGCCGAGGCGGCCCGGACGTCGCTGCAGGGCGGTCTGACCATGGCGTTCCGTTCCGGGGCAATCACCGGGATGCTCGTCGCCGGCCTCGGCCTGCTCGCGATCTCGGTGTTCTTCTATTACCTGACCGAGCTCGCCGGCCACGCGCCCAACGACCGCATCGTCGTCGACGCGCTGGTCGCCCTCGCGTTCGGCGCCTCGCTGATTTCGATCTTCGCCCGTCTTGGCGGCGGCATCTTCACCAAGGCTGCCGACGTCGGCGCTGACCTCGTCGGTAAGGTCGAAGTCGGAATTCCCGAAGACGATCCGCGCAATCCCGCGACCATCGCCGACAACGTCGGCGACAATGTCGGCGACTGCGCCGGTATGGCCGCCGACCTCTTCGAGACCTATGTCGTGACGCTCGGCGTCACCATGGTGTCCATCGCGCTGACCGTCACCGGCGGCGCCAGCGACACGCTGCTGAAGCTGATGAGCCTGCCCCTGATTATCGGCGGCGTGTGCATCATCACTTCGGTGATCGGCACGTACATGGTGCGGCTCGGCAAGGGCTCGATCATGGGCGCGCTCTACAAGGGCTTTTTGACCTCGGCCGTGCTTGGCGCGATCCTGATCTATCCTGCCGCCCAATACGTGCTCGGCGACATGAACGCCGTCGTTGCGACGATCCCGGGTGTCGGTGATGCCCAAATCCAGCTGACCGGCATGAAGCTCTTCTACTGCATGCTGATCGGCCTCGGCCTCACCGGTCTGCTGGTGTGGATTACCGAATATTATACCGGCACCAACTACCGCCCGGTCCAGAGCATCGCGAAAGCGTCCCAGACCGGCCACGGCACCAACGTCATCCAGGGCCTGGCGATCAGTCTTGAATCGCCGGCGCTGCCGACGGTCATGATCGTGATTGCGGTCATTGGGGCGTACCAGCTCGCAGGCGTCATCGGCGTCGCCTTCGGCGCGACCGCGATGCTCGCCATGGCCGGCATGGTCGTCGCGCTCGACGCTTACGGTCCGGTCACCGACAACGCCGGTGGCATCGCCGAAATGGCCGGGCTCGAGGAAGATGTGCGCGCGCGCACCGACGCCCTCGACGCGGTCGGCAACACGACCAAGGCAGTGACCAAGGGTTATGCGATCGGCTCGGCTGCTCTCGCCGCTTTGGTGCTGTTCGGCGCCTACACGACCGACCTTCGGCAATTCTTCCCGAACGTGGTGGTCGATTTCTCCCTCTCCAACCCCTACGTCATCGTCGGCCTGCTGCTCGGCGCGTTGCTGCCCTACAGCTTCGGTGCGTTCGGTATGACCGCGGTCGGCCGCGCCGCTGGCGCAGTGGTTGAGGATGTTCGCGCGCAGTTTCGCGACAATCCGGGGATCATGGAAGGCACCAGCCGGCCCAATTACGGTCGCACCGTCGACCTCGTCACCAAGGCCGCGATCCGCGAGATGATCATTCCGTCGCTGCTTCCGGTGCTGGCGCCGATCGCAGTCTACTATCTGATCACCCTGGTGGCCGGGCAGGCCTCGGGCTTCGCGGCGCTCGGCGCCCTGCTCCTCGGCGTGATCGTCTCGGGCCTGTTCGTCGCCATCTCGATGACCTCGGGCGGCGGCGCTTGGGACAATGCGAAGAAGTATATCGAAGACGGCAATTACGGCGGCAAGGGCAGCGAGGCCCACAAGGCCGCGGTGACCGGCGACACGGTCGGCGATCCCTACAAGGACACCGCGGGGCCAGCCGTCAATCCGATGATCAAGATCACCAACATCGTCGCGCTGCTGCTGCTCGCGGCGCTGGCGGCCGGCGGCGCCCACTAGGCGAGTCCCGAAGCAAACAAGAGGAGCCCCGCTTCGGTCCGCCGCGGCGGGGCTTTTCTTTTGTGGTGAATGCGCGTTGAGGCGACGAGATGACGCATGCCATCCAAGTTCATCAAACCGGCGGGCCCGAAGTCCTCGTATGGGATGAGGTCACGGTCGGCGAGCCCGGCCCTGGCCAGGTCCGGCTGCGGCAGGACGCCGCGGGGCTCAATTACATCGATGTCTATCACCGCACCGGCCTGTATCCGCAGCAGCTGCCGTTCATTCCGGGAGTCGAAGGCGCCGGGACTGTCGATGCGGTTGGGGAAGGTGTCACGGGTGTCGGGGCTGGCGACCGCGTGGCTTATGCCGGCCCCATCGGCGGCTATGCCGAGGAGCGGCTGATCGACGCTGAAAAGCTCGTGAAGCTGCCGGATTCGATCTCGACCGAACAGGCGGCGGCAATGATGCTCCAGGGCCTGACCGCGCACATGCTGTTGCGCTCGGTACATAGAGTTCAACCGGGCGAAACGATCCTAATTCACGCCGCCGCGGGCGGGGTCGGGCTGATCGTCTGCCAATGGGCCAAGGCGCTCGGTGCAACCGTGATCGGAACCGTCGGCAGTGACGAGAAAGCCGAGCTCGCGCGGGCGCATGGTTGCGACCATCCGATCGTTTACACGCGGCAGGATTTCGTCGCCGAGGTCGCGCGCATCACCGGCGGCGCGAAGCTGCCGGTGGTCTATGATTCAATCGGCCGCGATACCTTCATGAAGTCGCTGGATTGCCTGGCTCCGCGCGGGATGATGGTCAGCTTCGGCAATGCGTCGGGCCCGGTCGATCCGTTTCCGCCGGGTATCCTCGCGCAGAAGGGCTCGCTGTTCCTGACCCGCCCAACGCTTTTTCACTACAATGCGACGCGCGCCGAGCTTGAGGCTGCGGCGAACGAGCTGTTCGAGGTCGTTGCGAGCGGCCAGGTGAAGATCGAGGTCAAGCAACGCTTCGCCCTCAAAGACGCGGCTGAGGCTCATCGGCAACTCGAAGCACGAAAAACCACGGGATCGACCGTTTTGACGGTTTAGGGCGCTTTTCTTTCGCTTCCAGATCGTTAGCCTGCACCCGCCGAGTCAGGGGGTGGCATGCGACTGGGTTTGTTGTTCTGTGCGCTGGTGCTTGCCACCGGCGGTGCCCCGCTGAGGGCCGAGGCCATGGGGCCAGCAGTACCGCCAAAGATTCCGATCGCGAACTTTGCCGCCCTGCCGACATTGTTCAAGCCGCTGTTATCGCCCGATGGGCACCGCATCGCGGCACGACGGGCGGCGGACGGCGCCACTACGATCATCCTGCTCAATGCCGACCGGCCGGACACCGTCGCCAAGGCTATTCCCGTTGGCAAGACGCGCGTTGCGGGCCTTAAATGGGCCGGCAATCAGCGCTTGCTGCTGACGGTCCAGTCGACATACAAGATCAACGGCTTCGACTTTCCGTTTCGGCGGCTGATCGCGATCGACGTTGAAACGGGCGCGTCCCGGGTTGTCGATCGCAGGAGCCGCGGCATGTATGCCGGTGATGTTCTTTATACCGATCCGACCGGAAGCTGGGCGCTCGTCGCGGGTCAGGATGACACCCAATCCTACCCGTCGGTCAAACGCGTCGACCTGGCCACAGGCGACGCCACTGTGGTCGAGAAATCCAAGATCAACGTGTGGGACTGGTATGCCGACGAAAAAGGCGTGGTGCGCGCCGGGATTGCCTACGACGGGTCGCGCTGGACAATCTGGTACCGCGACAAGCCCGAGGAGAAGCTCCGCGCGATCCGTGGGAAATTCCCCAAAGACGACGACAGCACCGTAGACCGGTTCATCTTCCGGGGCGACAACAGCTGGGTCGTAACGAACGAGCGGACGGGTCGGTTCGGGCTCTACAAATACGATCTGAAGACCCAGACCATGGGCCAGCCGATCTTCGAGAATCCCGATGTCGACCTCGATGATGTCTTCTACAATTCGATCACCGGCGAGGTCAGCGCTGTCGAATATCGGGACGATCGCTCGCGCGTGTTCTGGCTCGAGCCGGACATGAAGGCGCTTCAGACCAGGATCGATAAGGCGCTTCCGGATTCGGTGAACATCACGGTCGGCTGGTCGGGCGACGAGAAGAAGACACTGGTCTGGTCGGCGTCCGCAGCGGACCCGGGCCGATATTTCCTGCTGGATCGCGCGACCTCGCAGATGCACGCCGTCGTCGAACCCTATCCCGACATCGATCCCGATCAGCTCGCACCGGTCAAGCCAGTTCGATTCCAGGCGCGCGATGGCCTCGGCCTGCGTGGCTATCTGACCTTGCCGCGCGGCCGCGAGGCCAAGGGTCTGCCATTGATCGTGCTGCCGCACGGCGGTCCGTTTGCCCGCGACGATTGGGAATATGATCCGTTCGTCCAGTTTCTCGCGAACCGCGGTTACGCGGTGCTCCAGCCCGAATTTCGCGGCTCAACCGGGTTCGGCAAGGACTTCGTGTCGAAGGGCCATGGCGAGATCGGGAAGAAAATGCAGGACGATCTCGACGACAGTGTCGATTGGCTGGCGAAGTCGGGACAGGTCGATCCCAAGCGGGTGTGCATCCTCGGCCTGTCCTACGGCGGCTATGCGGCGATGTGGGGCGCAATCCGCAATCCCGAGCGCTATCGCTGCGCAATCAGTTGGGCCGGGCCTTCGGACTTGCCGGCGATGATGCGCTACGACCGCAAACAGTTCTCGGCCACGCGCTATTTCCGCGAGTGGCGGAAGAAATTCTCCTCGAACGATGACCTCAATGCGGTGTCGCCGATCAACTTCGCGGATCGGTTCAAAGTGCCGTTGCTGATCGGTCATGGCGAGGAGGACGAAACAGTGCCGCCCAAGCAGACGCACAAAATGGTCGAAGCGTTGCAGAAAGCCGGCGCGAATGTGACGCCAGTCTTCTACAAAGACAGCGAGCACAGCTTCGGGAGCTCGAAGGACCTGGCGGATTGGCTGGCGCACCTCGAAGCGTTCCTCGCCAAGTACAATCCGGCCTGACGCCGCGCCTTCCCTTTTCGCCGCTCCACCGCTAAGGCTCCGCGACTTTTCCACAGACAAGGAAGCAGGATCTTTTGGCCAAGGAAGAATTACTCGAGATGCGCGGCAAGGTGGTGGAGCTGCTGCCCAACGCGATGTTCCGCGTCGAGCTCGAGAACGGTCACGAGATTCTCGGCCACACCGCCGGCAAGATGCGCAAGAATCGCATCCGCGTGCTGACCGGCGACGAAGTGCTGGTCGAACTGACACCGTACGATTTGACCAAGGGCCGCATCACCTATCGCTTCATGCCCGGACGCGCAGGACCGCCCGGATACCCGTGATGCGCCTGGTTCTCGCCTCGGCGAGCCCGCGTCGTCTCGATCTGCTTGCCCGCATTGATGTGATTCCGGACGCCGTGCTCGCGGCCGACGTCGACGAAAGTGTGCCCAAGGGAGAGCGACCGCGCGACCACGCGTTGCGGCTGGCGCGCGAGAAGGCCGAGGCAGTCGCCGCGAACGAACCCGATGCGCTGGTGCTCGCCGCCGATACGGTGGTGGCGGTCGGGCGGCGGATACTGCCCAAGGTCGAGGACGAGGCGACGCTGCGGACGTGCATGACGCTGCTATCGGGCCGCCGTCACCGCGTGCTGACCGGCGTCGCGCTCGCCGTGCCGGGGCATGGCATTCGCGAGCGGCTGGTCGAGACGATGATCGCAATGAAGCGCCTCAGCGACGACGAAATCGAATATTACGCGGCGCACGGCGAATGGCGCGGCAAGGCCGGCGGTTATGCGCTCCAGGGCTATGGCGAAGTCTATGTCCGCCACATCGCCGGAAGCTATTCGAACGTCGTCGGGCTGCCGCTCGCGGAGACCCGAATGCTGCTGAAGTCGGCGGGCTACGCCATTGCCTGAGTGGCTGATCGAACGCGGGATCGGCGAGACCCGCTACGTCCGGGTCGAAAATGACGAGATTATCGAGGCGCGGATCGCGCTCGACGGTGCGGTGCGAGCCGGCAGCGTCATCGCGGCGCAGCTGAAGCAGGTAGCGAAACCAACCGTCGCGATTGCCGGCGACATCGAATATCTGCTGCCTAGGGGAGCGCCGGCCGTGAGCGAGGGTGCGGGCCTCAACATTGAGGTCATGCGCGAGCAAATCCCCGGCGGCGAGCCGTGGAAACGGCCGCTGGCGAAAGTCACGGTTGAGGCGGTGTGCGACGCGCCGACGGTCGAGGCGCAGCTCGCGGCTCGCAACGAGTTCCGCGCCGCGGGCTGGGACGACCTCATCGAACAGGCGCGGAGCGGTTTGGTCGAATTCCCAGGCGGCGGGCTGCGCATCTCGCCTACCCCGGCGATGACCCTGATTGATGTCGATGGCTATCTCGATCCCGACGAGCTCGCGGTTCGCGGCGCGGCCGAAGCCGCAAAAGCGATCCGCCGGCTCGACATCGGCGGTTCGATCGGGATCGACCTGCCGACGGCTAAGAGCAAGGCGGCACGTCAGGCGGCGGCCGCGGTGATCGACCAATATTTGTCCCAGCCGTTCGAGCGCACCGCGGTCAACGGCTTCGGTTTCGTCCAGATCGTCCGGCCTCGGCAGCACGCGTCATTGACCGAGCTTGCTCTGGACCGGCCAGCGTTCGAGGCGCGCGCGCTTTTGCGGCGTGCAGCGTTCGAAGCGGCCGGGGCGAAGCGCCTCGTAGGCCATCCCGGAGTGATCGCAGTCCTGCAGTCGCATTGCGCGTGGCTCGACGCGCTCGCCCGTCAGCTCGGCGGCGCGATCAGCTTGCGGGCCGAAGCGTCGGTTCCCATGTCGGGCGGGTATGTCGAAAATGCCTAAAGCCAAACGCTGCCCGTTGTGCGGCAAGCCCGAAAGCGAGGCGCACGCGCCCTTCTGCGGCCCCGGCTGCAAGGACCGCGATCTGTTGAAATGGCTCGGCGATGGCTATCGCATCCCCGGCCCGCCGGCCGATTCCGATAGGGTGGACAGCGACCCGGACGAGGGTTAGGGACGCGTCGCTCGAACGGGCCACCCGCCCGCTTACGAGAGCCCAGGTAGCTCAGTTGGTAGAGCACGTGACTGAAAATCACGGTGTCGGTGGTTCGATCCCGCCCCTGGGCACCATTCTGCTTCTTGAAATCGACCCGCGCTGCGCAATTTAAGATGCGCTGGTAGGGGATTCGCACGTCCGGTCCGGGCTCGTCATCGCCCGGCCGTGCAGGAGACATGGATGATCGACCTCTACAGCGCCGCCACCCCCAATGGATACAAAGCCTCGATCACGCTCGAGGAGCTCGAGCTGCCCTATGAACTCCACTGGCTCAAACTGTCGGACGGCGACCAGAAGCAGCCGTGGTTCCTGAAGATCAATCCCAACGGCCGGATCCCGGCGATCGTCGATCGCGACGCAGGCGACTTCGCGGTGTTCGAAAGCGGCGCGATCCTGATCTATCTCGCCGAGAAGGCCGGACGGTTGTTGCCGACCGACGCCAAAGGCCGGAGCGAGGTCATTCAGTGGCTGATGTTCCAGATGGGCGGTCTGGGGCCGATGATGGGCCAGGCCAATGTCTTCTACCGCTATTTCCCGGAGAAGCTGCAGGGCGCAATCGACCGATATCAGCACGAGAGCCGGCGATTATTGCAGGTACTCGACGGCCGCCTCGCCGACCATGAATTCCTCGCCGGCGATTATTCGATCGCCGACATCGCCAATTGGTGCTGGGCGCGGACCTACGAGTGGGGCGGAATCGATGTCAGCGGCCTCGACCATCTGTTGCGCTGGATTGACACGGTCGGCGCGCGGTCGGCGGTCATCAAAGGCAGCAACATCCCGCCGCGCAGCGACGACGCCAAGGCCCTCGACGCCGCGAAGAGCATCCTGGTCACCTAGCCAGGACTAGCGCCAGCCGCGTTCCCGGGCGGCCTTCTCCAGCTTCGCATCCAACGGCTCGCCAGCCATGGTCGAATCGACCAGCGCCGCAAGGTTCGGGTCCATGCCCGCTGCCATGCGGTAGTCGCTGCTTTGTCCTTCAGGCGCTGCGAACAGGCCGCGGACCTGCCAGCGGCCATTGTCCCGGCATGCGAGCCCGCTCGCCGCGGTTTGCGTGAAGCTTCGGCAAATCGCCCCGCCCTGGTCGCGGAAGGTCAACCCGATGCGGATGTCACCGCTCGGCGCGCTGGCCAATTGGGCATCGAGCGCGTGGTTGAGCGCGGCGGCCGCATAGACCCTGCCGCCTTGCACCTCGACTGGGGCGTTACTCCGCTGCGATACCATCGTGCCCACGAAAATGCCCACCGCGAGCGTCGCCGCCACAGCAGCCCACTGCGGCAGCGGCGTCCACCTCCGCGCGTCGCGCGAACGCTGGGCCGCAGCAAAGTCGATGATCTCAGGTTCCGGCTTGTGAACAACAGCAAGTAGCGGGTCCGGCACTTCGGCGTCGAGCAGACGATCGAACGGGCCCTTCAGCCGAGACTGCATCGCGCGGTGTTGTTTCGCACGCTCCGCCAGCTTGTCGTCCGCCGCAACTTCGGCAGCGATGCGCTCCGCCTTCTGGGGATCGAGCTCGCCATCAAGCCAGGCGAAAAAGGTCTCGTCGGTCACCATCTTACATTCCCACCAATCCAAGCAGTGCGGTGCGGCCGCGCACCAGGCGACTGGATACGGTTCCGATCGGAAGCCCGAGCAGCTCCGCCGTCTCGCGATAGCCGAAGCCCTCGATGAGGATCAGTGCGACGACTTCGCGTTGCTCGTCGGGGAGGCGCTCCATCGCGGCCATCACCCGCTGCAGTTCGAGCGATGCCTCGACGGCATCGCGCGGATCCTCTCCAAGCTGTTCCAACTCTTCGACGGGAGCCTCGAACCTTTCCCGGCGCGAGCGCGAGCGGACCGTGTCGATCCACAAGTTGCGCATGATCCGGAACAGCCAGCTGTCGAGCCTCGTCCCCGGCAGCCATTGCGCCTTCGAGCGCAAGGCGCGTTCGATCGCCGCTTGCGTCAGATCGTCCGCGTCGCTGCCATTCCTGCTCAGCGCGTGAGCGAAGCGGCGCAGACGCGGGAGCATGGCGGCGATCTCGTGCTCGAACGACAGGGATTGGTCCATTCGTCCTCATGCGGATGAAACGACGGCATTGGCTCGTTTCATCCGCGAGGGATGATAAAGAGGTCCGCGAATGTCCAGCTTTGCCCATTATGTTTTCAGCGCGGCCGTGGCCGCCGCACTCGTCGCTGGAAGCGCTGGCGCGCAGCTCTTGCCGGGCGTTGGACTGCCGCCGGTTTCGCTCCCGGCTCCGGTGTCTAACGTGCCAGTTGCCGGGCCGGTACTACAGGATGTGCTTGGCCAGCCGCAGGCTCAGCAAGTCATTCGTCCAACGCTCGACACGGTCTCGGGCCTGCCCGAGGCCATTGCCGAGGCGGGGGCGGGAACGCTGCTCGATCTTCGCCGCCTCCGTCTGCAGGAACTGATCCGCAGCAATCGCAATCAGCTTGAGAACGACGGCAACGGACAGCCCGTGAGGCGCGGGGTGCTGGTTGCGATCGAGCCCGATCCGCTGTCGCTGCAGCTAGCGGCCCGCGCCGGCTTTCGCGTGATCGCCGACGAGACCGACGCGATCATCGGTTTGCGCAGCGTGCAGCTCGCGGTGCCGCGGGGAATGAGCGCCCGCGACGGGTTGAAGCGGCTGCGAAGTGCCGCGCCCCAGCTCCAGGCGGATTACGACCACGTCTTTGAGCCCGCCGGCGGCGGACTCATGCCGCTCAACGCCGCGCTCGCCTCGGTCAGTGGCGCCGGCGGGCGGGTTGTCGGAATGATCGATGGCGGCGTCGCTTCCCATCCCTCGCTGGCCGGCGCCTCGATTGAGCAGAACGGCTTTTCCGGGAGCCCGCAACCGACTGGCCACGGAACCGCCGTCGCGTCCCTGCTCGTCGGGAGCCAGGGCCCGTTCCGCGGGGCCTCGGTCGGCGCGTCGCTCTATGTCGCCGACGTCTATGGCGGAAATCGCGCGGCGGGATCCGCGACCGCGATCGTGAAAGCGCTCGGTTGGCTTGCCGGACACCGCGCGCAGGTGATCAACATCAGCCTCATCGGGCCGCCGAACAAGCTCGTCGAGCGCGCCGTGCAGCTGGTTCAACGGCGCGGAATTCAGCTCGTTGCCGCCGTCGGCAACGACGGTCCTGCGGCGCCTCCGCAATATCCGGCTTCCTACGCCGGCGTGATCGCCGTGACCGCGGTCGACGGTCGCGGCCGCGCATTGGTCGAAGCCGGAAAGCCCACGCACCTCGACTTTGCCGCGCCCGGCGCGGACATGGCCGCGGCGCTTCCCGGCAAAGGCTATACCAGGGTGCGCGGGACCAGCTTCGCCGCGCCGCTCGCCGCCGCGCGCCTGCTGCTGGCCGGCTCCCCCGCGCGGCTGGCCGCAGAAGCCCGCCCGGGCCGGGGCCGGGTCGGCCGCGGGATCGTCTGCGGCGACTGCCGTATCGAGCCAAGGGCAGTGGGCGCCAAATAAGGCGGATGAAAGCCGCCGCCGCTGTCGTTCTCCTTTGCGAGGGACGGGCAAGAACCCGCCTCGACAAGGCAAAGGAGAAGATGATGAAACATTTCCTGATCGCAGGTGCAGCGATGGCGCTCGCGACCGCGCCGGCTTCGGCGCAGTTGCTCGGCAACGTCGGCGGCACTGTGAACGGTGCCCTCCACGGCACGCTCGGCGGAGCGCTGAATGCGCCTGGCTCACTCGGCGGAGCGCTGAACGGCGCCGGCAACCTCGGCGGCACGCTCAACGGCAGCCTTGGCGGACCCGCATCGATTACCAACAGTGTCAGCGGCCTGGTTTCGGGCTCGGCGAACGCGTCTGGCAACCATTGGGTCGATTCGCGCAACGGCTCGGCCAGCGGCGGAGTCGGCCTCGCCGGAACCGTGACCGGCGCGGTCAACGCTGCCTCGTCCGCGACTACCATGGCCGGCCATGCCGCGAACCTCGGCGGCTCGGCTTCGGGCAGCGCGTCGGCGAGCAAGAATGCGAACTTCGCCGTCCAGGGTGTCGGCACCGATCAGGCCGCGGCGCTCGCAGGCCAGGCGGCGGCAAGCGCCAATACGGCGGTAGCGGCCGCCCATTCGGCGGGAGCCCAGGCGAGCGGAACCGCCAGCGCTGCGCTCAATGGCGCAGCCGGAGCGGTCGGCAATGCAGGCTCGCTCACCGGCAGCGTCAACGGCTCGGGCAACGAGTCGCTAACCGGCGCGCTGAGCGCCGCCACGAACGGCGTTTCGGCCGGTGGCAACGGACAGCAGACGGATCGCGCCACCGCCCGCACCCACGCCAAGGCGCACCGCGAATCCGCTGCGCGGGACGACCGCCGCTAGGTTCTAGTACGTGCCCTAACCTCCACGGGGCACCTGGCCCGCCGCCTTTCCCGAGCGAGCGGCGGGCCATTTTCCGCGGTCAGCGCTCCAGCCTAAATATGACGCGGTTGATGTAGTAGCTCGGAACCCTGGTTCCGTCGGCGAGTTCGGCCGGTTGAAACTTGGCACGTTTCATGAATTTTTCGCACACCACCCGATTGAAGTCAGGCGCATCGAAATTACTGAGGCTGGTGCACTTTGATACATTGCCTGCTGCGTCGACCAGCAAGCGAACCTTGACCTCCGATACCTTACCGTCCCTCAGCATGGCGCCAGGATAATCCCGCCAGGAAAACCAGCTGAGCACGTCCGGAGCCCAAACCCGTCTTACGATCTTGTCTTCAATGTTCGGATCGACGTCCCAGTCACGGAGCGAATCCCGGTTACACTTGTCGAACTGCTTCATCGCCTCGCCAAGCGAACCGGTTTCGAGAATCACCGGCCGATTGCGCCGGGCATCGATCTCCAGCTCTGTCGCCGCGGAAGCGAACGTCTGTCGCGCGGCCTGGGCTTCGTCTCGTTCCTTTAGATCGATGGGGGGCGGACGGACGTCCGGATGAGCCTTCCGCCAATCCTCCTCATTCTTGTATCGCTCGACAAGCGCGGCAGGCAGCAACGGGATTTGCGACCACAAAACAGCCGGATCGTCCTTCGTAGTCAAATGCGCCGCACCGTTGAACGCTTTGTCCTGGACCGGCAGGAATTTGGCTGGAATCTCTTCCGAGCCGGTTTGCAGGGGTCGCCCGATGGCAAGCATGCTCATCTCGCCGGGCGCCGTGCTTTCGAATTGCAGAACCGTCTTGTCGGCATCTTCGCCGAAGACCCGGCTTAGCCGGCAACTGTCCTCGGCGTAATCGAGCACCCAGATGCTGGTCGGTTGCAAGCGCACCGGGCGCGGTGACGCTGCCGCAAGCAGGGGCATGGCGACCAACAGGGCAATCGTTGAGCTCGTACGCATCGCATCCCCCGAACCCGAGCCTTCGCAGGCTATGCGGGGCGTTTACGTTCGTCCAGCTTTCACAGCTTTTCGGTCAGCTCCGGCACGATTTTGAACAGGTCGCCGACCAAGCCGATGTCCGCGATCTGGAAGATCGGCGCTTCCTCGTCCTTGTTGATGGCCACGATGGTCTTCGAATCCTTCATTCCGGCAAGGTGCTGGATCGCACCCGAAATACCGATCGCGATATAGACGTCGGGAGCGACGATCTTGCCGGTCTGGCCGACCTGGTAATCGTTGGGTGCGTAGCCGGCGTCGACCGCGGCGCGGCTCGCGCCGACCGCGGCGCCGAGCTTGTCGGCGAGCGGATCGAGCAGCGCATGGAACTGTTCGGACGAACCGAACGCGCGGCCGCCCGACACGATGATCTTCGCGCTGGTCAGTTCGGGCCGCTCGCTTTGCGACGCGTCCATCGAGACGAAACTGCTCGAGCCCGTGTCCTGCCCCGCGTCGACCTGCTCGATCGACGCGCTGCCGCCTTCGCGCGCGGCATTTTCGAAGGCCGTCCCGCGCACCGTGAGCACCTTCCTGGCGTCGCTCGACCGGACCGTGGCGATCGCGTTGCCGGCGTAGATCGGCCGGACGAAGGTGTTGGCGTCCTCGACGCCGATCACGTCGCTGATTTGCATCACGTCGATCAGCGCGGCGACGCGCGGCGCGATGTTCTTGCCGAACGTCGTCGCCGGAGCGACCAGCGCATCGTAATTTGCCATCAGCCGGGCCGCGACCGGAGCCACCGCCTCGGCACTCTGGTGCTCGAGATGCGCCGCGTCGGCGGTCAGGACCTTGGCAACCCCGGCGATCTTCGCGGCGGCCGCAGCCACGCCAGCGACATTGGCCCCAGCGACCAAAGCGTGGACTTCGCCCAGCTTCGCCGCGGCCGTGACCGCCGGCAGCGTCGCGTCGCGGACCTTGCCGCCCTCATGTTCGACCAGCAGCAGGACGCTCATTCGACCACTCCCAAAGCCTTTAGCTTGCCGACCAGCTCGTCGACCGACGCGACCTTGTCGCCGGCCTGGCGCTTGGCCGGCTCGACCACTTTCAACGTTTCGATGCGACGCGAAATGTCGACGCCAAGCTCGTCCGGCGTCCTGGTTGCGAGCGGCTTCGACTTGGCCTTCATGATGTTGGGCAGCGAGGCATAGCGCGGCTCGTTCAGGCGAAGATCGGTGGTGACGACGGCCGGAAGCTTGAGCTTGACCGTCTCGAGGCCGCCGTCGACCTCGCGCGTCACGGTCGCGCCGTCGGCGACCTCGATCCTGCTGGCGAACGTGCCCTGGGGCCAGCCGAGCAAGGCCGCGAGCATCTGCCCGGTCGCATTATTATCGTCGTCGATCGCCTGCTTGCCGAGCACGATAAGCCGCGGCTGCTCCTCGCCGGCGATCTTCGCCAGAATCTTGGCGACGCCAAGTGGTTCAACCTCTTCGTCGGTCTGGACCAGGATCGCGCGATCGGCGCCCATCGCCAGCGCGGTGCGCAGCGTTTCCTGCGCCTTGGCCGGGCCGATCGACACCGCAACGATTTCGGTCGCGACGCCCTTTTCCTTGAGCCGGATCGCTTCCTCGACCGCGATCTCGTCGAACGGGTTCATGCTCATCTTGACGTTGGCGAGATCGACGCCCGAGCCGTCCATCTTGACCCGCGGCTTGACGTTGAAATCGATCACCCGCTTGACCGCGACGAGTAGCTTCATCCTATGAATCCTCCGGGACGACGGAATATTGCGAGTGCTTTCGCGCAAGCCTGGCAATGAACACGTCAAGCAACCTCTGTGATAGTACATTCACTTCGCTGACCGCACGTGCACGATCGACCTTCGCAGTGGCCTGAAGGCTTGGCACATCGACGGACACCAACGAGTCGAATTTGGCTAAGGCATTTCGAGGGTCTCGAAACAGGAAGCGAACCTTAACGATGTCCCATGTCGTATGACTCGCCCAAGCGGGAAAGAATTCACCGTCGTACGCAATGAATTCGGCTGCGCACGGCTCTCGCGAACCAGTCAACCGATCGGGTGAGTTAGCTGCACCGAGCGTCAGGACTTCGGTGTGCCGAACGACCTGCGTCGAGATTGGCATCCTTAGAGACTTTATGAGAGCGCTGTCGGGTAGCGCTGCAAGTCTCGCTGACGCACTTGATAGATTGACCGGTGCAATCGGATCATCGCTCGGGGCGAGGCGTCGAACCAACAGTCCTCCACCTCCAACGCGAACAAACCGATCCGCAACGTACACATGCAGATGACACGGCGCCTGCGTCTGGCTGGCTAGCGCAGTTGGCGCGGCGAAAGAAATCATCACCGCGGACGCCCATTTGAGCGATGACATGGATCTCACCATGAGAATCAAGCCGCGACCAGACTCTTCACCGCGGCGACGATTTTCTTCGCGGCGTCGCCGAGGTCGTTGGCGGCGATGATCGGCAGCCCGCTATTGGCGAGGATGTCCTTGCCCTGTTGGACGTTGGTGCCTTCGAGGCGGACCACGAGCGGCACGCTCAAATCGACTTCCCGAGCTGCGGCGACGATCCCCTCGGCGATGATGTCGCAGCGCATGATGCCGCCAAAGATGTTGACGAGGATGCCCTCGACCGCCGGGTCGCTGAGGATGATCTTGAACGCCGCGGTGACCTTTTCCTTCGACGCACCGCCGCCAACATCGAGGAAATTGGCCGGCGCCCCGCCTTCGAGCTTGATGATATCCATCGTCGCCATGGCGAGGCCGGCGCCGTTGACCATGCAGCCGATGTTGCCGTCGAGCTTGATGTAGGCGAGGTCGTATTTGGACGCCTCGATCTCCATCGGGTCTTCTTCGGTCAGATCGCGCAATTCGGCCAGATCGGGGTGACGGAACTCGGCATTGTTGTCGAACCCGACCTTGGCGTCGAGCACCAGCAACTCACCCTTGTCGGTGACCGCGAGCGGGTTGATCTCGATCTGCGAGGCGTCGGTGCCGACGAAAGCGTCGTAGAGCTTGGCCGCGACCTTGGCCGCCTGCTTGGCGAGATCGCCGGTGAGACTCAGTGCCGCGGCTACGGCGCGGCCGTGGTGCGGCATCAGCCCGGTCGCCGGGTCGATGGTCAGCGTTTCGATCTTGTCGGGGCTGTCATGGGCGACCGCCTCGATATCCATGCCGCCCTCGGTCGAGGCGACGAGCGCGATCCGTCCGGACTCTCGGTCGACCAACAGCGCAAGATAATATTCCTTGGCGATGTCGACGCCGTCGGTGACGTAGAGCCGCTGGACCTGCTTGCCGCGCGGGCCGGTCTGGATAGTCACCAAGGTCTTGCCGAGCATTTCGATGGCATGGTCGCGAACCTCGTCGATCGACCTGGCGAGGCGGACGCCACCCTTGGCGTCGGGCCCGAGCTCCTCGAACTTGCCCTTGCCGCGGCCGCCGGCGTGGATCTGCGCCTTGACGACCCACAACGGTCCCGGAAGCTTCTCCGCCGCCGCGACCGCTTCCTCGACGGTCATCGCCGGATAACCGGCGGGCACCGGCACGCCATATTTTGCGAGCAATTCCTTGGCTTGATATTCGTGGATGTTCATGGCCGCGGGCCTTAATCAAACCATTGCTGCGATGCAAAGCCACGACCGCCCGCTCCGCAAGATCATCCATGTCGACATGGACGCCTTCTATGCGTCGGTCGAACAGCGCGACGATCCCTCGCTTCGGGGCAAGCCGGTCGCGGTCGGCGGCGGCCATCGCGGGGTCGTCACCGCCGCAAGCTACGAAGCGCGCAGATATGGCGTGCGCTCGGCGATGCCCTCGGTCACTGCCCGACGGCGCTGCCCCGAGCTGATCTTCGTCAAACCGCACTTCGACGTTTATCGCGCCGTGTCCCACCAGATCCGGGCGATTTTCGGCGATTACACCGACCTGGTTGAACCGCTCAGCCTCGATGAGGCCTATCTCGACGTGACCGAGGACCGGCGCGGCCTCGGCAGCGCGCGGGCGATCGCCGAGGATATCCGCCGGCGGATCAGGCAGGAGACCGGGCTCACCGCCTCGGCGGGCGTCAGTTACTGCAAGTTCATCGCCAAGCTCGCCTCCGATCACCGCAAGCCCGACGGGTTATGCGTGATCACTCCGGAACGAGGTCCGGAGTTCGTCGCCTCGCTGCCGGTCGCGCGCTTTCATGGCGTCGGGCCGGTCACCGCGCGCAAGATGGAAGGTCTCGGGATCTTCACTGGCGCTGACCTCCGCGACTGGACCGTCCCGGCGCTGCAAGCGCATTTCGGCAGCTCGGCCGAATGGTATTGGCGGATTTGCCGCGGGATCGACGAGCGCGAGGTCAAGCCCGACCGGCCGTACAAATCGGTCAGCGCCGAGCGTACCTTCGACGAGGATTTGCGCGATCCCGATCGGCTCGCGGCCGAACTCGAGCGGATCGCGGGCTATGCATGGGACCGTATCGAGCGCGCCGAAGTCGCCGGCCGGACCGTCACGCTCAAGGTCAAATTTGGCGATTTTACGCTGATTACGCGGTCGAAGAGCTTCACCGCCAACGTGCCCGATTTGGCGGCGTTCACCGAGGCGGGACTGGCGTTGCTGAGCGCTCTGCACCCGCTGCCTAAGGGTATCAGATTGCTCGGTCTTGGGATTCATAACCTATGTGAAGGCGGACAAAACGAATCGACTCAGCTGGGACTCGCAATTTGAGCCCGGATGTGATATAAAATTGTCATACAGGGGCCGCCGCGATTCATGCAGTGGCCCTTAAATTCTAGGGAAGCTCGGAAATAGGCGAGGAGCCACGGCCATTGGTCGTTTTGGGGGACGATGCGGATGTGTCGGCTCTCTCTGCCGCAACGGAAAGGTTTGCAATGGCTACAAAGGCGCTCAGCTTCGATGTCGGTGACTACGTCGTATACCCCAAGCATGGCGTAGGCCGCGTCGTCGAGCTGCAAAGCACCGAAATCGCCGGGACTCGTCTCGATCTCTACGTGCTCCGGTTCGAGAAGGAAAAGATGACTCTGCGGGTGCCCGTCAACAAGGCGGACTCGGTCGGGATGCGCAAGCTGTCGTCCGACAAGACGATGAAGGACGCACTCGAGACGCTGACCGGCAAGCCCAAGGTCAAGCGCACCATGTGGTCGCGCCGCGCCCAGGAATATGAAGCGAAGATCAACTCGGGCGACTTGTCGTCGATCGCGGAGGTCGTGCGCGACCTGTTCCGCCCCGACGATGCTCCCGAGCAGAGCTATTCCGAGCGGCAGATTTTCGAGGCCGCCTCGTCGCGCCTGGCGCGCGAGCTCGGCGCGATGGAGCAGACCGACGAAAAGTCGGCGCTGGTCAAGATCCTCGAGATTTTGAACAAGGCCGCGCTGATCCATTACAAGGCTAAAGAGCCGGCATAGGACATCCGGGGGACGTCGGTTTAGGCCGGCTCTCCGGCATAAGCGGCGAGGTTCTTAGCCTGAACATTGAAGGGCGCTCTGGCCGGGGCGCCCTTCTTTTTTGTGCTTGCGGCAGCGTGTCGTGAAGTGTATTGCCTATCTAATACAGTTCGACAGGAGGATCTTCATGCGCAAGGCAATCGCGGCGGCCGTCATCGCCCTCTCGGCCGCAACCTCGGCCTGCGGTCGCGCCCATGGCGAGGACGGCGGACCGGCGGTTTCGCGCAATTATCAGGTTGGCAGCTTCGACCAGATCGAGGTTGCTGGGCCGTACAACGTCCAGGTCCGCACGGGGCCGAACCCGAGCGTCTCGGCGCAAGGCTCGCAAAAGATGATCGAGCATATGGTGGTCGAAGTTCGCGACGGGAAGCTCGAAATCCACCCCGAACGGCAGAAGGGCTGGTTCCACACCGGCTGGAATTTCCACGGCAAGGTCGACCTGACCGTCACGGTGCCGCAGCTGCGCGGCGCATCGATCGCCGGATCGGGCGATATCAAGGTCGACCAGGTCAAGGGCGACACGTTCAACGGCGAAATCGCAGGGTCGGGCGGCCTCGACGTCGCCACGCTCGACGTCCAGACATTGAAGCTCGCCATCGCCGGCTCGGGCGGGACCAAAGTCGGCGGCGGCCGCGCCCAGAATGCCAGGTTCGAAATCGCCGGATCGGGCGACATCGACGCCAAGGGTGTCCAGGCGCAGACCGCCGACGTGTCGATCGCCGGTTCCGGCAACATCGCCGCCAACGCCACTGGCACCGCCGACGTCAGCATCATGGGCTCGGGCGACGTCCAGCTAACCGGCGGCGCCAAGTGCAAGATCAGCAAGGCGGGGTCGGGCAACGTCAGCTGCTCTTAAGTCCGTCTTAACCCCGTTTGGGGAAGGTAGGGCCATGCGCATCTGCCTTCCCTTGCTGCTCGCGCTCGCCGTTTCGGCCCCGTCCGCGGCCGCGACGCGCAATTTCGGCGTCAGCGGCTTCGACCGGGTCCGGGTCGACGGACCGTACCGGGTCACCCTGACGACCGAGGTTCCGCCGTTCGCCAATGCCTCGGGGTCCCAGAGCGCGCTCGACGCCGTGTCGATCGACGTCCAGGGCCGGACCCTGATCGTCCACGTCAGCCGCTCGGCGTGGGGCGGCTATCCGGACAAGGATTCCGGGCCGGTCGAAATCAACATCGGGACGCACGATCTGTCAGCAGCCTACATCAACGGAGCGGGCAGCCTCCAGATCGACCGCGTGAAAGCGCTCGCTTTCGAACTTTCGGCCCAAGGGTCGGGCGTCGCGACGATCGGCGACGCCGACGTCGATCAGCTTCTGGTCGGCGTGGTCGGGTCGGCCAGCGCCACGATCGCGGGCCGCGCCGGCAAGCTCACGGCGACCGCTCGCGGCACTTCCTCGCTCGACGCGTCGAACCTGATGATCAAGGACGCAACGATCAGCGCCGAAGGCGCGGCCACGGTCAAAGCCAATATCACCAACGCCGCGAAGGTCGACGGCACCGGACCGGCGACGATTCTGCTAACCGGCGACCCGGCGTGCACCGCCAAACTCAACGGTTCGGCGACGATTAGCGGCTGCCGCTAGTTGACGGTCGCGCGGGTCTCCACGCCCGACAGGAAATTCCACAGCGCACCGGCCAGTTCGTCGCCCGCCGCGATCGCTTCGTCCTGCTCGGCTGCTGGCAAGCGGTCGAGCAGCGCGCGGCACACCGAACCATGTTCGACGTCGGCGCTCTCATGCACCCGGAAGAAGCGCAGCGTCGGCTCGTCGGCGATCCCGTAACGATCGATCAGGCCCTCGATCTTCGCGCTCGCGACGCCCGGGAACTGGCTTTCATAGGCATAAAGCGCGCCCAGGCCCGCGGCATAGGATTGGCGCGACAGCCGGCGGAAGGTCTCGATCAGCGCCACCGTTTCGGGATTGAGCTGCTGAGCGCGGATCGCGTCCTCATGCTCGCCCAGCCCGCAAGCGAACATCAGCCACAGGGTCGCATGGTCCTGCTTGCCCGCCTCGATGCCCTCTTCCTCGGCGAGATTCTCGGCGAGCATGCGGCGGCCGTCGCGGTCCGGGCAGGCGCTGTGCACCGCGCTCACCGCGCGCGGGAACGCCTCGACGTGATGGAAATATTGGCGGGCGTAATCGCGCAGCGTGTCAAGCGGCAGGCGTCCCTCGGTCCAAGCCTGGTAAAACGGATGCTTGAGCATTGCCTGCTCCGCCACCTTCGCGTCGATGGATGCTGAAACCGTCATGCCTGCCTCCCTGATGGTGGTTTTGTTCGCGTTACCGAGACGCGCCGGAGTCGGCAAGCAGGGCTAGACCAAAGCGAGCGCCGCGAGCCGGGTATAAAGCAATGGCGGGAGCTCGGAGAGGCCGCTCTCATCGCCGTCCTCGCCGGGCGCGTTGGAGGCTTCGAGATAGCGCCAGCCTTGGTGCGCCCGCTTGGGATGGGGCGGGATCAATTCGAGCTCCGCCGAAAGGACGATGTCGATCCGTCCATCCTTGCGGTCTTCGAAGCGGAGGATTTCCTGCCGGCCGACCAGCCGGTGCTTGACGATCCAGTGGATCGACCCGCCGATGAGTTCATCCGCCCGCTTCGGCCGCATGCGGGTGACGACGCGGACTTCGCCGTCGCGGGCGCGCGCTGCGACTCGCTTTTCGAGCGCCTCGACGGTTCGGCAACCGAACGCGACTTTGGTCAAATGCAGCTTCGGCACGCGTCCGCGATGCCGGAATTATCCGCCCAGGCCAACCAGCGCCGCAAGCCCGAGGAAACTGAAAAAGCCGGTAACGTCGGTGACCGTCGTCACGAACACCGCGGACGAGACCGCGGGATCGATGCCGAACCGGTCGAGCGTGACTGGAACCAGGATGCCGCCGAATCCGGCGGCAAGATTGTTGATGACCATGGCAGCGCCCATCACCGCCCCGAGCAACGGATTGTGGAAGATCAACATCACCGCAATGCCGACCAACAAACCGAGCGTAAGCCCATTCGCCAGCGCAATCGTAAGCTCGCGTCCGAACGTCCGGATGGTGTTCGATTCGGTCAGTTGGTTGGTTGCCAGGGCCCGCACTGTCACCGCCAGCGTCTGGGTCCCGGCATTGCCACCCATTCCGGCGACGATCGGCATCAGCACGGCGAGCACCGCATAGCGGCCGATCTCGCCCTGGAACAGGCTGACCACGCTGGCGGCAACCACTGCGGTGCCAAGGTTGATGACCAGCCAGAACATTCGGCGCCGAACCGTGAGCTGGATCGGCTCATTGATATCGCCCTCGCCCGCACCGGACAGCAGCAGGACGTCCTCGCCGGCTTCCTCCTGAATGATGTGGACGACGTCATCGACGGTGATCATCCCGACCAGGCGTCCGGAATTGTCGACGACCGCGGCCGAGACCAGAGCATATTTCTGGAAGCGCAGCGCGACATCCTCCTGGTCCATGTCGACCGGGATCAGGGTCTGCTCGTCCATCATGATGTCGGCGACCGCGGTTTCCCGCGAGGTGCGCAGGATGGTCGATAATTTGCACGTCCCGATCGGGTGATGATCGGGCGAAACCACGAACACTTCCCAGAAATCGTCGGCGAGGTTCGGGGTCTTGCGCAAATAATCGATGACCTGGCCGACTTTCCAATGTTCGGGCACCGCGATCAGGTCGCGCTGCATCAGCCGGCCGGCTGATTCCTGCGGGTAGCTGAGGGCCTCCTCGACCGCGGCGCGGTCATCCGGCTCCATCCGCTGAAGCACCGCTTGCTGGTCGTCCCGGTCGAGATCCTCGATCAGCGCGACCGCGTCGTCGGTTTCGAGCTGGCCGGCGATATCCGCAACCTGCTGCGGCTCCATTTCGTCGAGCAGGTCCTCGCGGACCCAGTCGTTCATTTCGGCGAGCACGTCGGCGTCGACGATCCCGGCGAGCGCTTTGACCAGGCCTTCGCGCTCGTCGCGCCGGGCAAGCTCGATCAGATCGGCGACGTCGGCCGGATGCAGCGGCTCGACCAGCTGGCGCGCGGTCTCGTCGTCGCCGGCCTCGACCGCGTCGAGGACCTTGTCGACGAACTCAGGCCGCAGCCGCGTCTCCTCGTCCATGACCGAATTGTCGGAGCTGCCCGAATCCGCATGGGGCGCGGCGGCGATGTGCTCGCTCTCGCTCACTTGGCTCCCCTTCTCCGATCCGGTGCGGCCCTCCTATGGAGGCGGCCGCTCTGGCGCAAGCGGGCGCGGCTACCTAAATGCGCTCCTTCGAACGAACCTGAACGGAGCTTTTTGTATGGCCGACCCCGACCGCCTGACCTTCACGCTTTCGACCGGCGGCGATGTCGTCATCAAGCTCCGTCCGGATGTTGCTCCGGGCCACGTCGAGCGCATTACCGAGCTCGCCAAGTCGGGCTTTTACGACGGCGTCGTGTTTCACCGCGTGATCCCGGGCTTCATGGCGCAGGGCGGCGACCCGACCGGAACCGGCACCAGCGGATCGCATCTGCCCAATCTCAAGGCCGAATTTTCCGACGTCCCGCACGTCCGCGGAGCAGTGTCGATGGCCCGGACGTCCGATCCAAATTCGGCCAATAGCCAGTTCTTCATCGTGTTCGACGACGCGACCTTTCTCGACGGCCAATATACCCTGTGGGGCGAGGTCGAGAGCGGCATGGAATATGTCGATGCGCTGCCCGTCGGCGAGCCGCCGCGCGAGCCGGGCAAAATCGTCAGCGCGAAGGTTTCGTGAAGAAAGTCGCACTGATTACCGGCGCGTCAGCCGGGCTTGGCGTAGAATTCGCGCGCCAATTGTCCAAGCGCGGCCACCGCCTCGTCCTTGCGGCGCGGCGCAAGGACCGGCTTGAAGCGCTTGCCAAGGAGCTCGGCAATGCCCGGGCCATTGCGATCGACCTATCGAAGAGCGGGTCGGCGGCGAAACTCCTCGCGGACCTCGAAGCTGCCGGCGAGCAAGTCGAGATCCTGGTAAACAACGCCGGGTTCGGCCTGATCGGCCGTTTCGCCGAACTCGATGCCAAGCGCGAACGGCAGATGATCGATCTCAACGTCGGCACGCTGACCGACCTTTGCCGCGCGGTTGCGCCGGCGCTGATCAAGCGGAAGTCGGGCGGCATCATCAACGTCGCCTCGACCGCCGCCTTTCAACCCGGGCCCAATATGGCGGTCTATTTCGCGACCAAGGCCTATGTCCTGTCGTTCACCGAGGCGCTGCATGAGGAGCTGAAGCCGCACGGCGTGCAAGTGTCCGCGCTGTGCCCGGGGCCGACACGCACCGAATTTGGCGAAGTCGCCGGCTTTGGCGGCAACGGCATGTTCGATCGCGTGGCGATGGAATCGCCGGAGGTGGTCGCGGCGGGCCTCGACGGGCTCGATCGGAACCGGGCGGTGGTGGTGCCGGGTCTCGCCAACAAGATCGGGGCATTGAGCACGCGCTTCGCGCCGCGCTCGGTCGTCCGGCGCATCGCCGGTGCGATCAAATATTGAGGATGTTTGAACCAGCGCAGCGTTCGCGCGGTTAGGAAGACGGAAGCCAGGAGCAGACATGGCCGACACGGATACGATGGAGCGCGCGACATCGCGCAAGGTGCAAGTCGCCAGCCTGCCGCCGGCCGACAGCGGACGCGGGTTCGCCCGCCTGCCCGACACGCTGATGGACGCGCTTGGCCTCAACGAGGGCGACGTGATTGAAATCGTCGGCAAGCGCACGACCGCGGCGCGCGCCATTCGCCCGTACGGCGAAGACGAAGGCATCGACATCATCCGCCTCGATGGGCTGCAGCGCGCCAATGCCGGGGTCGGCTCAGGCGATTTCGTCGAAGTTCACAAGGCCCAGTCCAAGCCCGCGACCCGGGTCGTGTTCGCGCCGGCCCAGCCGAACATCCGGCTGCAGGGCTCGGCCGACGCATTGAAGCGGACGTTCGCCGGGCGTCCGGTCGTCGAGGGCGATGTCGTCTCGACCACCGGCCACCAGCGGGTCAACGCCGACATGCCCGAGCACATCCGCCAGATGCTCAACGCCCCAGCCTTCGCGCTCCAGGAACTGAAGCTAGTCGTGGCATCCAGCGCCCCCAAGGGCATCGTGCACATCGACGCCAAGACCGACGTCGAATTGCTGTCCGAGTTCGCCGAGACCGACGGGCAGCGCCGCGCCGACGTCACCTACGACGACCTCGGCGGGATGAAGAGCACGATCGACGCGTTGCGCGAGATGGTCGAGCTGCCGCTACGTCACCCCGAATTGTTCCAACGCCTCGGCGTCGATCCGCCAAAGGGCGTCCTGCTCCACGGCCCGCCCGGCACCGGCAAGACCTTGCTCGCCAGGGCCGTCGCCAACGAAAGCGCCGCGAAATTCTTTTCGATCGCCGGCCCGGAGATCATGGGCTCGGCCTATGGCGAGAGCGAGCGGCGGCTGCGCGAGATTTTCGAGGAAGCGGCGCAGGCTGCGCCATCGATCATCTTCATCGACGAGATCGATTCGATCGCGCCCAAGCGCGGACAGGTTACCGGCGAGGCGGAAAAGCGACTGGTGGCCCAGCTGCTGACTTTGCTCGACGGAATCGAGGCGCGCCAGAACACGGTGGTGATCGCGGCGACCAACCGGCCCGAGGCGCTGGATGAGGCGCTGCGCCGCCCGGGTCGCTTCGACCGTGAAATCATCGTCGGCGTGCCCGATCAGCCCGGGCGTCGCGAAATTCTCGGCATCCACACCCGCGGCATGCCGCTCGGGCCCGATGTCGACCTCGATGATCTGGCGCGGCGGACCTACGGCTTTGTCGGCGCCGACATTGCCGCCCTGACCCGCGAGGCCGCGCTCGAAGCGGTGCGGCGGATCATGCCGCGGCTCAACCTTGGCGAAGACGTGATTCCGAATGAGATTCTCGACGCTTTGTCGGTCGAGCTCAAGGATTTCGACAATGCGCTGAAGCGGGTTCAGCCGTCGGCAATGCGCGAAGTGATGGTCGAAGCGCCGACGATCACCTGGGACGACATCGGCGGCCTGGATGCGCCGCGCGACCGGCTGCGCGAAGGCGTCGAGCTGCCGCTCAAGCACCCTGAAGCGTTCCGCCGGCTCGGCATCCGCCCGGCCAAGGGCTTCCTGCTCTACGGCCCGCCGGGCACCGGCAAGACCTTGCTGGCCAAGGCCGCGGCGCGCGAAAGCGAAGCCAATTTCATCGCCACCAAATCATCGGACCTGTTGAGCAAATGGTATGGCGAGAGCGAGCAGCAGATCGCCCGCCTGTTCAACCGTGCGCGCCAGGTCGCGCCGACGATCATCTTCATCGACGAACTCGATAGCCTGGTGCCGGCGCGCGGCGGCGGGCTTGGCGAGCCGCAGGTGACCGAGCGCGTGGTCAACACCATCCTCGCCGAGATGGACGGGCTTGAGGAACTCCAGAACGTGGTCGTGATCGGCGCGACCAACCGGCCGACCCTGATCGACCCGGCGCTGCTCCGTCCCGGCCGCTTCGACGAACTGATTTACGTCGGCGTCCCCGATACGGCCGGCCGCCGCCGGATCCTCGCGATCCACACCGAGGGCATGCCGCTGGCGCCCGACGTCGACCTCGAATCGCTCGCCCGCCGGGCCGAACGGTTCACCGGCGCCGACCTTGAGGATCTGGTCCGCCGCGCCGGACTGACGGCGCTGCGCCGCGGGCTCGACACCGGCGCGGTGACAATGGCCGACTTCGAGACCGCGCTCGGCGAGACGCGCGCGTCGGTGACCGCCGAAATGCTCGAAGAGTATGAGCGCATCCAGGACACGTTGAAGAGCGATGCGGTGCGGCCGATGGGCGGGATCGGCTTCGTCCTCCCCGGCATGCTGCGGCCCAAGACCGGCGGAAAACCGTAGCCGCTTCCCTTCGTCGCACATTTGGAGCGCTTCACAGTCCCGGACACTCGGCCGGAACGCCGGTCGCGCGGCAAAACTTGCCAAGTGCCGGTGCTTTTGCCAACTCGCTCACTTCGCTGGCCCCCACGGAGCATCCATGCCGACTTCTTCTGCCCGGACGTTGAAAAGTCCGCGCCGCCTTGCCCGCCGCCGCGATCGCCGCGCGCCTAGCCCGCAATGGCAATTCCTGCGCGGATTCTTCAAGAATCCGGTGATGGTCGGCTCGGTCATTCCGTCGAGCCGCGTGCTGATCGACAAAATGCTGAGGCCGGTCGATTGGGCGAACACCAAGCTGTTCGTCGAATATGGCCCGGGCGTTGGGACCTTCACCCGGCCGATCCTCGACCTCCTTGGCCCGGACGCCAAGCTGGTGACGATCGACACCAATTCCGACTTCACTAAATATCTGAACCGGTCGATCGACGACCCGCGATTGATCACGGTCACTGGATCGGCCGCCGACGTCGAGCAAATCCTCGCCGAGCGCACTCTGGGCGAGGCCGATTACGTGGTTTCGGGATTGCCTTTTTCTACGTTGCCGCCGGGCGTCGGTGACGCGATTGCCACCGCGACCGCTAAGGTCATCCGGCCGGGCGGGGCGTTCCTGGTTTATCAGTTCAGCCCCAAGGTGAAGGACTTCATCGAGCCGCATTTCGAGCGCATCGAGCGTGGCTTCGAATGGGTCAACGTGCCGCCGGCGACCTTGTTCTGGGCGTGGCGCGAACCGCAAGCCGGCTGAAGCTCACTGCGCGCGCAGCGCGAGGCGACGGGTGACCGTATAGTCCAGTGACGTGACCAGGAACCAGGCGATCCGCCACCTGAGGCGCTGCAGCCAGGTCGCTCGCTCCTTATAGACTGACGGCGTAATCTCGAGGCTGCCGCCGAGCTCCCCCTCGAAATAATTGCGCATCAACTGCGCGAATTCCGGGTCAGCGATGCGCAGCATCATTTCCATGTTCAAATAGAGGCTACGGATATCGAAATTGGACGAGCCGATGTGCACGACATCGTCCATCACCAGCAGCTTCGAATGCAGCTTGGTGGCCTCGTATTCGAAAATCTCAACGCGCCGTTTGAGCAGCCGCGCATAGGTGCTTCGGGCCGCGTCGACGGTCGCCCGGTTATCGGATTTCGACGGGATCAGGATCCGCGCCCGGCCGCGTCCGGCGATCGCCCCGATCCGCCTCAAGATGCCGCCCATGGGCGCGAAATAGCCAACAATCATTTCCAGATCGCGGGCGGCGGCGAGATCGCGCAGCGTCGCCAGCCCCCACGGCGATTTGAGCTGCATCGGCCCGCCGTACAGCCACTGCAGCTTGCCTTTGTCCTCGCTGAAGCGGCGGACCACCGCGCGCAGCGTCTTGAGCCGGGAAGGCTGATTGAGCGCCCAGTTCATCAGCGCGTCGTAATAAGGCGCGACGCGAGCCGCCGCCGGCCCTTCGACCAACAACCCGACGTCGCGCCAGGCGCCATCGGCGACCGTCCCGAAATAACTATCCTCGATATTGAAGCCGCCGATGAGGATCCGGCTGGCGCCGGTTTCGCTATCGGCGAGCGCGAGTTTCTGGTGGTTCCGCAGCAAATAGCGCCGGCCATAGGACGGGTTGAACCGGCAAAAGGTCGCGCCCCGCTCGTGCAGCTCGCGAAAATAACTTTCGGGGGTATGGCCGCTGCCGAACCCGTCGATCAGCAACGACACGGCGACGCCGCGATCCATCGCCCTGAACAAAGCGGCGCGGACCAGATCGCCGGTCCGGTCGCCGGTGTAGATGTAATAGAGCAGTCGAAGCGAATGCTGCGCCCCGTCGATCAGCGCCATCAGCCGCTGGAGCCGCTCGGGACCTTCGGGCAGGAAGGTCAGCCGATTGCCGTCGACCAGCTGGGCTCGATCGGCGGCTGCGGGCTTGGCCATACGCTCGTCTGGCCTTCGATCGGCGCCAACGCAAGGACGCAGAGAGACGGCGATTTCATTGACTTTGCGATGACCGATCCCTAAGTCGCCGGCATCCCATATTCCCGAATTTCTTGCGAGGCGACCAATGGCGCGCGTTACTGTTGAAGATTGCGTAGACAAGGTTTCGAACCGGTTCGATCTGGTCCTGTTCGCGGCCCAGCGCGCGCGCCAGGTTTCGGGCGGCGCCGATCTCACCATCGACCGCGACCGGGACAAGAACCCGGTCGTCGCTCTGCGCGAGATAGCCGAGGAAACGGTCAAGCCCGCTCATCTCGAGGAAGCGATCGTCAGCAACCTGCAGAAGGTACGGGTCGACGAAGAGGATGAGACCGAAGAGCTGGCGTCGCTGAGCGATGCGGCCGAAGCGCTGCGGCTGACCGCCGCGGCTCCGCCTCGGCCGACTCCCTCGGGCGGCGACTACGAATAATTGAAGGGGAGGCCGCTACTCGGCGGCCTCCTGACTCGGCTCCTCGCCGGCCTTCACCCAGGTCAAATCGGCGAGCTTTAGTTCGCGCCCATCATGGGCCCGGACGCAGATCTTGCGCACCGGCTTGCCATCGCGCCGGTCGGCAAGCACCACCTGCATCTCGCCATAGCCCCATTCCTGGCCCCACTGCCTGAGCGCGAGCACGACCGGGAGCAAGTCTTCGCCCTTCGGAGTGAGCGAATAGACGACCTTGCGGCGGTCGACCGGATCCGAGTTACGTTCGAGAATTCCGCCGGCGACGAGCTTGATCAGCCGGTCCGAGAGAATGTTGCGCGCAATATTCAGGCCGGCCTGGAATTCTTCGAAGTGCTGGAGCCCGTTGAGCGCGCCGCGGAGGATCAGGAACGCCCACTTCTCGCCAATTAGCTCAACCGCCGGCGGCAGCGGGCAATGCAGCGCCGCTTCCCTGAAGGCGTCGATTCCAGATGTGACTCGGTCCGCCGGCAATTCAGCCGTTCTCCCTCTCCGACTCGGATGAAAGCACAAGCCGCGCCCAAAAAATAGTTGCAAGTTGCAACGGGCTACATTATTCCGTTTCGAATTGCAACGAAACAGGAGGATCCGATGCTTCGGGCGCTTCTCATTCTTTCCGCAGCCGGACTAGCCAGCCCTCCCGCATTCGCCGCGACCTATGCCGCCAGGCCGGCGGTGCCGACGACCGAACGGTTCATTGCCCGCGACATCGTCTGGAATTGCGCCGCCGCAACCTGCCAGGGCGCCACCGAAGAGAGCCGCCCGGCGGTCCTCTGCCAGTCGCTCGCTAAGCATGCGGGGCGAATCGAGAGTTTCACGGTCGATGGACGGGCCTTCGCCGCCGCCGAACTCGACAAATGCAACGCGGCCGCCAGGGCTCAGCCGAAATCAACGCTAGCGGCACAATAACCAATATTTCCGGGGCCGCGAACGCCCCTCTCCCCTCTGCCCGCGGCCCCACCTCCTCCTCAAGCTTATTCGCGCTTGCACATAAGCCGCGCCTCCCCCCATCTTAGGGCGTGCTGAGGCAGTACGAGCTGGTTGAGAAAGTCCGGTCCTACGATCCCGATGCGGACGAGGGACTGCTCAACCGCGCCTATGTGTTCTCGATGAAGGCCCACGGAACGCAGAAGCGCGCCTCGGGCGACCCCTATTTCAGCCACCCGATCGAGGTCGCGGGCATCCTCACCGACCTTAAGCTCGACGATCAGACCATCGCCACCGCCATCCTCCACGACACCATCGAGGACACACTGGCGACGCCGGAGGAAATCGAGAAACTGTTCGGCAAGGACGTCGCCCGACTAGTCGACGGCGTGACCAAGCTGTCGAAAATCGAAGCGCAATCCGAAAATGAGCGCGCCGCCGAGAATCTGCGCAAATTCCTGCTCGCACTGAGCGACGATATCCGCGTGCTGCTGGTCAAGCTCGCCGACCGGCTGCACAACATGCGCACGCTCCATCACATCCAGTCGGAGGACAAGCGCCGCCGAATCGCGCGCGAGACCATGGATATCTACGCCCCGCTGGCCGAGCGGATCGGCATGTACGAGATGATGAACGAGATGCAGACGCTCGCGTTCAAGGAACTCGAGCCCGACGCCTACGCCTCGATCGCCCGGCGCCTCGACCAGCTCCATGAGAAGGGCGGCGACCTCGTCAGCCGCATCGGCCTCGGGCTGCAGCTCTATCTCGCCGACAACGGCCTCGAAGCCGAAGTCATGGGTCGCCAAAAACACCCCTATTCGATCTGGAAGAAGATGGCCGAACGGCACATCAGCTTCGAGCAATTGTCCGACGTGATGGCCTTTCGGGTGATCGTGAAGGACCTTGGCGACAGCTATCGCGCGCTCGGTTTGATTCATCGCCGGTGGCCGATGGTCCCGGGCCGCTTTAAGGATTTCATCTCGACCCCCAAGCGCAACGGCTACCGCTCGCTGCACACATCGGTGATCCACGATTCGAAGATGCGGATCGAAATCCAGATCCGCGACCAGGCGATGCACGAACAGGCCGAGCGCGGGCTGGCGGCCCACTGGGCCTATAAGGAAGGCAAGCCCGCCGACGACATCCACGTCCCGTGGATCGACGACCTCGTCGAAATTCTCGACCACGCCGAAAATGCCGAGGAACTCCTCGAGCACACCCGGATGGCGATGTACCAGGATCGGATCTTCGCCTTCACTCCCAAGGGCGAACTGATCCAGCTGCCCAAGGGTGCGACCCCGGTCGACTTCGCTTACGCGGTGCACACCGGGCTTGGCGACCGCACCGTCGGGGCCAAGGTCAACGGCCGCGTGGTGCCATTGAGGACGATGCTCGAGAATGGCGACCAGGTCGAAATCCTGACCTCCGAGGCGCAGCACCCACAGCCGTCATGGCTGCGCTTCGTCGCGACCGGAAAAGCGCGCGCCGGCGTCCGGCGGTTCGTCCGCCACAAAGAGCGCGAAGAGACGATCGAGCTCGGCCGCAAGATTTACGACGAAATCGTCGCCCGACTGCCCGCCGAGCTCGGCAAGGACGCGCTCAAGCGTGCGCTCAAGAAACTCAAGATCGAAGGCAATGATGAGCTGATGATGGCCATCGCCCGCAAACGCGTCAGCGACGAGGCGCTGATGGAAGCGCTGATGCCCGGCTCGGCCGGCGGCGACGTCACGCCGCGCCCGCTCAGCCAGCGCCAGGCCATCTCGATCAAGGGCCTGACGCCCGGCGTCGCCTACCACCTCGCGACCTGCTGCCACCCGATCCCCGGCGATCGCATCGTCGGCTTGCGCCGCGAGGACGAGGAAATCGAGGTTCATGTCATCGGCTGCGACACGTTGGCGAGCGGGATCGACGCCGACTGGCTCGACCTCGCCTGGGGCGAAGGTTCAGACGGCGGCGCGGCGCGGCTGGTGGTGATCCTGCGCGACATTCCCGGAGCGCTCGGCACGATGTCGAGCATCCTCGGCGCCAAGCACGCCAACATCATCAACCTTCAGCTGGTTCACCGCGACGGCAGCTTCCAGACGTTCCACCTCGACATCGAGGTTCACGACCTCGCGCATTTGCACGCCATCGTCGCCGCGCTGCGCGACGCCGATCCTGTCTCCAGCGTCGAACGGATTTAGCCGACGGCGAGAATGATGTCCCAGGCGAAAGCGAGCGCGCCGGGATCGCCGGAGAGCGGGTCGACGGCACGCGACACTACGCTCTCCTTCGGGTCGGCATAAGCGAACACGATGTCCTTGGCGTTGAGCTCCTCGCCCGGGAAATACATTTGGGTGATCAGCTTCTCGTTGCGCCCGATCACCTCCATGTGAATGTGCGGCGTGCGGACCCTTCCGCCGCCGATGGGGTAGGCGCCGGGCTTGACCGAGCGGAACTTGAACCGGCCATCCCGGTCGGTACGAAGCATTGCGAAGCCCTGAAAGTCGGGATCGATCGGCGCGGGATTGCTAGCGTCGCCGGGGTGAAGGTAGCGGCCGGCCGCATTGGCCTGCCAAAGCTCGAGCCGAGCATTCGGCACCGGATTGCCCTTCATGTCGACCAGGCGGCCGAGGACATTGATCGGCATCCCCTTGGCGTTTCCTGATCGCCCGCGAACGCGGGTCAGGTCAGCATCAACGTCTGCAAGGTGATGCACTGGATAGAACGGCCCAAGTTCCTGCGGGGACGTCGGCGCTGCGCTCCGACCAATGCCGGCAATTCCTGAAAGCGTTGCCGCACTTCCTGCGACGATCACATTGCGTCGAGTGATCAGCATGGCGAGTTCCCCCTCGCCGCCGGTTACCACCAATAGAACGGCAATCCTATGGGCGGCGGTGCTGGCGCGCGTGCGCGTCGCCGGCGGCGAGTACTGCCAGCATGACGAGGTCGGACGCGGTCGCGGTCATCGGCGCGATTTGCACCGGCAGCTCGAGCCCGAGAAGATACGGGCCGAGGACGCTTTCTCCGCCGAGTTCCTTGAGCAATTTCGCCGAAATGTTCGCCGATTGCAGCCCCGGCATCACCAGGATGTTGGCCGGGCCGGACAGTCGCGCGAACGGATAATAGCGCCGCTGGACGTCGTAATTGAGCGCCACGTCGGGCGCCATTTCGCCTTCATATTCGAAGTCGACCTTGAACCCGTCGAGGATATCGACCGCGCCGCGCAGCTCCTCGATATGGACGCCGGGCGGATTGCCGAAGGTCGTGTAGCTGATGAACGCCACGCGCGGCTCCAGCCCCATGCGCCGGGCGAACGCGGATGAGCGCATCGCGATCGCCGCATATTGCTCCGCCGTCGGGCGCTCGGTGACCGCGGTGTCGGCGATCAGCACGGTGTGCGCCCGCCCGACGATGACGTTGACTCCGAACGGCGTCGCTTCGGGCTCATCGTCGATCACCGTGCGCACCTGCTTCAGCGACTGGCTGAATGGCCGCGTCGAGCCGGTGATCATCGCGTCGGCTTCGCCCAGCGCAAGCATCGCCGCAGTGAAGTAATTGCGGTCCTGATTGACCATCCGCTCGATCTCGCGGCGGAGCAGCCCGTGGCGCTGATGCTTGGCGTAAATATAGTCGACGGCGCGCCCGACCAGCGGCGAATTGCGGCTGTTGAGGACCTCATATTCCTTGGGATTGTCGACGCCCAATTCCTTGAGCATGTCGTAAACGTCCTCGCGCCCGACCAGCACCGGCGTGCCGTAGCCAGCGTCCTTGAACGCGATCGCCGCGCGCAAAACGTTGGGCTCCTCGCCTTCCGCGAACAGTACCCGCTTCGGGTTCGACCGGGCTGCCTCGTAAGCGAGGCTCATCACCGCGACCGTCGGGTTGAGTCGCCCGCGCAGCTGCTGCCGATAAGCGTCGAGATTTTCGATCGGCTTCTGCGCAACTCCGGTGCGGATCGCCGCCTCCGCCACCGCCGATGCGACGACCTCCATCAACCGCGGATCGAACGGCGCTGGAATGATGTAATCTGGGCCGAAGCACTGGTGGCGTCCGCCATAGGCCGCGGCGACTTCCTCTGGCACCGGCTCGCGCGCGAGCTCGGCCAGCGCTTCGGCGGCGGCAATTTTCATCTCTTCGTTGATCGCGGTCGCTCGCACGTCGAGCGCGCCGCGGAAGATGAATGGAAAACCCAACACATTGTTGACCTGGTTGGGATAATCGGAGCGACCGGTCGCGATGATCGCGTCGGGCCGCACCTTGATCGCGTCCTCGGGCCGAATCTCCGGATCGGGATTGGCCATGGCGAAGATGATCGGCTGCTTGGCCATGGTTTTGACCATCTCGGGCTTGAGCGCGCCCGCGGCCGACAGGCCGAGGAAGACGTCGGCGCCAACGCAGGCGTCCGCCAGATCGCGCGCATCGGTCTCGATCGCATGCGCCGACTTCCATTGGTCGAGGTCGGTCCGGCCCTTGTGGATCACGCCCTTGCGGTCGCACATCGTGACGTTGTCGCCGCGCACGCCCATCGCCTTGACCAGCTCGGTGCAGGCGATCGCCGCGGCTCCCGCGCCGTTCACTACAACCTTGATGTCGCCAAGCTTGCGGTCGGTCAGGAAGCAGGCGTTGATCAGGCCCGCCGCGGTGATGATCGCGGTGCCGTGCTGATCGTCGTGGAACACCGGGATATTCATCCGCTCGCGCAGCGCCTGCTCGATGACGAAGCAGTCGGGAGCGGCAATATCCTCGAGATTGATTCCGCCGAAACTCGGCTCAAGCAGCTCAACCGCGTCGATGAAGCGTTGCGCGTCCTCGGTGTTCACTTCGATATCGATCGCGTCGACATCGGCGAAGCGCTTGAACAGCACCGCCTTGCCTTCCATCACCGGCTTGGCCGCGAGCGCGCCGAGATTGCCAAGACCGAGAATCGCGGTCCCGTTGGAAATCACCGCTACGAGATTGCCCTTGGCGGTAAAGTCGTAGGCGAGGGTCGGATTTTCGGCGATCGCCCGCACCGGCACCGCGACGCCAGGCGAGTAAGCGAGCGCCAGGTCGCGCTGCGTCGCCATCGGCTTGGTGGCGATGATTTCGATTTTCCCCGGGCGGCCGCGCGCGTGATAATCGAGCGCTTCGGCCTCGGTATATTTGATGTTGCTCTCGGACATGACGCGACCGTTAGCCGAGCGAAGCGGTCGCGTCATCCTGACGAAGGTCAGGATCCAAGAACACTGTGTCCGACAGTTCCTCCAAGCACCTGTTCATGGATGCTGAAACAAGTTCAGCATGACGGAGAAACTCGCTACCTCTCGGTCGATGGCCCGAGCGGACGAATCCACCCCGATGATGGCGCAATATAAACGCCTCAAGGACGAAGCGGGCAACGCGCTGCTATTTTACCGGATGGGCGATTTCTTCGAATTGTTCTTCGACGACGCCAAGGTCGCCGCGGCGTGCCTCGACATCGCCTTGACCAAGCGCGGCACAGACTCCGGCGAGCCGATCCCGATGTGCGGCGTGCCGGTCCATGCGGCCGAATCCTATCTCGCGCGGCTGATCAAAGGCGGCAACCGCGTCGCCATCGCCGAACAGACCGAAAGCCCGGCGGAAGCGCGCAAGGCACGCGGGTCGAAAGCCCTGGTCGATCGCGCGATCGTCCGGCTGGTCACGCCCGGAACGCTGACCGAGGAGACTTTGCTCGATTCCGCGTCGGCCAATTGGCTGGCGGCGGTTGGCCGCGCCGGCGACGAATGGGCGGTCGCGGCAGCGGACATCTCGACGGGGCGATTCGAGCTGATCGCCTGCGGGCCGGGAGAGCTGGCGGCAGAGCTGGCGCGGCTGTCGCCGGCCGAGTTGATCGCTGACGGCGCGATCCCGGGAGTGCGTTCCACGCCAGGCAAGGGCGGATTCGACAGCCTGGCCGGCGAGCGTGCGCTGAAGAGCCGCTTCGGCCTGGCGACGCTCGATGGGCTGGGCGCACCATCGCGTGAGGAACTTGCCGCCGCGGGCGGACTGCTGACTTATCTCAACGCGACCCAAAAGGGAGCGAACGTCCTGCTCGACGCGCCGCGCCGGATCCAGCGCTCAAGCTACATGGCGATCGACGCCGCGACCCGCGACAGCCTCGAGCTCACGCGCTCGATTGGCGGCAGCGTCGCGGGCAGCCTGCTTGGCGAGATCGACCGCTGCCAGACCGCGGGCGGGCGGCGGCTGCTCGGCGAGGACATCGCCGCGCCGCTGACGGCGAAAGCCGAGATTGAAGCGCGCCTCGCGCTGGTCGACTGGCTGCATGAGGACGCGATCCGGCGCGAGCGCTTGCGCCACGCACTCAAAGTCATGCCGGACTTTGCCCGTGCACTGGCCCGGCTCGCTGCCGACCGCGGATCGCCGCGCGATCTGGCGCTGCTACGCGATGGGCTTGGCGCTGCGGATGCGCTGAAGGTCGAGCTTGCAAACGATGGCGGTGGTCCGGACTTGCTCCACTCGCTGCTGCCGAGGCTTAGCGGGCACGACGCGCTGGTCGCGACACTATCGCGGGCGCTGGTCGCGTCTCCGCCGATCGATTCGTCCAAGGGCGGCTACATCGCCGAAGGCTATGACGAGGCGCTCGATACGCTGCGTGGCTCCGCCGCCAACGGTCGCCAGGCGATCGCCGCGCTCGAAGCCGGCTATCGCGGCGCGACCGGCGTCTCGTCGCTCAAGATCCGCCACAATGCGGTGCTCGGCTATCATATCGAAGTCGCGGCCAGGCATTCCGACCGGCTGATGGCGCCGGACAGCGGCTTCACCCACCGCCAGACGCTCGCCGGGGTGGTCCGCTTCAATTCGCCCGAGCTGCACGACGAGGCGTCGAAGGTCGTCGAAGCGGGGTCGCACGCGGTCGCCGCCGAAGCCGCGCACGCCGAGGAACTGACCCAGCTCACGTTGAGCAGTGCCCAGCGCATCATCGCGACCGCCGAAGCGATCGCGCGGATCGACGTCGCCGCGAGCCTCGCCCATCGCGCCGCCGAAGGCGGGTGGACACTGCCGCGGCTGACCGACGAACCGTGTCTCGAAATCGACGCGGGCCGCCATCCGGTGGTCGAAACCGCGCTCAAGGACAGCGGCGAGCACTTCGTCGCCAACGATCTGTCGTTGGGCGCGACCGACCGGCTGTGGCTGATCACCGGCCCCAACATGGGTGGCAAATCGACCTTCCTCCGCCAAGCGGCGCTGATCAGCGTGCTCGCGCAGGCGGGCAGCTTCGTCCCGGCCGCGCGCGGCCGGGTCGGGATCGTCGATCGGCTGTTCAGCCGGGTCGGCGCATCGGACAATCTCGCGCGCGGCCGTTCGACCTTCATGGTCGAAATGGTCGAGACCGCCGCGATCCTCGCACAAGCGACTCCGCGCAGCCTCGTCATCCTCGACGAGATCGGCCGCGGGACCTCGACCTATGACGGCCTCGCCATCGCCTGGGCGGTGGTCGAGGCGATGCACGATCAGGTCCAGTGCCGGACGCTGTTCGCGACCCATTATCACGAGCTGACGCGCCTGGCTGGGCGGCTCGACAGACTGTCGCTGCACCACGTCCGAGCGCGCGAATGGAAGGGCGATCTCGTCCTGCTCCACGAAGTTGCCGACGGAGCGGCCGACCGCAGCTACGGGATTGCGGTGGCCAAGCTCGCCGGCCTCCCGCCATCGGTAGTGGCGCGGGCAAGGTCGGTTCTCGCCAAACTTGAAGCGGGGCGCGATGCAACCGGTGGGATCGTCGCCGGGCTCGACGATCTGCCATTGTTCGCGACCGCTGCGGAGCCAGAGGCAGCGCCCGACCCGGTCGCTGCGGCGCTCGGCGAAATCGACCCCGACAGCCTGACCCCGCGCGAGGCGCTTGAAGAACTCTATCGCCTCAAGCGGACTCTGGCCGAGCGCGGCGAATGAGCCTGCTCGACGTCGACAATCGCCGGGCGATCATCGACCGCCGCGCCGTCGCAGATCGCATCGCCGCGCTGTCGGGCAAGGCGCTCAATAATAGCGTCTCCGCCATCCTGCGCGAAGCTCTGGCGGCCGGCCGCGAGGAGGTTGCCCGGCGCTTGAGCGACGAGCCCGGGCGTGGCCGCGCGGCGGCGCAGGCAACTGCGTATTTGCACGATCAGCTGGTCCGGCTGGCTTATGAGTTCGTCATCGAGCGCGTGCTCGACCAACCGCTCGGCGAGCCATTGGCGATGGTTGGGCTCGGCGGGACCGGGCGCGGGGAGATGGCGCCGTTCAGCGACCTCGACCTGACGGTCCTGACGGCCAAGACGCCGACCGCCGCCGCCGAGCGCGCCGCGGAAGCGATTCTCCATTTGTTGTGGGATCTGAAGCTGAAGGTCGGCCATTCGGTCCGCTCGCAGAATCAGCTGATCGCCATCGCCAAGAAGGACATGACGGTCCGCACCGCCTTCCTCGAAGGCCGCTGGCTGTGGGGCAATGACCGCTTGTTCGACGAGACCATGCGCCGCTTCCGCAAGGAACTGGTCGCGGGCTCCGCTGCCGAGTTCGTCGCCGCCAAGCTCGCTGAGCGCGACCAGCGGCACATCCGCATGGGCGACAGCCGCTACGTGGTCGAGCCGAACATCAAGGACGGCAAGGGCGGGCTGCGCGATCTCCACACGCTCTACTGGATCGGCAAATATGTTCATGGCGTCGCACGTCCGGCGGACCTGGTCGGGGCTGGGCTGCTGAGCGCGGCGGAATTCCGCAGGTTCGATCGCGCCGAGCGCTTCTTCTGGTCGGTGCGCTGCCATCTGCACTTGCTCGCGGGGCGCGCGGAAGAGCGGTTGAGTTTCGAATATCAGCCGCGGATCGCGGAGATCATGCATTACGCCGACCGGCCGGGGAAATCCGCGGTCGAACGGTTCATGCAATTTTACTTCATCAACGCCAAAGCGGTCGGCGATTTGACCGGCCTGTTCCTCGCGCAGCTCGACGAGCAACTCGGCCAAAAAGGCTTCCGCTTCGCGCTGCCGACCTTGCGCCGCCGCCCCAAGCGCCTTGGCGGTTTCATGCTCGACCGCGGCCGGCTGGCGGTCCCCGACGACGATTTCCTCCGGGCCGATCCCATCCGCCTGCTCGAACTGTTCGCGCTGGCCGCGCGGGAGCAGCTAGAGGTCCACCCCAAGGCAATGCGCGCGGCGACCCGCGATGCCGCGCTGATCGACCGCAAGCTGCGCACCGACCCGCTCGCCAATGCCTTGTTCCTGGAGGTGCTGACCTCGATCAACTCGCCCGAAACGGTCTTGCGCTGGATGAACGAGGCCGGGGTGTTTGGCCGCTTCATGCCCGACTTCGGCCGCGTCGTCGCGCAGATGCAGTTCGACATGTATCATCATTATACGGTCGACGAGCATTCGATCCGGGCCATCGGATTGCTCGCGGCGATCGAGCGCGGCGAGCTCAAGGATGACCATCCGCTATCGACCGCGATTATCAGGCAGATCGCCTCGCGCCGCGTGCTCTACGTTGCGGTGCTGTTGCACGACATCGCCAAGGGGCGTGGCGGCGATCATAGCGTGATCGGCGCCGAGATCGCGCTCAAGCTCGGGCCGCAGCTCGGGCTCGACCCGGCCGAGACCGAGACCGTGGCGTGGCTCGTCCGCCACCACCTTTTGATGTCGTCGACCGCGTTCAAGCGCGACCTCGCCGATCCCAAGACGATCGAGGATTTCGTCCACCAGGTGCAAAGCCCGGAGCGGCTCCGGCTATTGCTGATCCTGACTGTGGTCGACATCCGTGCGGTCGGCCCGCGGGTGTGGAACGAATGGAAGCGAACCTTGCTGCGCACCTTGTTCGAAGCGGCGGAGGAGCGGCTTCGGCTGGGCCATAAGCAACACGGGCGCGCCGAGTTGGTCCAGGCGCGGCAGAAAGACTTCGCCGCGGAGCTCGGTTGGAAAGCCAGCGCGATGCGCGCGCATGCCAAACGGCTGAGCGACAGCTACTGGCTGGCCGAGCCACTCGCCTGGCAGGTCGCCAACGCCAGGCAGGTCGCGGCGGCCGAAGCGCACATCGGTGACGCAACCCCGAGCGTCGTCGCGGAAGACGATCCGGACAGCGGAGCGACTCGGATCAGCGTCTTCACACCCGACCGCGAGGGGTTGTTCTACCGGATTTGCGCCGGGCTCGCGGCGGGCGGCGCGAATATCATCGACGCCCGCATCCACACCACGCGCGACGGCATGGCGCTCGACAATCTGCTGGTGCTCGACGCGCGCGGGCAGCGTTATTCCGACCGCCGCCTGCGTGGGCGGCTGGTCCGGTCAGTCGAAGATGCGCTGGTCAGCGGCGAACCGCCGCCGCTGCCCGCGTCACCCGGCGCGCGGCCGCGCAGCGAGGCCTTTCGCCTCGCCCCGTCGGTGGTCGTCGCCGATCGGGCGTCGACCAGGACCACGGTGGTCGAAGTCAACGCGCTCGATCGCCCGGCCCTCCTCGCGGGATTGGCGGCGGCGATCCACGACAAGGGCCATCAAATCCACTCGGCGCATATCGCGACCTATGGCGAGCGGGCGGTCGACGTCTTCTATCTGACTCGCGCCGACGGAAAAAAGCTCGACGGCGACGACGTCGAGCAGCTGCGCAAGGCATTGCTCGACGCGGCGTCCGACACAGCGAAGGCGCAAGCCGCATAGAAAAAACCCCGCCGCGACTGACGGGGCTTTTCCATATTCGTCAGCTTGAGCGGATCAGCCCCGTTCGCCCTGCGGTGGCGGCGGCGGCGGAGGCGGTGGCGGAGGGGGCGGCGGCGCTGCTTCCACCGGGGGCGGCGGAGGCGGCGGCGGCGCGACATAGGGCGGCGGCGATTCGCGGTGGAACCCGAGCTTGCCGCGCAACGTCACGCCAAAGGTCCGCGGCTCGCCAAGGAAGGCGCCGAACAACTGGGTCGAGCGGGCGATGAACCCGGCGTCGATCGCACGGGTCGTTCCCGACCCTTGGGCCGGGGCATCGAACGCAACCTGCAAATAATTCTTCTTGAACAAATTCTGCGCCCACAATTCGATACCCCACCGATCGGAAATGTCGTGCAGGCCGATACGCGCGTTGACGATCGTGTAGGCGTTCTGTTCCTTTTCGACGTCGAGGTCGGAGCCCGTATTGTACCGGCTCATGTGACGGACGTCGGCGTAGATTAGGCCGCGCAAGCTGTCGCCGATCGGCGGAGTCCACGCCACCGAGCCGGTTGCCGTCCACTCGGAGGAATTGGAGAGCCGGCGGCCGGGCAGCTGGAACAAATAGGCGTTCAGCGGCTTGCCGCCTGCCCCGACGAGGTTATGCCGGTACCGGGTATTGGACATCACCAGGCCCCCGTTGATGGCCACGTTGGCAATGGGGCGGGTGAACATTTCGAGCTCGAACCCGACATTCTTCACGCCCGGGCGAACCTTCCCGGTGCAAGCGCCTGTGCTTGAGCTGTTGTCGACGTCCGCGCCGGACAAATCGGCGCTGCAACTATTGATGTTTTCAACGATGAAATTGAGTCCGTTGAACGTGTTGAGCTGGAAGTTTCGGAAGACCTGATGGAACAGGGCCAGGTTCACGTCGATGCCTCGCCCGTTATACTTCGCACCAAGCTCGAACGCGTCGTTGATTTCCGGCTTGAACGCCAGGTCAGCGCCGGATGCGACCACCCCCTGGCAACCCCGTTGCGCCGCGTTGATGCAAATCGCCCCGGCGCCGGAGAGGGGCGGGTTGGTCAGCGCCGTAGCAGCCGGTGCGCCCGACGGCAGGACGACCGTCCGCCACAGAGCGGACCGATCAAGGTTGAAGCCGCCGGCTTTGTAGCCGCGCGAGTAGCTCGCATAGGTGAGCAGGCGATCAGTCGGCTTATAGCTTAGCACGCCGGTCCACGAGAGCCGGCTTTCCGTCAGCTTGTCGCTAATGGTCAATGCCCCACCCGGGATGCCAGGGACGATGCACGGCAATTGCTGGAATACCGCGAGCGGGCTCGAAGCAACGTTCACGCACAATGTGTTGTTGTCGGCCAGGTCGCCGGCGAGCTTCTTGCGCTCATGCGTGTAGCGAGCGCCAAGGGTCAGCTTCAGCCGGTCGGTGATCGAGATGATGTTGTGGGTGAACAACGCCCAGTTGGTGCTCGATTGGCGCCATGAATCGTCGAGCGCCACATTCCCCAGATTGAAGCCGGGGAGACCGAGCACCGCGGCGAGCGAACCGAAGCCCGGGTTTGCCGGATTGGCGTTGAGCGCGCCGAGCGCACCCGCTTGCCCCGCCAGCGTGGCCAGCTGCGCCTGAAGGGCGGCGAGCTGTGCCTGCAGCACCGGAATCTGCGCCGGAGGCGTCGCCGGATTTGCGATCGCCGCCTGCACCGCGGCAATTCCCGCCTGGACCGCCGCGATGCCGGCCTGGATCTGGGCGATGGTGGTGGCGAGGCCGCCCGGACCGCCCTGGTTCACGCAACCCGGATTGGCCGGGTTAAGCGCAGACGGGAGGGCGCCCGCAAACAGAATGCAGTTCGCATAGGGTTGGAACTGCGTACCGTAATGGAGATTGTCGTCTACGCGCAGCTTTTCATTGGCGTAATAACCGCCGACCAGCCAGTCGAGGTGATTACCGAAAGCGTTGCCCTGGAGCCGAAGTTCCTGGGTGAAGGTCTTGAAGCGGTTAAACGAACCGCCGTCGCTGTCCCGATAGAGGATATCGAGATTGTTGAAATCGGCGTCCTGACCGCGAACGTATTTATTGAAGCGGTAGGCGGTGATCGACGTCAGCTCAGCGCCGCCGAAATCATAGACCGCCTCGCCTGAAATTCCGTAATCCTTGACGTCGCTGTCATAGTTGCGCCCCGGGCTGATCGAGACCTTACGAGCAAAGGTATCGTCATTGATCACCCCGCCGAGCGCACGTTCGATGCCGGCAATCGTGGACGGCTGCTCGCCGGCCGCGGTGACATCATGCGCCGGCAGATAAGATGCGGCGCAACATTCCTCGTTGCGCTTTGAATAATCGCCGATCAGCCGGAACGAAAAATTGTCGTTGGGCTGGAACAGCACCTGGCCGCGCAGCAGCCAACGATCGCGATCGTTGACCCGGCGGCCCGAAATGACGTCCTTGAGGAACCCGTCGCGCTTCATGTAGACGCCATCGAGACGCACGGCGACGGTGTCGCTGATTGGCCCGGTCGCACCGAGCTCGAGGCGGCGCAGGTCGAAATTGCCGACGTCGATTTGGCCACTAACTTCGGGCTGGAACCGCGGCTTCGCGGTAATGATGGAGATGAGGCCGGCGGAGGTATTACGGCCGAACAATGTGCCTTGAGGACCGCGCAGGATTTCGATCCGGTCCAGTGCCCCAAGTTCGGTCAAGCCGACGCCGATGCGCGAACGGTAGACGCCGTCGACAAACAGGCCGACCGAGCTTTCGAGGCCCGGGTTGTCGCCGACGGTGCCGACGCCGCGAATGCGCGCGACTGCCGCGCCGCCCTCGGACGACGTCGATGAAACGAGCAACGATGGCGACACCTGGTTGAGCTGCCGAATGTCGCTGGCGCCCGTATATTCGAGCGTTTGCGCGGTTACCGCGCTGACCGCCATCGGCACATCCGACAGCGCTTCATTGCGGCGAGTCGCGGTGATCACGATGTCGCCGTTGCCGACCGGCTGCGCCGGGGTTGCCTGATCCTGGACCGCGGCGCCTTCGGTCGCGCCCGAGGTCGGCTGGGCCGAGCCTTTGTCGGTGTCGGTGTTCGATTGTGTTGTGGTTTGGCCGAAGGCCGGACTTGCAACAGTAACCAGCGCTGCCGACAGCAGCCACACCGATTTGCCCATGTTTCTCTCCCCTGCTGGAGCAATGCTCCAAGCGCGGGAGGCTAATGCGGTTCGCGGAACAAGGGAAGTCGCAGAATTGCAACAATGTCAGTAAGCGACTTTTTGCGGGCTCGCGCCTATTTGGGCGCGAGCACCATCAGCATCTGGCGGCCTTCCATGCGCGGGTGCGCCTCGATCTTGGCCACGTCGGCGGTCTGCTCCTGGACGCGGCGGAGCACCGCCATGCCCAGTTCGCCATGGGCCATCTCGCGGCCGCGGAAACGCATCGTGACCTTGACCTTGTCGCCCTCGTCGAGGAACTCGAAGACCTTCTTCATCTTCGTGTCATAGTCATGGTCGTCGATGTTCGGACGCATCTTGATCTCCTTGATCTCCTGCGTCTTTTGCTTCTTGCGCTGCTCGTTGGCCTTCTTCTGCGCCTCGTATTTGTAGCGTCCGATATCGAGGAATTTAGCGACCGGCGGATCGGCGTTGGGGGAAATCTCGACAAGGTCGAGGCCGACTTCCTGCGCTTGTTCGAAGGCTTCGCGGGTAAACATCACGCCCAGGTTTTCGCCGTTTTCATCGATCACCCGCACCTTCTGGGACTGGATGAACTCGTTGTAGCGGGGGCCGGTGAATTGCGGCGGCGTCTGCGGACGGCGCGGATAGGGCGGTGGTATAGCGAAGACTCCGTGGTTGTTGTTCGGAGTCGCGAGTTAAGCGCTCGCGGCCCGGAAGGAAAGGTTGGCGAGTCGTTTTTGCCGCCAGCTGTGGCGGACCGGCGTCAGATCAGGTCGGTAGAATCGAGTCGCGTCTTGCGAGTAAACCCTTAGACCACAGACCGCGATCCGTTTGGCGACGAAATTGGTTCAGGCTGGACGAAGATCGGGCGGAACGGCCTCGGCAACGATCATCGCCACGACTTCGTCGACGCTCATCATCTTCTGATGCTCCTCGCTGCCGAGCCGGCGCAGCGCCACCGTGCCCTCCTCCGCCTCACGCTTGCCGACGACCAGCAGCAGTGGGACTTTCGCCAGGCTGTGCTCGCGCACCTTATAGTTGATCTTCTCGTTGCGGAGGTCGGTCTCGACCCGGATGCCGACGGCGGCGAGCCGCGCGGAAACCTGCTCCGCGTAGGCGTCCGCATCGGACACGATGGTCGCGACCACCGCCTGCACCGGCGCCAGCCACAGCGGGAATTTGCCCGCGTGATGTTCGATCAGGATGCCGATGAACCGCTCGAACGTGCCAAGGATCGCGCGGTGAAGCATCAGCGGATTGTGCTTCTCGCCATCGGCGCCGACGTAAAAGGCGTCGAGCCGCTTGGGCATTTGCGGGTCGAGTTGGTGCGTGCCGCACTGCCACGTCCGCCCGATCGCGTCCTGCAAGTGGAATTCGAGCTTGGGCCCGTAAAAGGCGCCCTCGCCGGGCAGAACCTCATAATCGAGGCCGGTTTCCTTGAGCGCGATCTCCAGGTCGCGCTCGGCGCGGTCCCATTCCTCGTCGCTGCCGATGCGGTTGTCAGGCCGGGTCGCGAGCTTCACCTGATAATCGGCGAACCCGAGATCGCGGTAGATCTGGTCGAGCAAGGCGCAGAACGCCTTGGTCTCGTCGATCAACTGGTCGTGGGTGCAGAAAATGTGCCCGTCGTCCTGAGTAAACTGACGCACCCGCATGATGCCGTGCAGCGCGCCGTGCGGTTCGTTGCGATGGCAGCAGCCGAACTCGGCGAGGCGCAGCGGCAGTTCCTTGTAGCTGGTAATGCCCTGCTTGAAGACCTGGATGTGCGCCGGGCAGTTCATCGGCTTCAGCGCCATCAGCTCGGCGTCTCCGGAAATGACCGGTCGGCCTTCCTCGGTCGACGGAACCTCGTCGGGGACGACAAACATGTTCTCGCGGAACTTGCCCCAATGGCCCGACAGCACCCACAGCTTGGAATCGATCAGCTGCGGGGTCTTGATCTCGTTATAGCCGGCGGCATCGAGCCGGCGGCGCATGTACGCCTCGAGCTGGCGCCAGATGACCCAGCCCTTGGGATGCCAGAAGACGCTGCCGTGGGCTTCGGCCTGGAGGTGGAACAGGTCCATCTCCTGCCCGATCTTGCGATGATCGCGCTTGGCCGCCTCCTCCAGCCGGACGAGATAGGCGTCGAGTTGCTTCTTGTTGAGCCACGCCGTGCCGTAGATCCGGCTGAGCATCGGGTTCTTGGGATCGCCGCGCCAATAAGCGCCCGAGACGCGGGTCAGTTTGAACGACGCTGGGTCGAGTTTGCCGGTTGAGGCCAGATGGGGCCCGCGGCACAAATCGGTCCAGGCATCCTCGGCGTCGCCGGTGCGGTACATGGTGATGGTCTCGCCTACGGGCAGTTCCATCACCCATTCGGCCTTGAATGCCTCGCCGGACTTCTCGAAGAAGGCGCGAACCTGATCGCGGGTCCACACTTCGCGGATGAGCGGCTTGTCGGCGCCGATGATGCGCCGCATCTCCTCCTCGATCGCCGGCAGCTCTTCTTCGGTGAAGGCTCCGTGCTCCGCGGTCGGCGCGAAATCGTAATAGAAACCGTCGTCGGTTGCCGGACCGAAGGTGATCTGCGTGCCAGGGAACAAATTCTGAACCGCCTCGGCGAGGATATGCGCGAAATCGTGGCGCACGAGCTCGAGCGCGTCCTTCTCGTCGCGCGACGTAATCAGCGCGAGGCTCGCATCGCCCTCGAACGGACGCATGATGTCGCGGATCTCGCCGTCGACCCGCGCGGCGAGCGCGGCCTTGGCGAGGCCCGGCCCGATCGCCGCGGCGACGTCCGCCGGGGTCGAGCCTTCGGGCATTTCCTTCACCGACCCGTCGGGCAGCGCGATGTTGAACATTTTGGTCATTGCGTCGAGGCTCTAGCGGTGTGGCGCGGTGGCCTCAACCGCCCGCTTTCGAGCCTCTTGCCATGAGCCTCCTGCCGCTGCACCTTCGTCGGCGCTCGGGGACTTGGGGGAATAATGGACAGTCAGACAGAACGGCCCGCGGCCGGCGACGACCGCGCGATTCGCTTCACCGGCAACTGGCGCGAATATCTGCCGATCGCGGCGACCAACGCACTGCTGATCATCTGCACGCTCGGCGTTTACCGCTTCTGGGCGACGGCCCGGCAGCGGCGGTATCTGTGGTCGCGCACCCAGCTCATCGACGATACGCTCGAATGGACCGGCACCGGCAAGGAAATGTTTATCGGCTTCCTGATCGTGATCGCGATCCTCGCGCCGTTTTTCCTGTTCTTCCAGTTCCTGTTCCCGGCGTTGCTGGCGCGTGGCAAAGCGGACGCCGCCTTCGGCATCATCACCTTGTTCTACATCGCCCTGATCTATCTCGGCGGCTTCGCCCGATTCCGTGCGCTGCGCTACCGGCTGTCACGGACGTTCTGGCACGGCATCCGCGGCGGCAGCAACGATCCGGGCTGGAATTACGGCGGCGAATATCTCGGCCGCTACGCGCTGACCTTCATGACCATGTTCATCATGTTCCCGTGGGCGACGACCCGGCTGTGGAATTCGCGCTGGAACGCCATGAGCTTCGGCCCGCTGAAATTCTATGCGCACCTCAGCGCGGAAGGCCTGAAGGCGCGCTGGGCGCTAATTTACCTGGCTCCTGTGGGCATGATTGTCGCAGCCGCGATTGCCGGCATGGCCGCGTCAGCGGCGCAGGGCAGCGCCCCTTCGATCGGCATCTTCGCGATCTTCATCGTCATCGCGGTGGGTTTTTACGTCGCTCTGCCGCTTCTAACGCTGCACTGGTACGCGAAATTCTTCCGCAACGCCGCGAACTCGACGCGGCTGGGTGATCTCGAGTTCGAGTTCACCGCGAGCACCTGGGACTGGCTCAAGCTGTTCCTCGGCAATGTCGGCCTGGCGATTATCACGCTCGGCTTCGGCCTGGCCTATTGGGGCTATCGCAACTGGGCGTTCATGGTTCGCCACGCGCGGATCTACGGCTCGGTCGACCTGAGCGATCTGACCCAGTCGAAGACGCACGCGCCGCGCGAGGCGGAAGGCTTCGCCGACGCCTTCGACATCGGCGCGATCTAAGCCTTGATTGGGGGCAAGCTTTACGACGGGCTGACGGCGCACCCGCATGATGTGCGGGTGACCGTCGGCGACGGCCGGCTTGAGCTCGCACAGGATGGCGGATGGAGCGACAGCGTCGAGGCCGCTTTGCTCAAGCGGCGCGACGCTCCGGCGGGCAAGCTCCGGCTCGGTCGCACCGATCAGCCCGGCTGGCGGCTGCTGGTTCCGGCCGAAGCCGAAGCCGAGCTGGCCCCGCTGCTTGGCTGCCACGAGCGCTACGGCCGGTGGATCGACCGCATCGGCCTGATCCCCGCGCTGGTTGCCGGAGGCGTGATCACCGCGTCGGTAGTCGGGATCGGCTATCTCGCACCGCACTGGATCGCGCCGCACGTGCCGATGAGCTGGGAGCGCAATGTCGGCACAGCGATCGTCGGCGATTTCGGCGACCTCAAGTGCCGCGATCCCAAGGGGCAGGAAGCGCTTGAGGCGCTGGTCGGAAGGGTGTCGCCGGGCGCGACCAAGGGCCCGGATGCGATCAAGGTGGCTGCGCTCAACGTCCCGATCTTCAATGCCGCCGCGTTGCCCGGCGGCTATATCGTGGTGTTCAAACCGGCGATCACCGAGACCGACCCGGATGCGCTGGCCGGCGTCCTCGCCCACGAGATCGGCCATGTCCGCCACCGCCACGTCACCGAGGCGCTGATCCGCGAGTTCGGCATCGGCGCGTTGATCCGGCTGTTCGCCGGCGGCTTCGGCGCCAATGCCGAACAGATCGTGTCGTTGAGCTACACCCGCGACAATGAGGCCCAGGCCGACGCCGACGCGATCGCTGCGCTCAAACGCTCCAACATCTCGCCCAAGCCGACCGCGGAGCTGTTCACCCGCCTGTCGAAGGAAACCGGCGAGGCCCGGGGCTTCAGCGCCGAGTTCCTCCAGAGCCATCCGCTGAGCGGCAAACGCGCCGGTCGGTTCGCGGCGAGCTTCGACCCGAAAGCCCATTATCAGCCGGCGCTCGGCCAGTCTCAATGGGATGCGTTAGCCGAGATCTGCCGGAGCGCGTCCAGCAAGAGGTAAAGCTCACTTGACAAACCAAGTCGACACAATGTAAAGTTAACTTGACTAACAACCAAGGGAGCTTGACATGGTCGCTCGTACGCCGGCGTGGATCCGCTACAATATTCGCATCGTCTGGTTGAGCCTGGTTTATTCTGCGTTCCTGATTTTCGCGGTCTATGGGTTCAACCACGGGATGGTCAGCGGCCCTGCTTCCTATCTGGTGGCAATCTTGCCTGCCCTACCGATCGTTGGAATCTTCGCAGCGATCGGGCGCTACCTCGTCGAGGAGCAGGATGAATATGTCCGGATGCTGATGGTCCGTCAGACTTTGTGGGCGAGCGGCTTCACGCTCAGCCTCGCGACAATCTGGGGCTTCCTCGATAATTTCCAGCTGGTCGGGCACATCGACGGATATTGGATCGTCGTGGTGTGGTTCTTCGGCCTGGGGATTGGCGCAATCGTCAACAAGCTCACGCTCGGCGCGGCGGGCTGCTGATGGAAAACCGCCTCCGCGTCCTCCGCGCCGAGCGCAGCTGGAGCCAGCAGGACCTCGCCGAAAAGCTCGAAGTGTCGCGCCAGAGCGTCAATGCCATCGAGACCGGCAAATACGATCCGTCGCTGCCGCTCGCCTTCCGCATCGCCGAGCTGTTCGGGCTGGCGATCGAGGAGATTTTCGTCTCGCCCGCACGACACAGCTCGCGCGCGATTTGACCGTCAGGCGGGCTGGCCGGCGAGCGCTTCGTCGAGGATGGCTTCGGCCCTCAGGAACAACTGGGTGTCGACGATCACGCCCGAAGCATGGGCGTTCTCGCGCACCTGCTCCGGCCGCGACGCGCCGATGATCGCGGAGGCGACATTGGGCTCGCGCAGCACCCAGGCGAGCGCGAACTGCGGCAGCGTTAGCCCGGCTTCGTCGGCGATCGGCTTGAGCCACTGTACCGCACGCAGTACGTCGGGGTGCATCAGCCGATCCATATAGCCACCCATCTCGTTGCTCGCGGCGCGCGAATCGCGCGGCGGCGGCTGGTCCGGATCATATTTGCCGCTGAGCACGCCCTGGCCGAGCGGCGACCAGACGATCTGCGAAATGCCGTTGGCAGCGCACAGCGGGATGACTTCGTCCTCGGGCTCGCGCCACAGCAGGGAATATTGCGGCTGGCTCGACACGAATTTGGTCACGCCGGTCAGATCGAGCGCGGCCCGGATCCGTTCCGCCGGCCATTCAGAAAAGCCGATATAGCGGGTCTTGCCGCTTTCGACCGCCCGCGTCAGCGCTTCCATCGTTTCTTCCAGCGGCGTGTCGTTATCGTAACGGTGGCATTGGTAGAGGTCGACGTAATCGGTCTTGAGGCGGGTGAGCGAGGCGTCGAGCTGCTTTTCGATCTGCACCCGCGACAGGCCGCGATCGGTGTCGCTCATCGGGAAATAGAGCTTGGTCGCCAGCACATAGCTCTCACGTGGCCGGCCTTCGAGCGCTTGCCCGAGAAAGCTCTCGGCCGCGCCGCGGCCGTAAACATTGGCGGTGTCGATGAAGTTGATGCCCTGGACAAACGCTTCGCCGAGACAGGCGCGGGCGCTCTCGGCTTCGACCCCGACGCCATAGGTCAGCCATGAGCCGAGCGAGATTTCCGAGACCTCGAGGTCGCTGTCGCCGAGCTTGCGGTATTTCATAAATGGACCTCCTCTTGCCTGATCGACACAACGGCGCCGCGCGGCTGCCGTTCCGGCGCATTGCGCTTTTGCCGACTGGCTGTGAAGAGTCGCGGGTTATGTTCGCCGACCTTCGTCCCGCTGATGAAATCTCAGGGTCCGGGCTGAAAAGTTTGCCCGATGCCGTGGCCAACGGCGGCCACCCGATGGTGCTCCGCGGCGCGGTCCGCGCGTGGCCCTTTGTCCAGGCCGCCCTCCAATCGGATGAGGCCGCGGCCCTATACCTTGCTCGCTTCTACAATGGCCAATCGGTCGGAACGATCGTCGCCCCGCCGTCCGAGCGCGGACGGTTCTTCTACCGCGCGGATTCGAAGCGGATGAACTTCGAACGGTCGGCCGAGTCGCTGTCCGGGGTCCTGCAAGGGCTCCTTCGGCAGCGGGAAACCGAACAACCGTTCGCTATTGCCATGCAGGCGATCCTGGCGGCGGAGACCTTCCCCGGGTTGCAAGAGGCCAATCCCAATCCCTTCGTTCCGTCGGAAACCCCGGCGCGTCTGTGGATCGGCAATCGGGTGACGGTGGCTCCGCATTTCGATGTCGCCGACAATCTTGCCTGCGTCACTGCTGGCCGGCGCCGCTTCATCCTGTTTCCGCCGGAGCAAACTGCCAACCTCTATCCCGGGCCGATGGATATCACTCCGGCCAGGGTTCCGATCAGCATGGTCTCGCTGGACGAGCCGGAGTTCGACCGGTTTCCCCGATACCGTGAGGCGCTCGATGCGGCGTTCGTTGCCGAGCTCGAGCCGGGCGACGCCGTCTACATTCCGTATTTGTGGTGGCACGGCGTGCAGTCGCTCTCCAGCTTCAATGTCCTGACCAACTATTGGTGGAACCGCGACGATGCCGCGGCGCGCCATCCCTATATGCTGCTGCTGCAACTGACCTACGCGCTCTATCGCGGCATGCGGCCCGAACATCGCAGCGCCTGGCGCGCGCTCTACGACCATTATGTTTTCCAAGGCGACGGCGATCCAATGGCGCCGCTCGCGCCAACGCATCGCGATCCCGAGCGCCCGATCGATCGTGAACGCAGCGTCGGACTGGGAAATCTGATCCGCGAGATTTTGGGCTGAATGACGGCGCCTGAAGTCGGCCATCTTGATGTTGACGGCCGCCGCATCGGCTATCGGCGGCGCGACGGCAGTTCGCCGACGCTGGTCTTCCTGCCCGGTTACGCATCCAACATGGAGGGCGCCAAGGCGCTGGCGCTCGATGCCTTCGCGGAGAGGCGCGGGCTGGCGATGGTCCGGTTCGATTATTCGGGCACCGGATCGAGCGGCAGACGGTTCGAGGACGGGACCCTAGAATTGTGGCTCGACGAGGCGCTGGCGATCGTCGACCGGCTGACCGATGGCCCTGTGGTCGTCATCGGCTCGTCGATGGGCGGCTGGCTCGCGCTCCACCTCGCCTTGCTCCGGTCCGAGCGAGTGAAGGCGCTGGTTGGAATCGCAGCGGCCCCGGATTTCACCGAATGGGGCGCGGAGCGCAACCGCGACTATCTGACGTCCGCCTTTCGAGAATCGGGCGGCAAGCTCAGCCTTCTTGATAAGGAAATCGCAATCGACTGTCCGATCCGGCTGATCCACGGCGAGGCCGACGACGACGTGCCGCTCGACATTGCCTTCCGCACGATGCGCGCACTGCGTTCAGCGGACGTGCAGGTGACGGTCATCAAGGGCGGAGGTCACCGCCTGTCGGAACCGCACGAGATCGATGCCATCCTGTCGACCGTCGCCGGATTGTTGGAGCAGATCGCTTGAATGTCATCCTTGCCGCCGCTCTCGCCGCCGCCGCGCCTGCTGCCAGCGGGCCGGCGATCGTTAGCGCGTGCCCCGATGTGGTGACCTCGCAGGCCTCCGTATGCCGCGCGCTCGAAGCACAGAAGAGTGGCGATGTGGCGGCCGCCGCGGCGGCGTTCGAGCAAGCGGCGCAGGCCGGACCGGAGAAGGATCCGGCGACCGCGCGGATGTGGGCGGCGGCCGGCAATCTGTGGATCGCCGCGGGGCAGGCCGGCAAGGCCGCGATCGCTCTCGACAAGGCGCTCGCTCTGCCTGGCCTGGAAGCGGAACAGCATGGCGAAGCCCTGCTCGATCGCGCCCGCGCAGCCGAAGCCCAGAACGATCTCAAGACCGCCCGCGCCAAGCTGACCGAAGCCGCGGCGACAGTCTCGGCCGATCCCTTCTATTGGTATTTCTCGGCGGCGCTATTCGTGCGCGAGGGTGACGCCGCGGGTGCCCGCATGGCGATCGGCCACGCGCTTACTCTCGCCCCGTCCGATCCGGCGATCCTGTTCGAGGCCGGCCACGTGATGCATTTCGCCGGCGACGATGTGAAGGCGCGCGAATATTGGACGCGCGCCGCCGGCTCTGACGCCTCGGGCCCGGCGGGCAAGGCGGCACGGGATGCGCTGACGCTGCTGCCCGTGCCGATCACCGTCAAGAACTAGACTGAACTACCCAAGGTCGTAGTCGATCGTCGTCACGACCCGGACCTTCTGGAACGGCGAGCCGCCACCCGACGAACTGCAATCGTCGCAATCCTCGCCGTCGCGCGCGCCGACCGAGAAATAGCCCTGGCTGGCGCTTTTGATCCGGCCAACCGAGGCGCCGCTGTCGCGGGCGAATTGTTCCGCGCTGAGACGGGCGTTCTTGTTCGCCTCGGCGATCATCGGCGGCTTCAGGCCATTTAATTGCGTGAACACGTAGTTCACCCTCGATCCGGACATCGGCACGCCGTCGCGGATCAGCTCGGACTGCCGAGCATAAGCCGCGCGAACCCGCATCACGTCCCGGCTGCGCAACTGGATCGACCGGCTGACGGTGACCCGCTCCTCCTTGCGGTCTCGATCAAACCCAGAGCTTGCGCTGATCGCGATGTCGCTGATGTCGTCGGGCTTGAACCCGGCGCGCTGGAAGAATCCGCGGACCGCGCGGCTCTTGTCGCCGACCGACGCCTGGACCGGCGCGAGGGTCGAGCCCTCGTCGGAAAAGGAGACGGTCCAAGTCGCGAGATCGGCGGTGACATCGCGCTCCGAAACGCCGCGCACGGTGACGCTTCGTTCGGCCGCCTTGGCGCGGCGCAAGCCGTCGCCGAGCACGTAACCGCTTGTGGTCAGGCCAATCGCAAAAATCGCCACCGCGCCCAAAAGGACGGCGCGGCTGTCCTGCAGCCTCTGGATCATGGAAAGATACCCTCTGTTCGTCGTATTGCTGACGACCACCGGGCACGATCGCCGGTCACGGTCGTCGACGAACCGTGCAATAATAGCGATGAATTGAGTGAGGTAAAATGAAATTCCTGCATTCCATGATCCGCGTGTCCGATCCGGACGCCACTGTGGCATTTTTTCAACTGCTCGGGCTCGAGGAGCGCCACCGCCACGACGTGCCGCAGGGCAAATTCACGCTCATTTTCCTCGGCGTTCCGGGGGATGAGGGTGGCGAGGTCGAGCTCACCCACAATTGGGACGAGCGCGGCTATGGCGGCGGCCGCAACTTCGGCCACCTCGCTTATGAGATCGACGACATTTACGCGGCCTGCCAGCGCCTGATGGACGGCGGCGTGACGATCAACCGCCCGCCGCGCGACGGGCGCATGGCGTTCGTTCGGTCGCCCGACATGATCTCGGTCGAGTTGCTGCAAAAGGGCGCGGCGCTCGCCCCCGCCGAGCCGTGGGCGTCGATGCCGAACACGGGAGAGTGGTAATGCTCGAAATCGTCGCGGTCCCCGTTCTCACCGACAATTACGTCTGGCTGCTCCACGACAGCGAAAGCGGCGAGACTGCGGCGGTCGACCCATCGGTTGCCGACCCGGTGCTGGAGGCGGTCGCTGCCAAGGGATGGCGGCTGACACAGGTGCTGAACACGCACTGGCACCCGGATCACACCGGCGGCAACGCAGACATCCAGAGCGCGACGGATTCCCCGATTACCGCCCCGGCCGAGGCCGAACGGGTCAGCAAGGTCGACCGAATTGTCGCCGAAGGCGCCCGGGTGCGCGTTTGCGGCGCCGAGGCATTGGTCTGGGACATCCCGGCCCACACGGCCGGCCACATCGCTTATTATTTCGAGGACGAAGGCATGATCTTCGTCGGCGACACGATGTTCGCCATGGGCTGCGGCCGGCTGTTCGAGGGCACCGCGGAACAGATGTACGCGAACCTGCAGCGCATCGCCGCCCTCCCGGCTGACGTGCGCATCTATTGCGGGCACGAATATACGCTGGCGAACGCGAAATTCGCCGCCCATGCGGAACCGGACAATCCGGCGATCGCTGAGCGCTTGGCCGAGGTCGAGGCCATGCGCACGGCTGGGAAAATCACGCTGCCGACGACAGTCGAACAGGAACGCCAAACCAACCCGTTCGTTCGTGTGGAGGGGTGGGAGGAATTCGCGCGCCTCCGGTCCGACAAAGACAGGTTTCGTTCATGAAACGAAGCGCTATTGCGGACCTGGAGGGACTCGCGAGGAGGTCAATATGCGTAGAATCTCTCTCCTTTTAATCGGTGGCGGCCTGATGGCCTGCGCGACGACTGCCGCCGTGCAGCCGACCCGTTCGGCCAAAGCGCAGGAGCAATATGATCAGTTGCTCGCCGGCAAGGTCGCCGGCAAGCCGGTCAGTTGCCTGCCGACCTTCAATCAGAACGACATGGTGGTGATCGACGAACAGACCATCGCATTCCGGCAGGGTCGGGGGCGCGTTTACGTCAATCACATGCAGGGCAGCTGCAACAGCCTCGGCGGAACCTATGCGCTAGTGACCAAGCAGTTCGGCAATGCGGAACTGTGCCGCGGCGATATCGGCCAGGTCGTGGATCTGCAGAACCACTTCACCGTCGGAAGCTGCGTGTTCGGGGACTTCGTCCCTTATTCGAAACCGGCCGCCTAGCGATTCACTTCCGGTAGAGGGCGTCGAGCCGTTCGCCATAGACGTTCGAAATCACGTGCCGCCGGATCTTCAGCGACGGCGTCAGCTGCTCATTGTCGATCGCGAACGCTTCGTCGGCGAGGATGAAGCGGCGGACTTTCTCGACCACCGATAGATCGGCGTTGACCCGGTCGACCGCTTTTTGCAGCCGCTGGTGGAGGTCGGGCGTCTTGGCGATCTCCGGATCGGGCACGAGCAGCGCGATCAAGTGCGCCCGGCGGTCGCCGTAGACCATCGCCTGGAGTATTTCGTGCTGCAGGGTCAGCATGCCCTCGATCCGCTGCGGCGAGATGTTGTCGCCCTTGTCGTTGACGATCAGATCCTTCTTGCGGTCGGTGATCTTGATCCGGCCCTTGGCGTCGATATGGCCGACGTCCCCGGTCGCTAGCCAGCCGTCCTTGAGCACCCGCGCGGTCTCTTCCTCGTTGCGCCAATAGCCCTTCATCACCAGCTCGCCGCGAACCATGATCTCGCCGTCGTCGGCGATGCGCACTTCGGTGTTCTTCACGGGCGGCCCGACGGTATCGAGCCGGATGCCCGCGCTCGGCCGGTTACACGCGATGACCGGTCCAGTCTCGGTCTGGCCGTAGCCCTGAAGAAAGGTGATCCCGAGCGATTCGAAAAACAAACCGACTTCAGGGTTGAGCGGCGCGCCGCCCGAGACCCAGGCCTTCTGCCGTTTGCCTATCTTGGCGCGCACTTTCTTGCGCAATGTCAGCGACAGGATGCCGTCCATCGGCAGGTCCCATGGCTTGCGTTTCCCCGCCGCCTTGTCGCCGCCGATCTTCAGCGCCCGCGACATCAGATATTGCGAAAGGTCGCCCTGCGCCTCGATCGACTTCATGATCCGCGCCCGCAGCATCTCGAACAGGCGCGGCACGACGACCATGATCGTCGGCTGCACCTCCTCGATGTTCGCGGCCAGTTTCTCGAGGCTTTCGGCGTAATAAATCTGCGCCCCGAGCGCGACCGGGAAATGCTGGCCGCCGGTATGCTCGTAAGCGTGGCTGGCGGGGAGAAACGACAGGAACACCTCCTCGTCCCAGCCGAAGTCGGTCGAGATGACGTCGGTGCAACCCTCGACATTGTGGAGGATCGCGCCGTGATGCTGCTGGACTCCGCGCGGCGCGCCGCCGGTGCCGCTGGTGTAAATCAGGCACGCGACCGTATCGCGGGTCACGTTCTGCAATTGCCGCTTGAGCTCCTCGATGTCGGCGTCGCCGGCGATAAGGTCGGGCCAGCAGTGGATGTGGATATCCTCCGGCACCTGGGTCCGGCGCATTTCGTCGATGGCGATGAAGTGATGGCATTCGGACGACATCAGCACCGCCGGCGCGAGGCTGGTCGCCAGCTTCTGGTTGGACACGATCACCGCGCGGGCGCCGGAATTCTCGAGGATGTGGCTGTGATCGCGCGTCGTGTTGGTGGTGTAGGTCGGGACCGTGATGCAGCCCGCGGCCATGATCCCGAGGTCGGCGATCAGCCATTCGGGGCGATTCTCGCTGACCAGGCAGACGCGGTCGCCGGGCTGCAGGCCCATGGCCTTGAAGCTTGCGGCGAGCGCCGCGACCTGTCGTGCCGCTTCGCGCCAACTGATCGGCCGCCACTCGCCGCCGCGCTTGGCCCACAGGAAGGGTTGGTCGCCCTTCTCAGCCGCGCGCGCGAGAAACATCACAACCAGATTCTCGAAGTGCTCGAGCTGACGCGCCATACTTCCCTACTCCCCGGCGGCGCTTCTTAGCGGAATGGTTTTGAAGCGCCACTCCTGCTGGGCTAGGCGCAGCGGCATGCGTCTCTTCCTCAACCTCGCCGCCGCCTTCGCTAGTCTCGCCATGTCGGCTTGCGCCGCAGCGCAGGCGCCGCGGACCGCACCGGTCGCCGCCACCACCGAACCCTTTGTCATCGCCGCCAATCCGCTCGCCGCGCAGGCCGGATTGAACGTGCTGAGGCGCGGCGGGAGCGCGGTCGACGCGGCGATCGCGGTCCAGGCGATGCTGTCGCTGGTCGAGCCTCAGAGCTCGGGCGTCGGCGGCGGCGCGTTCATGAATTACTATGACGCGCGGACGCGCAAAATCACGATCTACGACGGCCGCGAGGTTGCTCCCGCGCAGGCGACGTCCGGCATGTTCCTCGACGCCGCCGGCCAGCCGCTGCCGTTCAAGACGGCCGTCGTCAGCGGCCGCGCGACGGGCGTGCCCGGTGCGGTGAAGATGCTCGGACTGGCCCACGATGAGCACGGCAAATTGCCGTGGACCAGCCTGTTCGGCGATGCCGAGCGGACGGCCTCAGAGGGCTTCATCGTCAGCGCGCGGCTGAGCCGAATGATCCACGCCGATTACGCCGAGAACCACCAGCCGGACGTGATCGCTTATTTCTCCAAGCCCGACGGCAACTTGCTCAGCGCCGGCGACCGGCTGGTCAACAAGCCCTATGCCGACTTCCTGCGACGGCTGGCGGCGCAAGGCCTCGATGCGCTCCTAAAAGGAGCGACTGCGGCCAAGATCGTCGCGCGCACCCGCGCCGGGCCGCTCGCCGGGTCGATGACCATGGCCGACCTCGCCGCCTACAAGCCGGTCAAGCGTGAAGCCGTGTGCGGCCCGTTCCGCGTCTACATCCTGTGCGCGCCGCCGCCGCCGGCGAGCGGGGTCGGCCTGATCGAGCTGATGATGATCCTCGACCGCACCGACATCGCGGCGCGCGGGCCGAAGGATCCGCAGAGCTGGTTCCTGTTCGCCGAGGCGAGCCGGCTGATGTACGCCGACCGCGACAAATATGTCGGCGATCCGGCGTTCGTGAAGGTCCCGGTCGCCGGGTTGATCGACCCCGCCTATGTTGCCGAACGAGCCAGGCTGATCGGCACGACCGCGGGTCCGCCCCCCACCGCCGGCGTTCCACGCGAAGCGGTTCCCGCGGGAACGGACCGCACGCTCGAGCCGACTGGCACATCGCACTTCATCGTCCGCGACGCTGACGGCAATGTCGTATCGATGACGACCACGGTTGAATCGATCTTCGGCACCGGGCGGATGGTCGACGGCTTCTTCCTCAATAACCAGCTGACCGATTTCTCCTTTTCGCCAGTCGACGCGCAGGGCCGTGCCGTGGCCAATGCGGTCGCGCCGGGCAAGCGCCCGCGTTCGTCGATGGTGCCGTCGATCCTGCTGACCAAAGACGGCAAGTTCGCCGGGGCGATCGGCTCGGCCGGGGGCAATGCGATTCTCGCTTACGTTGCCCATTCGCTGGTCGGGGCGATCGACTGGAACTTGTCGATGTCCGATGCCTTGTGGGCGCCGAACCTCGTCGCACGTGGACCGAACTTCAACGGCGAGGTTACCAAATTCTCGCCCGAAATCCTGGAAGGCCTGCGCCAGCGCGGGATCGACCTTAAGCCTGGCCAGGGTGAGGATTCTGGGCTCACCGGCGTGCTGATGCGCGACGGCCACGTCGACGCCGCCGCCGACCCGCGGCGCGAAGGTGTCGTGCTGATTCTGTGGCGTTAGCCGACGGCGTCGGCGACGCTGGTCATGCCCTCGCGCTTCAGCCGTTCGGCGAGGCCCAGCGCGATCCGCCTGGCGATCCCGGGCCCTTCATAGACCATCGCGGTGTAGAGCTGGATCAGGCTCGCGCCCGCTCGGATCCGTTCCCATGCATCATCGGCACTGGCGATGCCACCGACTCCGATCAGGGGGATTTCGCCACCGCTGGCGCTCCGAAATTTTCGCAGCGCGTCGAGCGCGAGCATTTTCAACGGCGCACCGGACAACCCGCCGGCTTCGCTCGAACATTTCGATTTGAGGGCCGGTCTCGACACCGTCGTATTGCCGACGATCAGCGCATCGATCCTGTGGTCGATCGCAGCTTTGACGATCCGCTCGGGATCGCCCGCGTTCAAATCCGGCGCCACCTTGAGGAAGATCGGTTTGTCGGTCCGGGCTTCGGCGACCGCCGACAGCAACTCGTCGAGCGCCCCTTCGTCCTGCAGACCGCGCAATCCGGGCGTGTTGGGCGAGCTGACGTTGATCGTGATGTAGCGCGCGACCGGGCTCATCGCGCGTACACCAGCCACATAATCGGCAATGCGGTCCGGACTGTCCTTGTTCGCCCCGACATTGGCCCCGATCACGCCTTTGACGTGCGCGCACTCGCGAAGCCGCCGCCACGCAGCCGGCTGGCCTTCGTTATTGAAGCCCATGCGGTTGATCACCGCGCGATCCTCGGCGAGCCGGAACAACCGCGGCTTCGGATTCCCCGCCTGCGGCTGCGGGGTGACCGTGCCGGCCTCGACGAACCCGAAGCCGAGCCCGAGCATATGTTCGGGAACCTCCGCATCCTTGTCGAACCCGGCTGCAAGCCCGACCGGAGTCGCGAATTCGATCCCCACGACCATTGTCTTGAGCGAATCCGGAAAGCGCGGCAGGTGGCGCTTGGGCGAGAGCTTCAGCGCCGCGATCGTCGCCCGATGCGCCGTCTCGGCATCAGCCAAGAAGGCGAAAGGGCGGATGAGGGGGTAGAGGGACACGGCCCCTCGTCTGTCATTGCGAGCGCGGCGAAGCAATCCAGTCTCGATTGCCGCGTCGCCTCCGGCTCCTCGCAATGACGGTTGCCAAGGTTGAGTTTTGCCTCGCAACGCACTAAATCGGATGGGAAAGCTCCGAATTCGATATGCGCCTGACCCATCTCGCCGATTATGCGGTCGTTTTGATGACCGCCGCCGCCCGCTACCCCGTGGGCGCACGCCTCAGCGCGACTGAGCTATCGGGCGACACCGGCGTTCCCCTCCCGACCGCGCAGAAACTAATGGGCCAGCTGGCCGCATCGGGCCTGCTGATCAGCGCGCGTGGCGCATCGGGCGGCTTCGCTTTGTCGCGATCGGCGGACGCGATCAGTCTCGCCGATATTGTCGAAGCGGTCGAAGGGCCGATCGCGCTCACCATGTGCGCCGACGGAATCAATCACGAATGCCTGCTCGATGCCCATTGCCGGGTGAAGCCGCACATGGGCGTCGTCGGCAATGCGGTGCGCGGCGCGCTCGGCGCGGTGACCCTGACGGAGCTCGCGCAATGAACGAGGCCGTCAAGAACCGCGAGCTCAAGGAGAAGATCGCCCAGGATTACGAATGGGGCTTCTCCTCCGACATCGAGCAGGAATTCGCGCCCAAGGGGTTGAGCGAAGACACCGTCCGCTTCATCTCGGCCAAGAAGGACGAGCCCGAGTGGATGCTCGAGTGGCGCCTCAAGGCCTACCGCGCGTGGCTCGAGATGGACGAGGTCAGCTGGGCCAAGCTCGACTTGCCGAAAATCGATTACCAGGACGCATATTATTACGCCGCGCCCAAGGCCAAGCCGAAGCTCGGCAGCCTCGATGAGGTCGATCCCGAAATCCTCCGCGTTTACGAAAAGCTGGGCATCCCGATCGAGGAGCAGAAGGTGCTCGCCGGGGTCGAAGGCGCGCGCAAGGTCGCGGTCGATGCGGTGTTCGACAGCGTCAGCGTCGCCACCACCTTCCGCGAGGAATTGAAGAAGGCCGGGGTCATCTTCCTCTCCATCTCGGAAGCGATCCGCGAATATCCCGAGCTGGTCCGCAAATATCTCGGCTCGGTCGTCCCGCAGCGCGACAATTATTTCGCCTGCCTCAACAGCGCGGTCTTTAGCGACGGCACCTTCGTTTACGTGCCCGAGGGCGTCCGCTGCCCGATGGAACTCAGCACCTATTTCCGCATCAATGCCGAGAACACCGGCCAGTTCGAGCGCACTTTGATCGTCGCCGACAAGGGCAGCTACGTCTCTTACCTCGAAGGCTGCACCGCGCCGATGCGCGACGAGAACCAGCTCCACGCCGCCGTGGTCGAAATCTTCGCCCACGAGGATTCCGAGGTGAAATATTCTACCGTCCAGAACTGGTACCCGGGCGATGCCGAGGGCAAGGGCGGCATCTTCAACTTCGTCACCAAGCGCGCGCTCTGCTCGGGCGACCGCTCGAAGGTCAGCTGGACCCAGGTCGAGACCGGCAGCGCGATCACCTGGAAATATCCCAGCTGCATTTTGAAGGGCGAGGGCAGCGTCGGCGAATTCTATTCGGTTGCCCTCACCAACAACCGCCAGCAGGCCGACACCGGCACCAAGATGATTCACATCGGCGCCAACACGCGCTCGACCATCGTCTCCAAGGGCATCAGCGCGGGCCGCAGCAACAACACCTATCGCGGGCTGGTGCGCGTGCTCCCGCGCGCCGAGAATGTGCGCAACTTCACCCAGTGCGATTCGCTGCTGCTGGGAAGCGACTGCGGCGCGCACACCGTGCCCTACATCGAGGTCAAGAACCCAACCGCGCAGATCGAGCATGAGGCGACGACGTCGAAGATCAGCGAGGACCAACTGTTCTACGCAATGAGCCGCGGGCTCGATGCCGAAAGCGCGGTGGCGCTGATCGTCAACGGTTTCGCCCGTGAGGTGCTGAAGCAGCTGCCGATGGAGTTCGCGGTCGAGGCGCAGAAGTTGCTTGGGATCAGCCTTGAGGGGAGCGTGGGGTGATCTTGCTCTTGGCCTCAGTGCTCATGGCGTCGCCGGAATCGCACAGTCTTGATCTCAACAAGTTCGTGGAACCGTACGTAAATTGCCTCGCGAGGCAGCAGGATAGGATTGTATCGGAAATCCATTCGAACGGACCCCTAGCCGCAACTGACACCGAAGCTGCTCAGATGGAGGCGCAAGTTCGAGCGAGGGTTCTTCAATTATGCGCTCGCGACCGCTCCCGAGCTAGGACACGAGCTCTGAGTGCTCTTGAGAGAGCGTACCGCAACAAGCCTGTCTCTGTGGATGCAGAGTATGTTGATTCGCTGCTGACCTATTTAGATGGGCTCATCCCTCCTTTCGTAATTGCAGTCCCCCCTCCGATCCCTTTGGTAAGCGATGCTCCAAGTAACTAACCTCCACGCGACGGTCGGCGACAAGCCGATCCTGAACGGCATCTCGCTGCACGTGCCCGCGGGCGAGGTGCATGCGATCATGGGACCCAACGGGTCGGGCAAGTCGACGCTTGCGTATGTGCTCGCCGGGCGGCCGGGGTATGTTGTGACGGAGGGGTCGGTGACCTTCGCACCCACCCGCCACCCCCGCGAAAGCGGGGGTCCCGCTTCTCCATCTGAGGAACAGCGGGATTCCCGCCTGCGCGGGAATGACGAGTTAGATTTGCTCGCGATGGAGCCGCACGAGCGCGCTGCAGCGGGGCTGTTCCTCGGCTTCCAGTACCCGGTCGAAATCCCCGGCGTGTCCTACCTCCAGTTCCTGCGCGAGAGCCTCAATGCGCAGCGCCGCGCGCGCGGCGAGGCCGAGCTGTCGGGCGCCGAGTTCATCAAGCTTGCGCGCGAACAAGCGGCCGCGCTCGGCATGGACGCCGAAATGCTCAAGCGCCCAGTCAACGTCGGCTTTTCGGGCGGCGAGAAGAAGCGCGCCGAGATGGTTCAGATGGGCATCATGCAGCCCAGGTTCGCGGTGCTCGACGAGACCGACAGCGGGCTCGACATCGATGCGCTGAAATCCGTCGGCGCGGGCATCAACCGGATCATGCGCGGCCCCGGCAAGGGTGTACTTCTGATCACCCATTACCAGCGCCTGCTCGACTATGTGGAGCCGGACCGCGTCCACGTGCTCAACGGCGGCAGGATCGTCCGTTCGGGCGGGCCCGAACTGGCGAAAGAGCTCGAACGCGAGGGCTATGTGGAGGCGGCGGCGTGACGGTCTTTACCAAAATCCTCCCCGGAACGGGGAGGGGGACCGCGACGCGCAGCGTCGTGGTGGTGGGGGCCCACGGTCGAGACGTGCAAATTCGGTGGGCCCCCTCCACCAGCTGCGCTGGCTCCCCTCCCTGTCCCGGGGAGGAGTTGCCATGACCGCGCCCTTCCCGACCCGCAAGCAAGAGGAATGGCGCTACGCCGATCTCGACGCGCTGCAGCCGGTGTGGGAGCAGTTCGCCGAGCCGCTGACGCTTATCGTCGGGCCCGGTGAGAGTTTCGAGGAGGTATGGCTACCACGGCCCGACGACGTGCATGTGCGTCGTGTGCAAATCGCGCTCGAAGCCGGCGCGAAGGCGCGGTTGTTCGTGCTCAACACCGCGCCGGTCTACGGACGGATCGAGCTGGAAGTGAGCCTCGCGGAAGGCGCCGATTTCGAGCTGTTCGGCGCGAACATCGGCACTGGGCTGTCGACCAACGAGATCATCACCAACGTCAAGCATCTCGGCGTCGGCGGCCGCTCGCGCCAGACGATCCGCGGCGTGCTCAATGGCAAGGCGACCGGCTCCTACCTCGGCAAGGTCGAGGTCGCGCGCGGCGCCCAGCAGACCGACGCCGAGCAGTCGGTCAAAGCCATGCTGCTCGATCGCGGCGCGACCGCCAACTGCAAGCCCGAGCTCGAAATTTTCGCCGACGACGTGAAATGCGCGCACGGCGCGACCGTCGGCGAACTGGACGCGATGCAATTGTTCTACGCCGAGAGTCGCGGGCTCGACCCGGCGGGCGCGCGCGCGCTGCTGCTCGAAGGGTTTGTAATGGGCCTGTGGGACAGCGCGAACGACAGCGACGCCATTTGCGAAGCCGCCCGCGCCGCGCTGCGGAGCGTCGTATGAACATCGCGACCCGCATCAATTCGGCACTCAATGTCCGCGAGCAGTTCCCGGCGATCAAGGGCTGGCATTATCTCGACAGCGCCGCGACCGCGCAGAAGCCGCAGGCCGTGATCGACGCGATCACGCAGGCCTATTCGCGTGATTATGCGACCGTGCACCGCGGCGTTTACGAACGCTCGGCGGCGATGACCGCGAGCTATGAGGATAGCCGCGCCGCCGCGTCCAAGCTGATCGGCGGACAGTCGAACGAACTCATCTTCACCCGCGGGGCGACCGAAGCGATCAACCTCGTGGCGCGGACGCTGCCGAAAGAGGGCCGAGGCCGCATTCTCGTTTCGACACTCGAACACCACAGCAACATCGTCCCATGGCAACTCGCCGGCTATGAGATCGACGCGGTGCCGCTGACCGACGACGGGCGGATCGATCTCGGCGCGGCCGAAGCGATGCTGACCGACGAACATCGCGTGGTCGCCTTCGCCCACGTGTCGAACGTCCTCGGCTCGATCCTCGACACGAAAGCTGCCGCCGAAATCGCGCACTCAAAGGGCGCGCTGCTGCTGCTCGACGGCTGCCAGGCGGTGCCGCGCCTGCCGGTCGACGTCGCCGCGATCGGCGCCGACTTCTACGCTTTCTCCGCGCACAAACTCTACGGGCCGACCGGCATTGGCTGCTTGTGGGGCCGGGCCGAGCTGCTGCAATCGCTGCCGCCGTGGCAGGGTGGCGGCGCGATGATCGACCGCGTCACGTTCGAAGAGACGACCTTCCTCGATCCGCCCGCGCGGTTCGAAGCGGGCACGCCGCACATCGTCGGCGCGGTCGGGCTCCACGCGGCGGTCGGCTGGGTCGAGCGACTCAGCCTCGACGCGATCCACGCGCACGAATGCGCGCTGGTCGCCGAGACCCGCACCGCGCTGTCGGCCATTCCCGGCGTCGCCCTCTACGGTCCCGAGGATTCGGCCGGCATCGTCAGCTTCAACGTCGACGGGGTGCACGCGCACGACACCGCCACCATATTGGACGATGCGGGCGTCGCCGTCCGCGCCGGCCACCATTGCGCGCAGCCCTTGATGCGCTGGCTCGGCGTCGAGGCGACCGCGCGGGCGAGCTTCGCGGCGCACAGCGACAGCTCCGACATCGCGGCCCTGGTGCGCGGGATCGAGCAAGTGAAACGGATTTTCGGATGAACCGGGAGCGCAAGATCGAGACCGAAGAGGTCGATGCGGTGCCTCCCCCGCCGCGCGCCCGCGTTAATCCTCCCCGGAACGGGGAGGGGGACCATGCGCAGCATGGTGGAGGGGCCGGCGAGACGCCCGCCCAAACGCTGGAGCGCAAACGCGACTATCTTGCCGGCTTCCTCTCGGGCGAACAGCCGGACGAACCTGCGGGCGGCGCGGGCGGCGACCTTCAGGCGAGCGTCGTCGACGCCCTCAAATCAATCTACGATCCCGAAATCCCGGTCGACATTTACGAGCTCGGCCTGATCTACGACGTCGATATTAGCGAGGACGGCGACGCCATCGTCACCATGACCCTAACCACACCGCACTGCCCGGTCGCGGAATCGCTGCCGAACGAAGTCGAGCTGCGCGTGCTGTCGGTCCCCGGCATCCGCGACGCCGAGGTTAAGCTCGTGTGGGATCCGCCATGGGATCCGTCGAAAATGAGCGACGAGGCCCGGCTAGAATTGGGAATGCTGTGAATGGCTTATTCGAATGAATAGGGAAACCAAACTGCGCGCCCGTCCGGCGGCGATCATCCTGACCAGCGCGGCGCTGGATCGGATCGCCGACCTCATGGCGCGCGCGCCCGACGGCGCGATCGGGGTCAAGCTTTCGACTCCCAAACGCGGCTGCTCGGGCCTCGCTTATTCGGTCGATTACGTGACCGATGAACAGCCGTTCGACGAGAAGATCGAAACCCCCGGCGGCAATTTCTATGTCGACGGCGCGTCCGTCCTCTACCTCGTCGGATCGACCATGGACTGGCGCGAAGATGATTTCGCCGCGGGCTTCGTGTTCGACAATCCCAACGCCAAGGGCGCCTGCGGCTGCGGCGAGAGCTTCACGGTTTAGCGACCCGCCCGACCATGCTATAGTCGCTGTCCGAAGGGAGGCGGCGATGCTGCTTTTGCTCTCGGCCATCATGGCGATCCCCGTGGCGGATATGCCGGTGATCAATCCCAATGCGTCCCAGCCGGCGAACTGCCCCGCGACCTCGCGCTATGAGGCGGCTCGGCGCGGCAAGCCGCCGCAAGCGCGCAAGCTCAGCGAACTGCCCGACGCCGATCTCTACAAGGCGGTCTATCGCAAGATCGGTGGCTGCGAAGCGCCGATCGTCGTCAAATTCGGAGTCGCCGGCCGCTAATCACCATCCGCACGACGAAGGGAGCTCGGCCCATGTCACGCGCAACGACGCTTCTGTTCGCGATCATCGCTTATGCGATCTTCTTCGCGACCTTCCTCTATCTGATCGGCTTCGTCGGCGATTTCGCGTTCATCCCGCAGACCGTCGACCGCGGCTTGGCCGCGCCGGTCGCCACAGCAGCCATCATCGACGTCGCGCTGATCGCTTTGTTCGGGGTCCAGCACACCGTCATGGCGCGCCAGGGCTTCAAACGCTGGTGGACCAAGGTCGTCCCGACGCCGGCCGAACGCAGCGTCTATGTGCTGACCGCGAGCGCCGTGCTGATCGTCTTGATGGCGCTCTGGCGGCCGATCCCGGGGGTTGTCTGGAACGTCACCAACCCGCTCGCCGCCAACGCTATCTGGGTCGTGTTCTGGGTCGGCTGGGGGACGGTCCTGCTCAGCACCTTCCTGATCAATCATTTCGAGTTGTTCGGGCTGCAGCAAGCGTGGCTCAACATGCTGGGCCGCGAGGCAGAGCCGCATAAGTTCCACCAGCCCTTGCTCTACAAATGGGTCCGCCACCCGCTCTATCTCGGCTTCTTCCTCGCCTTCTGGGCGGCGCCGCAGATGACCGCCGGCCATCTGCTGCTGGCGGCCGGCGTGTCGGTCTATATGCTGATCGCGATCCGCTACGAGGAGCGCGACCTGGTTGGTTATTTCGGCAAGGATTATGAGGACTATCGCGAACGCGTCGGCATGCTCACTCCGCGATTCCGCCGCCGCAGCGCCTGACCGCTAGAAGTTGAGCGCAAGGCGGATCGCCGCGCCGACGTCGTCCTTCGAATCCGCGATGTGCCCCGGCTGGCGGCGCACGAATAGATTGCCGCCGAGCCAGGCATTGCCGTCGAGCAGGCTCGACCCGTAGCTCAGCTCGGCGTCGACCTCGCGCCCGCTGGGGGTCAGCGAAAAGCGGCTGAGACTGTCGGTCGCCGTCTCCGTCGCATAATCGTACGACGTCGGCAGCAGCATCGCGAACCCGCCATGCTCGACGCGCAGCGGCTGGGCGATGCGCATTCCCAGTCGGTCGCTCGATCCGAGCACACCGAGCTTTGCCACATCCATGCCGTACGCGCCGGTCTGGAACTGGCCCGAAGCAAAGCTGGTCCAGCCGCGACGGGCGGTCAGGCCGGCGGTCCAGCCGTCGCCGAATTCGCGCTGCGCCTCGAGGTCGAGGAACATGCTGTTCGCGCCGCCGCCGCCGAGCGCGCCGGACATGCGCCCGCCGAGCAGGGTCTGTTTTTCTTCGAGCCGGCTGATACCCGCCGACAGCCACGCGCCACCGATCCGGCGGTCGAACGCGACGCTGGTATAGCGATAGGGTGAACCGAACGCGCTGGTCCTGGTCTCCTGCCAGACGTTCCCGGTCTCGCCCGAGACGGTGACTCCCGTCCGGCCGAATTCATGGCGAATGGCGATGCTGCCGTTGCGTTTGGCGGCGAACCCCGGATCGCCGGCGATGTCCTTGGCGATCAGGAACGCGCCGGGATCGACGCCGCTCAGGCGGCGCTGCATTGCCTTCGCGCCCTCGGCGAAGCCAAACGCGACCGCGGTCCGGGGGTCGATCCGAGCGACCGCCGATCCGGCGATCAGCCGCGCCTGGCGCGTGTCTTCGGGTCCGATACCGAGTCTCTGGAGCGCATAGCCCTGCGGCAGATCGTGGCGCTCGCTAACGGTCATGGCGATGCTAATCGGGCCGGCTGCGGCGCCGGCGACCTTCACATCGCCTTGCAGCGCGCGCGTCAGCGGGTGGTCGACCGCGGCCTTGCGCAGCGTCGCCGCGAGATTGAGCACGAACGCACGGTTGTAGCCGTCGAGGATGATCGCGCCGAGCGAGTGAGCTTTGTTGGCGTCGCCGGAAGCCGGTGGCAGATCGCCATTGGCGGCCGTGCTGACCGGTGTCTGGCTGCCGGCGAGACTGGTCGAGCCAATCGGCTGGAATGCCGTCGCGAGGTTGAGGCGGCCCCGGCCGTAAATCGAATCGGTGCCCGTGGCGCCAAGGTCGTCGGCGCTTTGCATCAAGATGCTGACGATCTCGGCCCCCGTGAGATTCGGGAACGCCTGGGCGAGCAGCGCCACCGCGCCGGCTATGGTCGGCGCCGAGAAACTCGTGCCGGACCATAGAAATTGGGCGCCGGTTTCGTCGGGCGCCCGGTCCTTATAGCCCTGCGCCATCAGGTAGAATTGCGCGCCAACCCCGGCCCGGTTGGAAAAGTCAGAAATCTGGTTGACGTTGACCGCTCCGCCGCCGGCGTCGACCCCGACCGATCCGGCGATGATCACCATCCCCGGGAAATCCTGCGCTGGGCCGAGCGCGAACGGATCTGGATTTACCCCTTCCGGCTTATCGCCGTCGTTGCCCGCCGAGATGACGATGATGATCCCGGCGTTCACCGCGCGCTGCATCGCGGCCAGCAGCATGCTTCCGGGGCTCGATCCGCCGAGCGACAAGTTGATGACCTTGACCCCGGCCACGCGTGCGTCGTCGATCCCCGCGGCAATCGCATTGTCGAAGAAATTGCAGCCGCCGTCCGCCGATGTGTCGGCGCAACTGCCCGGGCTGTCGGCGCGCTCGCTGACGATGGTCGCGTCGAATGCGACGCCGAGCGTGTTGGAATTGTTGCGCGCCGCGGCGGCGACCGCGCTCACCGCGGTGCCATGGCCGCCCTCGTCGCTGACTCCGCGATTGCCGGCGACGTCGCCGCTCGCCGGGTCGATCCTGCCGGCGAACTCGGCGAGATCCGGATTGATGCCGCTGTCGATGATCCCGATCTTGATGCCCTGGCCGGTCGCGCCGGCATTGTAGGCGGCGATCGCGTTGGCGTTCACCGCATAGGCCGAATTGCGATATTCGGTCGTGTCGTAATTGACCGTCGGCGTCGGCGTTGGCGTCGGTGTCGGCGTGGGGGTTGGAGTCGGCGTGGGGGTTGGAGTCGGAGTCGGGGTGCTCGGCGGGGGCGAAATCGGCTGCACTCCGCCGCCTCCGCCGCAGGCCGTCAGTGCGAGCGCCAGCACGACCGTGCAGCTGGTCGTCGCCATGAACCGATGTGTCATTGTGTTGCTCCGCCCAAGCTGCTGATATCGCACGGCTTCCCCACACAAGCTATGGTTTATGAAACCTTACAATTTGCTTAAGCGGTTGAAATAGTTAGTGGCTCCGGCGGCATGGACCATCGCTTCCGCCACATCCGCGACTGGATTTTCGACCTCGACAATTGCCTTTACCCGGCCAACAGTCGGCTGTTCGAACTGATCGACCAGCGCATGACCAGCTACATCGAACGGCTGCTGGGAGTCGACGCGATCGAGGCACGGCGGGTCCAGAAGATGCATTTCCACGGGTCAGGCACAACACTGGCCGGCCTGATGAAGCATCACGATGTCGATCCCCACCATTTCATGGGCGAGGTCCACGATATCCCGCTCGACCGGGTCGCTCGCGACGACCGGCTGGTAACCGCATTGACCCGGCTGCCCGGCCGGAAGTTCATTCATACCAACGGCAATGCGGATTATGCGTGGAAGGTGCTCGACCGACTGGGCATCGCTGCCGAGATCGACCATCTGCATGACATCTTCGCCGCCGACCTGACGCCCAAGCCCGAGGTTCATGGCTATCGCAAGCTGCTCGACCAGTTCGGAATCGATGCCGCCGCGGCGGTCATGATCGAGGACATGGTTCGCAACCTTGGACCGGCGAAGCGGCTCGGAATGACGACAGTGTGGGTCGACAATGGCTCGGAGCGCGGCAATCACGGCTATGAGGAAGCGATTGTCGACTATCGCATCGCTGACGTTGGCGAGTGGCTCGAATCGATCCTGGAGGAAAAGGAATGAACCAAGCGCTGCAACCTGTCGTCGAGCGCGCCTGGGAAGATCGCGCCGCGATCGGACCGGAGACCAAAGGCGCCGTCCGCCTGGCGGTCGATGCCGCGATTAGCGCGCTCGACAGCGGCGAGGCGCGCATCGCCGAGAAAGTGGGCGACGAATGGGTCGTCCATCAATGGCTGAAGAAAGCCGTGCTACTGTCGTTCCGGCTCAATGCGATGGAAGCGATTTCGGGCGCTCCGGGCGGGGCCCATTGGTGGGACAAGGTCCCGTCCAAATTCGCCACCTGGGGCGAGCAGGAATTCGCCGCCGCCGGCTTCCGCGCGGTGCCCGGGGCGATCGTCCGGCGCGGCGCCTATGTCGCCCCCGGCGCGGTGCTGATGCCGAGCTTCGTCAACATCGGCGCGCGGGTCGACGAAGGCGCAATGATCGACACCTGGGCAACCGTCGGCAGCTGCGCCCAGATCGGCCGTAACGTCCACATCTCCGGCGGCGCCGGGATCGGCGGGGTGCTCGAACCGCTCCAGGCGGGGCCGGTGGTGATCGAGGACGATTGCTTCATCGGCGCGCGCGCCGAGGTCGCCGAAGGCGTGCGCGTCGAGCGCGGTTCGGTGCTGTCGATGGGCGTGTTTCTGGGCGCGTCGACCAAGATCGTCGACCGCGCGACCGGTGAGGTCCATTATGGCCGCGTGCCGCCTTATTCGGTGGTCGTCCCCGGCGCATTGCCAGGCAAGGACGGCGGCCCATCACTGGCCTGCGCGGTGATCGTCAAGCAGGTCGACGAGCGCACGCGCTCGAAGACCAGCATCAACGAACTGCTGCGCGATTAAAGGCTTCGAGCGCGCGCAAGCGCCCAGCTCCGACGTTGGCGTTTACGTCTGCTTTCGACCCAAAAGCGGTCATTAGCTTCTGGTGCCTAGGCGGCGCTGCGCCACCATGTCGCACCTACGCGGACGGCCAGACGTGGTCGGTCGCAGAACACGAGGTCCAAAGAGACCTTTACGTCCGACCTCCTCCAGCTCGCGGAGGAACTCCCGTCTTTGCTCCTTGTCGGTATACTAAAGGAAGCGATGGAGCGCTTTCTCGAAGTCACCCAAGTAGAGGTCGCCCGCCTCGTTCCAGAATGACGACATGAACACTTGGAAGGGCGTCTTAAGGCCGAGCGCGTAGTCGCTCCCCGCGACGATCGACACCGGCGAGAGCAAGGCGAGTTCCTTGTTCTCGCCAATCTGGAGGCTGTTGCTGACGCCTGTTTCGCCGAGCTTTGGACCGGCAGTATCGGTCGGGCCCGCCGCCGCACGGCTCAGTCCCGGGTTTTTCCGAACAGTCGCCGCCCCCAAGCTGGCTCGCTCGACTAACCGCCCGTCGTCGTTTTCGACACAACATCGATGATCGGCGCCAGGCCGCTACGGACTTCCGCTGTCTTAGCGCGTCTCCCGACCGACCGTTGAGCTCCCAGGCCGTCTAGGAATCAGTCGGCCGCTCGAGCCGAGCGAAGGTCTGGACGGGCCGCATAATCCGTCACGTCCCGCTCGAATGCATCCGCTCCAAAAGGCCGAATTTCGTTCGAAGTCGATCGGGTCTCCTTCGCGACTGCACTCATTGCCACGATCCGTTCGATCTCGCCGAGTTTACCCGGAGTGTAACCGAATGGTGTTACTCGGTCATCTTTGGGGCTGCTCTCTGACTTAGCCATTTTTCAATCCTCCGCCTCAAAGCGTAGAAATTGCTGTGATTTCACCGGCATTTGTGACCCTGAGTTGCACCAGATCACCGGTCGTCATGACTTCTGTTGCTATCGTCAATATTCGTGATTTGCCTTCGTCTCGGTCTTGCCGAACTGGTCGCCATCCTACGTGGCCAATACGCGCGTAACTGAAGTCAATCCATACACTGTCTTCAGCCGCGAAAACGTTATGAACACGCGCATCAAAGCCAGTCCAATGGCTCTCGCTCCATGCTGACATCTCAAGTCTCCTGCAGATCTTGTAAGACGCTAGGACACAGGCTCGCCAAGACAGGCGGCAAGCGTCAGGGAAGATTTGAAATGTTGGTGCACCAAATCCTCCTCTGACGAGGCGATTCGGCTGGCGCAATATACGCGAGTGAGCAGCTCTTAGCGAGTCCGGGAGTCGACGCGTATATCTTCTCAACCCCATTGGCGATTGGGGGCACCCGAGGCGACAGCAGATGTGCTGCTACGTCCGGCGTTGAAGGACGGGAATGTCCGCCTTCCACCCAAAATGGACATTAGCGTGGCGAGAGGCCGCGCGAACATAAGCTCAGCTTATCGCGCGGCTCCGCGCGTTTGTTGGCCCGGACCGGCCTTTCCCCATATATTTTATGGCATGAAACCGGTAGATCCCCAGGCTTTTGAGCGCAACCTCGCGGAAGCCGCCGTCGCGCCCGCGCCGTACGAGATTCACATGATCCGCACGACCATGAACCGCAGTGACTGGGGCATTCTCGCCATCCTCGCCCTGATCTGGGGCGGGGCGTTTTTCTTCATCGGCGTCGCGGTCCGCCATGTACCGCCGCTGACTTATGTCTGGCTGCGGCTGTCGATCGCCGCGCTCGGCATGTGGGCCTTCCTGCTGTTCCGTGGCCAGCGTCTCGGGCTGCCGCGCCAGGTGTGGGGTTCGATCCTGCTGCTGGCGCTGCTCAACAATGCGATTCCGTTCGTCCTGTTCGGCTGGAGCCAGACGCACATCGCCAGCGGCCTCGCGTCGATCCTCAACGCGACAACCCCGATCTGGGGCGTGCTGGTCGCGCATTTCCTCACCCACGACGAGCGCATGAGCCCGCGCAAGATCGCCGGCGTATTGCTTGGCTTCGGCGGAGTCGCGACGATGATCGGCCCGGCGCTGCTATCGAAACTCGGCAGCTCGGCATTGCCGCAACTCGCCTGCGTCGCCGCCGCCTTGTGTTACGCCCTCGCCGCGGTCTGGGCCCGCCGCTTCCGCACGATGGGCCTGTCGCCGATGTCGGTCACGACCGGCCAGCTCAGCGCCGGCGCGCTGATGATGTTCCCGGTCGCGCTGATCGTCGATCAGCCATGGACCCACGCCTTCCCGCCGCTCACCGCTTGGGGGGCGATCGTCGCCTTGGCGCTGTTCTGCACCGCGTTCGGCTACGTGCTCTATTTCCGCCTGATCGACTCGTCGGGCGCGACCAATGCGCTACTGGTGACCTTGCTAGTGCCGCCGGTCGCGATTTTGCTCGGCGCTCTGTTCCTCGGCGAGACCCTCGCCGCCCAGGATTTCCTCGGCCTGGGATTGATTGCCCTCGGCCTCGCCGCGATCGACGGGCGCCTGCTCAGCCTGTTGCGCCGGACTTGGCTTCCGCAAGCAGTTTAGCCGCCTCCGGCCCGGTCCAGTCGAGGTCGCCGACGTAACGCCATACCTCGCGGCCCTGAGCATCGATCAGGATCGTCGTCGGCAAAACCGTATCGGGGCCCATCGCGCCCGACAGCGCCATTTTCGGATCCTGATAAGCACCGAGATCCTTGATCTTGAGCTTGGTGAGGAACGCCGCGACCGACGTGCGCGGCCCCGAATCCTGGCTGATCGCGACCACGCCCAACTGGCCATCGACATCGTGCGACTGGGCGAGCTTATCGAGCGTCGGCAATTCCTTGACGCACGGCGCGCACCACGTTGCCCACAGGTTTACGAGCACGGGCACGCCCTTGAACTTGGCGAGCGAAATGTCGCCGCCATCGGGATTCTTGAACATGGTGTCAGGAGCGGGCTGACCCTTATGGCTCCGGTCGACACCCTTGACCGGACCGGCCTCCGCAGCCGGTGAAACCTGGTTGGCGGGAGTTTGCCCGGGCTGCTTCTGGCAGCCGGCGAGTGCGGCGAGGGCGATGAAGATCGGGAGGAAGCGCATGCGTCCGCCGCTAGCGCAAGCGCCGGCGAGCGGCTAGTCGGAGCGGATGACGTTCACGCGGGTAGCCCTGATCGCGTCGGCCACGCTCCTCGTCGGGTGCGGAAAGATGGCCGACCTCAAGCCCGCCGCCGGACAATCGCTGCCGGTCAAGCCGCTGATGGCCAAGACGACGCCGACCCCCGCCCAGCTCCTCACTCCGCCCGCCTATGCCGCGCCCGAACGCATCGACGAGTTGATGAAGAAATCGCAGCCGCGCGAGGCCGACAAGTTCGACCTTCCGCCGCCGAGCGGTGGGGTCGCTCCCGCGCTTCCGGTCGGGGCCGAGTCGCAGCCGGCCACCGACGATACCGGGCCGGCGTCGCCCAAATGACGCAGCGCGTGCGCAAGGCGGTGTTTCCGGTCGCGGGGCTTGGCACGCGCCTGCTCCCGGCGACCAAGACCATTCCCAAGGAAATGGTCACGATCGTCGACCGGCCCCTGATCCAATATGCGGTCGACGAGGCGCGCGAAGCCGGGATCGAGCAGCTGATCTTCGTCACCGGACGCGGCAAATCCTCGCTGGTCGACTATTTCGACCGGGCGTTCGAGCTCGAGACGACGATGGCTGCGGCGGGCAAGAGTCTCGATGCGCTGGAGCCGTCCAACGCCGGCTTTGGTGAGCTGGTGACGGTCCGCCAGCAGCAACCGCTCGGCCTCGGTCATGCCGTATGGTGCACGCGCGACATCGTCGGCGACGAACCGTTCGCGGTGCTACTCCCCGATGAACTGATGGTCGGCCAGCCGAACTGCCTGGCGCAGATGATCGAGGCCTACGAGCAGGTCGGCGGCAATGTCGTCGCCGCGCTCGAAGTGCCGCCACAAGAAACTCACAGATATGGCGTGATCGATCCCGGAGCGAGCGACGGGCGGCTCACCGAGATTCGCGGCATGGTCGAAAAGCCGGCGCCGGGCACAGCTCCCTCGAACCTCATGCTGCCGGGACGCTATATCCTCCAGCCCGAGGTGATGCGCGAGCTGGACCGGCAGGAACCTGGCGCCGGCGGCGAGATCCAGCTGACCGACGCCATGGCCCAGCTGATCGGTCAGCAGCCGTTCCACGCTTATCAATTCGAAGGCCAGCGCTACGATTGCGGCAGCGCGGCCGGGTTCGTTGTGGCCAATCTGGCGCTGGCGCTGGATCGCGACGACGTCGCGCCGAAAGTTCAGGCCTTCATGTCGTCATTGCGAGCGTAGCGAAGCAATCCAGCCTTGTTTTGGATGGCCGCGTCGCCTTCGGCTCCTCGCAATGACGATTACGGCTCCAGTTCGACATCCCAGTAGAGATAGTCGCGCCAGCTGTCGTGGAGGTGGTTGGGCGGAAACGCGCGCCCGTGGTCCTGCAATTGCCAGCTGGTCGGGCGGATCGGCTCGCGCATGATGTGCATGTGCGCCTCGACCGGGGTGCGCCCGCCCTTGCGAAGGTTGCACGGGGCGCAGGCGGTCGCGACATTTTCCCACGTCGTCCGCCCGCCCTTGGCGCGCGGCAGCACGTGGTCGAACGTCAATTCCCTTCCTGACCCGCAATAGACGCAGCGGAAGCGATCACGCAGGAACAGGTTGAACCGGGTGAAGGCGGGATACTCGTTGGGCCGGACGAACTGGCGCAGCGCGATCACCGACGGCAGCTTCAGCGCGACGCTCGGGCTGTGCACCTCGCGCTCGTAATGGGCGACGACGTCGACGCGCTCGAGGAACATGGCCTTGATCGCGGTTTGCCACGGCCACAGGCTCAATGGGTAATAAGACAGCGGCGTATAATCGGCGTTGAGCACCAACGCCGGGCAGCTATCGGGATGTCGGATCAACTCGGGATGATACATACGAGCGCCAGCAGCCTTTCGTCCGGTCGGTCCGAACTCCAGCTCCCGGCCTCGTCGCACGCAAGGAGGAGAAGGCTTTCGGCCCGCTTCCCTTGTGACGCACCGGATGCCAACCCGGTGTGACATGCCTATGACAGCACTTTCACTTGAAGCGGGTCAAGAGTCCTTTGGGCCACAGTCATAAATGCATTTGAGCCGTTTTGCTCCCTCGCCGACCGGGCGGCTGCACCTCGGCCACGCATTTAGCGCCGCGCTGGGCCATCGCGCGGCGCGAGAGAGCGGCGGCAAATTTCTGCTCAGGATTGAGGATCTCGACCCGACGCGTAGCCGGCCCGAGTTCGTCGAGGGCATTTACGAAGACCTGGGCTGGCTCGGCCTCGACTGGGACGAACCGGTGCTGGTTCAATCGCGGCGGACGGACGCTTACGCCGAGGCGCTCGACGACTTGAAGGCCCGCGGCCTGGTCTATGCCTGCTTCTGCACCCGCGCCGACATCGCGCAATCGCTGACCGCGCCGCATGGCGACGCCGCAACCGCCTACCCCGGCACCTGCCGCGCCCTGCCCGACGATCCCGAACGCCGAGCGACGACACCGCATTGCTGGCGACTCGATTCAAGCAAAGCGCTCGACCGCGCCGGGCTGCCCACATGGCGCGAAGCCGACGGGCGGGAGTTCACCGCGACACTCGACCAGATCGGCGATGCGATCCTCGCCCGCAAGGACGCGCCGGCGTCCTATCATTTGAGCTGCGTCGTCGATGACGCGGCCGCTGGGGTGAATCTCGTGGTGCGCGGCTGCGATCTTCGTCCCTCGACCCCGATCCAGCGGCTTTCGCAGCTGCTGCTCGGCCTGCCTGAGCCAGCCTATCTGCACCACAAGCTCGTCACCCACGCCGACGGGCGGCGCCTCGCCAAGCGCGACTTCGCGCCAACGCTGGCCGCGATGCGCGAGGGCGGGACTGACGGCCGCTCACTCGCCGCCGAGATCCTCGCCGGCAAGCTTCCACTTGGTTTCGCCTGGTCGCAGTCCTAAGGGCACCGCATGCGCGCGCCTCTCATCATCCTGCTCCTCCTCGCCATGGCCGCCACGGCCTACGTGCTCGTGCGCGGCATCATCGCCATGGCCTCGGGCAAGGACGTCACCGGCGAACAGCAGCAGAATTGGATGCGCAAGCGCGTGCTGTTCCAGGCGGTCGCGATCATCATCGTGATCGTGATCCTGATCGTGGCCGGCAACTCCGGCCGCTGATGGTCAAGCTCAACAAGATCTACACGCGCACCGGCGACGGCGGCAGCGCCGGGCTGGTTGACGGCTCGCGGGTGAGCAAAGCCGGTTTGCGCATGACGGCGATCGGCGAGGTCGACGAGGCCAATGCCGCGATCGGCGTCGCGATCGCCGCGATCAAGCCAGGCGAACTCGCCGAGCAGTTTCTGACGATCCAGAACGATTTGTTCGATCTCGGCGCGGATATCGCGACGCCGGGAGAGTTCCGCGTCGGCCTCCGGATCGTCGCCAGCCAGGTCGAGCGGCTCGAGCGCGAAATCGACGCGATGAACGCTTTGCTCGACCCGCTGCAGAGCTTCATTCTGCCGGGCGGGTCGAAGGGCGTCGCCGCGCTGCACCTCGCACGAACGATCGTCCGCCGCGCCGAACGGGCCGCGGTTGCGCTGCATGAGAGCGAATCGATCAACCCGCAGCTTATCGCCTACCTCAACCGCTTGTCGGACCTTCTGTTCGTCGCGGCGCGTTATGTAGCGTCGGGCGAGGGTGGCGATGTCCTGTGGCAGCCGGGCGCGAGTCGCGACGGATAGCCGGCTACGGCGGAACATATAGGGAACTTTTACCTCGACCCGATGATTGTTTGGTGGCAGTAGGGACGCGATGGCCAGGGACGATCACAAGGCCCCCAAGGCGCTGGGCGAGCGGCTCGCCGCGACCCGCGCGCAGACGTTCGCACTCGCCGCCCCGCTGAGCGACGCCGACGCGGCGATCCAACCCTTTCCCGATGCCTCGCCGGCCAAATGGCATCTGGCTCACACGACCTGGTTCTTCGAGACCTTCTTGCTGCGCGATCATGTGGCGGGCTACCGCCTGTTCGACGAGCGCTTCGCGTTCCTGTTCAATTCTTATTACGAGGGTGAAGGCGCGCGCCATCCGCGACCAAAGCGCGGTATGATCAGCCGCCCGTCGCTCGACGAGATCCGTGGCTATCGCGCTTATGTCGACGAAGCGTTGGAACGGGCATTGCCGTCGCTGTCCGAAGCGGCGCTCGAACTCGTGGAGATCGGAATCAACCACGAGCAGCAGCACCAGGAGCTGTTTCTCACCGACATCCTCGCGACCTTCGCCGAAAATCCGCTCGAACCGGCTTATGGTCATTGCGAGGAGCCGAAGGCGACGCGGCAATCTAGCGACGACGAGACTGGATTGCTTCGCTCCGCTCGCAATGACGGCTGGGTGCAAGGCACCACCGGCGTCGTCGAAATCGGCGCGTCCGATGACGGCTTCGCATTCGACAGCGAGCGTCCGCGGCACCGCGTCTTCCTCGAGCCGCACGCGATCGCGGGCCGCAAGGTTACCAACCGGGAATGGGCCCAGTTCATCAAGGACGGCGGTTATTCTACGCCGACCCTGTGGCTCAGCGAAGGCTGGGACTGGGTTCAGCGCGAGGCGATCACGGCGCCGCTGTATTGGCGCGACGACGAAAGCGAATTCACGCTGGGCGGCCGGCGCGCGATCGACTGGACAGCGCCGGTCGCGCACGTGAGTTATTTCGAGGCCGACGCCTTCGCCCGCTGGGCCGGCGCAAGGCTCCCAACCGAACCCGAATGGGAGAATTTCGCCGCTTCGGCCGATCCCAATCTCGGCAATCAACTTGACCAGGCGGGTGCCGTCGCTCCTCGGCCGGGTGGCGGCCCGTTCGGCGACGTCTGGGAATGGACTGCGAGCGCCTTCGCTTCTTATCCTGGCTTCGCACCCGCCGAAGGCGCCGTCGGCGAATATAACGGCAAGTTCATGAGCGGGCAGATGGTCCTGCGCGGGGCAAGCTGTGCAACTCCGCGTGGGCATAGTCGGGCATCCTATCGCAACTTCTTCCCGCCGAGCGCTCGGTGGCAGTTCACGGGGCTTCGGCTTGCTCGAGGCGCTTGACGATCAGACCGAGGCGTTTCGCACCGACGTGCTCGGGGGGCTGTCGGCGCCGATCCCGGCGGTGCCCGCACGCTGGCTCTACGACCTTCGCGGGTCAGAGCTGTTCGACGAGATCACCCGGCTTCCATCATATTATCCGACGCGGACCGAGGTCGGGATTTTTCACGACATCATGCCCGACATCGCCGCGCGCATCCCCAAGGGCGCGGCTGTGGTCGAATTCGGCGCGGGATCGGCGACCAAGACTCCGATCCTGCTCGAAGCGATCAAGCCGGCGGCGTACGTCCCGGTCGACATCTCCGGCGACTATCTCGAACAAAGCGCCGGCGAGCTGCAACGCGATTTTCCAGCGATCGAGGTGATTCCGGTGGTCGCCGATTTCGCCCGCGACTTCACCTTGCCCGGCGGGATCGACCATCTCCCCAAGCTCGGCTTTTTCCCGGGCTCGACCATCGGCAATTTCATTCCGCGCAGCGCGACCGATCTGCTGCGCCAGTTTCGCAGCCAACTCGGCGACGGGGCGCATCTCCTGATCGGGATGGACCGGGTCAAACCGATCGAGCGGCTGATCGCCGCCTATGACGACCCCGAAGGAGTCACGGCCCAGTTCACGTTAAACCTTCTCACCCGCATCAACCGCGAGCTCGACGCCGACATTCCGGTCGAGGCCTTCCGCCACGAGGCGCGCTGGAACGACATCCTGTCGCGAATTGAGATCCACTTGGTCGCCACCCGCGAGGTCGCGTTCACGATTGCCGGAAAAGCGTTCCGATTTGCGTCCGGTTCGTCGATCCACGCCGAGAATAGCCACAAATATGGCCCGCGCGGCGGCCGAGTTTTGCTTCTCGCCGGGGGTTGGACCCCGGTCGCCGAATGGACCGATCCGGCGCGCGACTTCGCGGTCATCCTCGCCGAGGCGCAGCCCCAACGTTTTGCTCCCTGATTGCGGGCAACCGGCGGCGCGGGTAAGCGGCAGCCATGATCCACGCGCTATTCCAAATTTCCCACTATCTGCTGAACATTCTGTTCTTCGTTATCATCGTCCAATTCGTGCTGAGCTGGCTCGTGGTGTTCAACGTGATTAACGTTCATTCCCCGGGGGTTCGGGCCTTCGTCAACGCGGTCAATCGCGTCGTCGAGCCCCTCTACCGGCCGATCCGCCGGTTGCTCCCCGATTTCGGCGGAATCGACTTCTCGCCGGTCGTCGTGATTATCCTCATCCAGATCGCGCACATGCTACTCAGTGGAGCCGAGCGCAGCCTCCTTTACGGCGGCGCATGACCGCCAAGCTGATTGACGGCAAAGCGGCGGCGGTCGCGGTCAGGGACAAGGTCGCGGCGGGCGTCGCGCAGTTTGAGCCGCGCGCAGG
>DATFUB010000062.1:0-25491 GCA_035261225.1 Sphingomicrobium sp.
CTCGGCGAGGATCAGGCGGACGATCTCGGCATGCTCGTCGAGCGAACCCAGCCCTTCATAAGCCTCGAGCTCCTTGGCGCGGAAGAAACCGTCCGACGCGATCATCGGACCAGCCCGATTTGCCCGGCCAGCGCCACCAGCGCGTCGGGGCCCATCATCGTCCACGCTGCTCCTGCCGCAGCCGCCAAAATCGCCAGCACCAGGGCAAACCACAAAATGGCCCGATGCGGACGCCGCTCTTCGACCGGCGTGAAGTCGAAACCCTCCCACGAGATGACCTCGGGCTCGGCCAATACAGGCGCCTCCAGGATCGGAGTGGGCGGCTCGCGCCGCACGACCCCCGAGGCCAGCGCCAGCTTCTCGCGATTGAGCATCGCGCGCTCATCGTCGAGCGCATCCCGCAGCAGCAATTGTTCCGCCGCGGCCGGCACGTCCGCCAGATAATCCCGCAGGAGCCGGTCGAGCGCCACCAAATCGTCGACCGCTTCGAGCGCGACGCGGCGGTCCTGGCGCTCCATCGCCAGTTGCAGGCGAACGATCTTGAGCGTGCTCGCGCGGACCAGCATCAGCCCTTCGGCAAGCTCCTCGCTGCCGATCGACGGCACTTCCGCCGTGCGCGCTCTGACTGGACTTTCGATCTGCATCTCCCCGCCCCGACTCGTCCGGACCAGTCAGCGTAAGCCCAAACCCGCCGGAATCGTTCCGCGCGTTGAACGGTTTACGCCTGAGCGTTGGCAGGGAGCGGCAGGTCGACGCATTTCGCCCGGACTGGCCAAGCCGAACGCGCCCGCCTAACCCGCCACGCATGCATTTCCTCGACCAGGCTAAAATCTATGTGAAGTCGGGCGCCGGCGGCCCCGGCGCGGTGTCGTTCCGGCGCGAGAAATTCGTCGAGTTCGGCGGGCCCGACGGCGGCAACGGCGGCAAGGGCGGCGACGTCGTGTTCGAAGCGGTGGCGGGCCTCAATACGCTGATCGACTTCCGCTACACCCAGCATTTCCGCGCGCCCCGCGGCAAAGGCGGTTCGGGCGCCAACCGCACCGGCGCGGCCGGCAAGGATCTGGTCGTCAAGGTTCCGGTGGGCACGCAGATTCTCGCCGACGACGAGGATCGCACCCTCCTGGCCGACCTCACCAGCATCGGGCAACAGGTCACCTTCCTCTCCGGCGGCATGGGTGGGCGCGGCAACGCCAGCTACAAGACCTCGACCAACCGCGCCCCGCGCCAGCACCAGACCGGCGTGGAGGGCGAGGAGCAGTGGCTGTGGCTGCGCCTCAAGCTGCTCGCCGACGCTGGCCTGGTCGGCCTGCCCAACGCCGGCAAGTCGACCTTCCTGAACTCGGTCACCAACGCCAGCGCCAAGGTTGGCGACTATCCGTTCACGACCCTTCGGCCGCAGCTGGGCGTGGTCCGCCACAAGGGCCGCGAGTTCGTGCTCGCCGACATTCCCGGGCTGATCGAGGGCGCGGCCGAAGGCGCTGGGGTTGGCGACCGTTTTCTCGGCCATGTCGAGCGTACCCGACTGCTGCTGCACCTTGTCGATGCGGCGGCCGACGACCCGGTCGGAGCGTGGCGGATCGTGCGCGGCGAGCTCGACAGCTACGGCGCGGGCCTTTCGGACAAACCCGAGCTGATCGCGCTGACCAAGACCGACCTGATCGACGACAAGGCCCGCGCCAAGGTCGCTAAAGCACTCGCGAAAGCCAGCGGCGCCAGCATCTTCCCGGTGTCGGCACCGCTCGGCGAAGGCCTCGAGCCGCTGCTCGACGCAGTCATCGAGCGGCTCGGCGATGCGGCGGTCGAATCCCGCGAGACGGCCGACCACGAACGCAGTTGGTCGCCCCTGTGAGAATTGCGGTCACCGGCGGCACCGGCTTCGTCGGGTCGCATGTGATCGACGTGGCGCTCGACGCGGGCCACGAGGTCCGCGCTTTGACCCGCCGCGACCAGCCGCCGCGCGACCGCCTGGAATGGATCTCCGGCGACCTCGCCGATCGCGACGCGATCCATCGCCTGGTCCGCGACACCGACGCCGTCATTCACGTCGCCGGAGTAATCAATGCGCCCGACGCCGCCGGCTTCGAGGCTGGCAATGTCGCGGGCACGCTGGCGATGCTCGCTGCCGCCACGGCCGGCGGCGCGCGGCGTTTCGTCCATGTCTCGTCGCTTGCCGCGCGCGAGCCCAGGCTGTCGCTCTACGGAGCATCGAAAGCCCGCGCCGAGGAATTGGTCGAAAGCTCCGGCCTCGATTGGTCAATCGTCCGCCCGCCGGCGGTCTACGGCCCCGGCGACAAGGAGACACTCGAACTGTTCAAGATGGCCAAGCGCGGCCTGGTGCTGCTCCCGCCCAAGGGCCGGGTGTCGCTGATCCATGTCGACGACCTCGCCCGGTTACTGCTCTCGCTGACCACGCGCGGCGCACCCAAGCGCGTCGTGATCGAGCCTGACGATGGGACTCCGGACGGCTGGAGCCACAAGGATTTCGCCAAGGCGCTGGGCCAAGCCGTCGGCCGCCGCAACGTCAGCCTGTCGGCGCCGCGCCCGTTGCTTCACCTCGCCGCGCGGATCGACCGGCTGCTGCGACGCGACGGTGCCAAACTCACCCCCGACCGCGCGGCATATTTCAGCCACCCAGACTGGGTCGTGACTTCGGGCCGCTTCCCGCCCCCGGAGCTGTGGCACCCGCGGATCGAAACCCGGCAGGGCCTCGCCGCGACGGCGGAATGGTATCGCGTCAACCGCTGGATCTAGCGGCAGTATTTCTCAAAGTCCTCAGCCGACCACACCTCGCGCGCTGCATAGGCGCAGCGCGCCCTTGAACGCTCGCCGCTGTCGACGACACCGCCGATTTCGAGAGCCTGCGCACGGTTTTCGCGCATCTGCATCTCATGCGCGCCGCCGATCCCGGCATTGGCGATGGCGCCCCACCCGCCGATGGCCGCCAACACCCAATAGTATACCGGCATCGCGTCGGAGCGGCGCGAAAACTGCAAAGTCATTGTCGACAGCGCCACGCCAACCACCGGGATGATCCAGGCAACAATGTTCACGCCGGCGACGACCTTGAAGGCCGTTGTGTCCACATCGGCATCGCGGCTGAGATAGCGGCCCACGAGGAATCCGATCGGCCAGCCGATGGCGAAGGCGAAGAGGACCGCGATCAGGCCCGCCAACATCACCCCGAATGGGACGCGAAAATAGAGCCGGATCATCAGATACGAAATGGCGACCAGCGCCATGACGATGATCCGCGCCGCCAGATTTACACGCATTCGCCCCTCCGCAACTTCGGCGCGCTAACCTTACGGGCGGATGCTTAATGCCGGACTAAAGTGCGCTTGACTCGGGCGATCACGTCGTGCCTTCTGCATTGGCTCGCTCTTTTCGGAAACGACCATGCCGAGCATCTCCGCCATTCCCTACAACGCCTCGCGCAATGCGCTCTACAAGCCCGAACTTGGCGAACCGGCCGCCGACTTCAGCACCGGCTGGGACATCGACTGGATCGCGGCCGAGCTGTCGCGGCTCGCTTACTACCGGTTCGAACAAGGCGACGGCCCACGGCTTGACGCGACCCTGACCCGCTCCGGCTTCTCGAAGCCAGAGCCCTTCCAATTCGCTGCCACCGGCACCGAGGCCATCGCCACCACAACGCCGGACGGAACCGCCTTTGTCGCCTTCCGCGGCACCCAACCGGACAGCTTTTGCGATCTCGCCGCCGACCTACGCACTAACCCGATCGCGTTCGAGCCGGGCGGCCGGGTCCACGCCGGGTTCCTCAACGCCTACCAGTCCATTGCGCAACCGATCGCTGACTGGCTCGCCGCCACCGAACATCGCCGTCTCGTGCTCACCGGGCACAGTCTCGGCGCGGCGATTGCGACCATCGGGGCCGCGGCCCGGCCCGACGCGCGCCTCGTCACCTTCGGCTCGCCATTGGTCGGCGATGCCGCTTTCGCGAAGCTGTTCGCCGGCCGCACCGTTCGCCGCTATGTCGATTGCGCCGACTTCGTCACCTCGGTGCCGCCGCGGCTGCTCGGCTACGTTCATATCGCGCCCGAGTTCTACATCGACCGCCTCGGCGCGGTTCACGACGCCCCGGCACCCGAGCTGGTCGCCGATGATCGCCGCGCCGCGCGCCGTGCCTACCCGCTCGATTACGCGTGGAAAGTGTGGCGCAACGTGATGGTCCGCGACCTCGCCGACCACGCGCCGATCAATTACATCTCGGGCGTCACCGGCCGCCGCCTGGACCCGCGAGCGGGGCCGGCTTAGGTGTTGAAGTCGCCGAGGGAACGGAAGCGGGTGACCGGCCGTTTATGACGGCAGCGAAACCTTCAGGACACGATATGCACCCCTCGAACATCATCGAACGCGCATTTGAACTGGCGCGTTGTTCGGCCACCATCGACGACGTCAGGAATGCGCTTCGGCGCGAAGGCTATTCGAATGTCGATGCCCACTTGGCCGGCCCGACGATCAAGGCCGATTTGAGGAAACGGTTCGCGCGTTAGCTTGCCGGCGCGCGTCGAGCGCGCTCAACGCGACAAGCCTCGCCGGCTTCCGAAGTGGCCTCGTCACCGCCGCATTCGCGCCCCATTGCGTTGCTTAACAGCGGTCCCGCCATTAACGAGCGAGCCCATGCCTGATACCGCGTCCGACCGCCAGCAAACCTACGCCAAAACCGTCGAAATGATCGCGCCCTTCAACAAGAAGGGCGTGGCGATCACCGAGGCGACGCGCTTCGCTCAGGACTTCGAATGGGACAGCCTGACCGTGCTCGATTTCGTCGCCACTGTCGAAGACGAGTTCGACGTCCTCATCTCGATGAACTTGCAGGCCGAGATCGAGACCGTCGGCCAGCTGGTCGACGCGTTGGAGCGGCTAAAAGCGTGATCGACCTGCTGTCGAAATTCGATCCGGTCATCGAGCTCCGCGAATCCCTGCTCGAAACCGGTCAGACCGACCCGTTCAACCTGGTCATGGAAAAGGTTGAAAGCCCGACCGTCGCGATCTGCAACGGCAAGCGCACGATCCTGCTCGGCACCTACAATTACATGGGCATGACGTTCGATCCCGACGTCATCGCCGCGGGCAAACAGGCGCTCGACGAGTTCGGCTCGGGCACCACCGGTAGCCGCGTCCTCAATGGCACCTATGCGGGTCACCGGGCGTGCGAAGAGGCGCTCAAGGACTTCTACGGAATGGACCATGCGATGGTCTTTTCGACCGGCTACCAGGCCAATCTGGGGATCATTTCGACTATCGCCGGCAAGGACGATTACATCGTCCTCGACATCGACAGCCACGCCTCGATCTACGACGGCTGTGCACTCGGCAACGCGCAAATCGTGCCGTTCCGCCACAACGACATCGACGCGCTCGAAAAGCGCCTTAAGCGCATTCCCGAGGGCGCCGGCAAACTGGTCGTGCTCGAGGGCGTCTATTCGATGCTCGGCGACATCGCCCCGCTGAAGGAGATGGTCGCGGTGGCCAAGGCCAATGGCGCGATGGTGCTGGTCGACGAAGCCCATTCGATGGGCTTCATCGGCGAGCATGGCCGCGGCGTCGCCGAAGCCCAGGGGATCATCGACGACGTCGATTTCATCATCGGCACTTTCTCCAAGTCGGTCGGCACGGTCGGCGGCTTCTGCGTTTCGAACCACCCGAAGTTTGAGATTCTGCGGCTGGTCTGCCGCCCCTACGTCTTCACCGCCTCGTTGCCGCCGTCGGTGGTCGCGACCGCCGCGACCTCGATCCGCAAGCTCGCCAACTCCGCCGACAAGCGCGCCCATCTGTGGGAGAATAGCAAGCGCCTCCACGCTGGCCTCCGCCAGCTCGGCTTCACCCTCGGCACCGACGAGCCGCAATCGGCGATCATCGCGGTGATCATGCCGGATCTGGAGACCGGCGCCGCGATGTGGGACGCGCTCCTCAATGAGGGTCTCTACGTCAATCTCGCGCGCCCTCCTGCGACCCCGGCCAACATGACCCTGCTGCGTTGCTCGCTGTGCGCGCTGCACACCGAAGACCAGGTCGGTGAGATTCTTGGCATGTTCGCTGCGGCGGGCCGTGCTACAGGCTGCATAGACTGAGCAAAAACGCCGAATTCGAGGGAACCTTTGGCTTTCGCCAAAAGGTTAACGGGTTTAGACTGCAGGGATGATCGGGGACGGGGACGAAGTGCGGTTCGACTGGCGCCGCGGAGGCGCCGCCGCCGCAGGATTGATCGCCGCGCTGGTGCTGCTGGCGATGGTCTTTCTCGTGAAATTCACCAACGACTCGCGGGAGCGCGCGCTCGCCGCGGAACGCCATGCCTATGACGTCGCGCTGGTCGTCCGCAACGTCAGCTCGAACATGTCGCGCGCCGAATCCGCCCTTTCGCTGTTCGTGCTCGACGAAAATGTGAAGGGCAGCGGCAACATCTATGCCAGCGACTGGCAACTCGCGGGTTTCCAGATCAACCAACTCGCCAAGCTGGTGAAGGGGAACCCGGAGCAGGTACGCCGGGTCGCCGAGTTGCAGGCGCTGTACAATCGGCGCGGCCAGTTGCTCGCACCGGCGGCCCGGGCGGCGCTGGCCAGTCAGGGGCAAAACGGAATCGGCTATTTCTACACCGCCCAGAAAGACGACAGCGTCAAAGCGCTGGACACGAAGCTCAATGAAATCATCACCAGCGAGCGCCGGTCGCTGCGCGATCGCATCGCCCAGAGCCAGTTCTTTTCGGCACAGGCCGACCAGTTCACGACCTATCTGAGCTGGCTTGGTATTGTCGTCGGTCTCGGCGCGGTGTTTCTCGGCGTCGTCGCCGTCCAGGCCCTTCGCCAGAACGCCCTTGCCCGCAAGCAGATCGAATCCGAGGCCGAGCGTTCCGAAGTGCTCGAGCAGGCGGTGCGCGACCGCACCCAGGAACTGTGGGAGACCAACCAGGCGCTCAAGGCCGAGGCGGAGGAGCGCCAGGCGGCCGAGGCCCAGCTTCGCCAGGTCCAGAAGATGGAGGCGGTGGGGCAACTCACCGGTGGCATCGCTCACGACTTCAACAACATGCTGGCGGTGGTCGTCGGGGGGATCGACCTCGCCCAGCGCCGCCTAAACGGCCCCCGCCGCGAGGTGCTCGCGCATCTCCAGAATGCGATGGAAGGGGCGACCCGCGCCGCCGCGTTGACCCGCCGTTTGCTGTCGTTCGCGCGCTCCGAACCGCTGCTGCCCGAACGGATCGACAGCAAGGATTTGATCGGCGGAATGTCCGACCTACTCGACCGCACGATCGGCGAGCGCATCAAGATCGACGTCAAGGTCGCGCGCGACACCTGGCCGACCTACGTCGATCCGCATCAGCTCGAAAACGCCATCGTCAACCTCGCGGTCAACGCCCGCGATGCGATGGATGGCCAGGGGGTGATGCGCATTACGACCGAAAATCGGACGGTGGCGGCCAATGAGGTCGGCGACATTCGCCCCGGCGAGTACGTCAAGATCAGCGTCGCGGACACTGGCTGCGGAATGACGCCCGAGGTGCTTGAGCGCGCGTTCGAGCCGTTCTTCACCACCAAGCCGGTCGGCAAGGGCACCGGGCTTGGCCTCAGCCAGATCTTTGGCTTCGCCCACCAGTCGGGCGGTGAGGTCGGGATCGAAAGCAAGGTCGGCAAAGGCACGACGGTGTCCATCTATCTGCCGCGCACCGAGGCCGCGGCGCGGGTGCGAATCCACCCGGCAGTCCAGCGCACCGATACCGACGTCCGCGTCCCCGGTGCGCGCATCCTATTGGTCGAGGACGACCCGCGCGTCCGCGCCGCGACCGTCGGCGCGCTCGAAGATCTCGATTACGAACCGGTCGACTGCTCGGGCGGCGCCGAGGCGATCGACCTGTTCAAGTCCCAGCAGTTCGATCTCGTGATCAGCGACGTGATCATGCCCGAGATGACCGGACCCGAATTGATCCGCCACCTGAAGGCGACTGAAAGCCGCGAGTTCGCGGTGCTATTCGTCACCGGCTACGTCGGCGAAGGCGAGAGCGACGACCTGCGCGGCCACGAGCTGTTGCGCAAGCCCTTCACCGTCGGCGCGCTCGCCGGCGCGGTCTCCGCGGCCCTCGCCCGGACCGCTAGCGTACCGCTCCGCTCTTCAGCAGGCGGGGCAAAAGGCTGATCGCGGCGAGCAGCGGCCAGCGCCGCTGCCACGGCTTCAATTCGATATTGGTCCCCGCGTGGCGGTTGATCTTCCACGCGATATAGTCGGGACCTCCGGCGAAGGTCGCGGTCGCCTTGGCAAGGCGGGCGACGGACAGCAGCTTGCCCTCGGCGCGGCGCCGAGCCCAGCCGCCGCTCACTTTCAACGCTTTGGCCCGCGCCAACGCGGGCCCTGTAAACCGGCGGTAGCGGTCAGGATCGAGGTCGACGACCGAAGCTGCGCGGCCCTTACGCTCGGCCCGGAGTTCGGCCGAATAGGTCAAAGCAAACGCCCGCCGCCACAAATCGAGCGGGTCGTCCCCCTCAATTCCTCCCGCGGCGGCGAGCAACGTCGGCGCAGCGCGGCTGACCGCATCGATCACCGACCGCCGGGCTTGCTCATCGGCCGCCCACACCAGCCGCGAGGGCTGGGCGAAACGCGCCCAAACCGACACGCTCCGCGTTTCCGGCCCGTTCAAACGATTGAAATCCGCCTCGCTCAGCACGGCATATTTGGCCGCCAGCCCGTCATGCTCGAAATAGAAGACGTTGGGCGGGATCAACCGGTTCGCGGAGGCGAGCCATCTCTTGCGATAGGCCGCGCGATAATCCGAGACGATCAGGTAGAAGTCGAGCATCAGCCCGTCGAGCTGCTCCTCGCGCAGGCACGAACCGTAGAACAGCACCGCCCGGCTCGCCGCGCCGTGCTTCGCGGCAATGGCCTCAGCGACCGCCAAGACACGGGCATCGGCGGGCAGATTCAGTTCCTCGGCGACGAGAGTGCGCAAGTTTGCCGTCATTGCGAGCGCCGAAGGCGCGCGGCAATCCGGTGCGCCTGTGGTTTGCTTCGCTCCGCTCGAAGGGACGAACTAGGGATGAGCAATGTCATCCCACAAATCCCGCCAATCCGGATTGTGGCTTCGATGATCGCAAGCTTATCCGCCCGCGAGCCAGCCTTAATCTGCTTTTCCCGAAGGATGGCCTGCTCCATCGTGTCGAACGCCTGATACCAAACCAGCGTCTTGCATCGGTAGCGCTTCGTGAAACCTTCGCCGAGCCCATTGCGATGTTGCCAAACGCACTTCACCAAATCGGGCGTCACCCCCGTATAGAGCGTCCCGTTCCGTTTGCTGGCCATGATATATGCGGCCGGCCGTCGCACTGGATTGCTTCGCTACGCTCGCAATGACGGCTAGGCCGCCAGTTTGACGAACGACAGCGGTTGCGCGGGCGTCAGGTTGATCGGGAAGCCGCGCTCGGCCCGGAAAGTCTCGCCATCGAGGATCACGTTCGAGCTGTCGCCTTCGATGGTGATCTCGTTCGCTTCCTCGAAATGCACGCCGCGGACCTTGGTCCGGCCGAGCTTGCCGAGCAGGCTCGCCGCGAAGCCGCGGATCAGCGACATCGGCTGCTCCTCGACCGCAAGCAGTTTGAGCACGCCCTCGCGCTTGCCGCCGAGGTCGCCCGACAGCAGCAATTTCTCGAGCGTGGTGACGGCGAGGAGCGAAAACCGCCCGGTCAGCATATTGCCCTTTTCGCGCATCGAGACGCTGAGCGGGGCGGGATCGGGCGGCAGGAACCCGGCTTTCACGCGCAGGACCATCTTCGCCAGCAGGGCGAGCGCGGTGATCACGTGCGCGAGGCCGTTGGGCAGGCCCAACGGATAAATCTTGTCGCGGCAGTAAAGCATGGTGTCGGCCAGCCCGGCGCCGCCGAGGAACATCCCGATCACCGGCCGGCCATCGTTCTCGCCGTTGCGCAAAGCGATCAATTCGCGGGCGACGACATAAGGCGCAATATCGTCCTGGGCGATCTCGATCAGCCGCGCGAGCGTCGCGATCGGGTCGCCCTGGGCGCCGAGGTCGAGCGCGATGAGATTGGTCTTGCCGCTCGGCAGCACTGCGACTGGAGGGGTCGAATCACCGAAATGCCCGCCATTGTAGAGCTCGGTCAGCGCGGCCTGGACGGTGCCGTCGCCGCCGTTGACGACCAGCACTTTGGGCCGCACCCGCGCGATCGTTTTGAGCGCCTCACCAATCTGATGGGCGTGCTCGACTTCATAATGGAAGATATCGGGGTGCTCGGCGCAGAAAGCGCGAATGCGCGGCAGCTGGGCGAGGTTGCCGGTCGACTTGGGGTTCGACAGCAGGGCGATCCTCGGCCGTCCCATCATTGCCCCGGCCGGCGCCTGCTATACGCGCCAAAACCGGCCGCCAAACGGGCTGCCGGACTTGCAATCGGCACTGGACGCGTTTTCGACATGATTTCACGGACCGCTTCGGTGTAGAGCCTCGGCTGGTACGGACGCCCAGGCATGCCAGGGTGAATCCGTCCCTTGTGCAATGTCGGCTGCCTTTGCGGCCAAATCATGGTGTCGGGACGACCAAATTTGCGCCAGCTGACTTTAATCGACCGCTACCTGGCGCGCTCCATCGCGGTTCCGCTGCTGGGCTCGCTGGTGCTGGCGGCGATGCTGCTGGTGCTCGACAAGATGCTGCGCCTGTTTCAGTACGTCGTCGATGCTGGCGGTCCGGTCAGCGTCGTGTGGCGCATGCTCGCCAGCCTCCTGCCCGAATATCTCTCGCTCGGAATCCCGATCGGCCTGATGCTTGGCATCCTGCTCGCCTTTCGCAAGCTCGCACTGTCGTCGGAGCTCGACGCCTTGCGCGGGATTGGCGTCGGCTTCGGGCGGTTGCTGCGCGTCCCCTATGCCTTTGCCATCCCGCTGATGGTCCTCAACCTGTTCATAGTCGGCTACCTCGAGCCCTGGTCGCATTACCGCTACGAAGGCCTGCGCTTCGACCTTAAGTCCGGTGCGCTCGGCGCCGCGATCAAGGTCGCCGAGTTCAACCAGCTCGGCCATCGCCTGACGCTGCGCATCGACCGCAGCGAGCACCAGGGGACGCAGCTCCACGGCATCTTCGTCGAGATGGACGACAAGAACGGCATGACCGTGGCCGCGACCGCCGAGCGCGGCCGGTTCCTCGCGACCGACGACCCCGACACCATCCTGTTCCGGCTGGTGAAAGGCCGGCTAGTCCAGGATTCGCCCAAGTTCGCCACGCCCCGGACTTTGTCGTTCGAAACCTACGATTTGCCGATCGGACTGCCGGTGATCGACCAGTTCCGCCGTCGCGGGAGCGATTCCGACGAGCTCTATCTGAATGAACTGTTCCGGCGCGGCTACGGCGGCGGCGCCACCGACGCGCATCAACGGATCGGAGCCCAGGCCGCTCTGAACTTCCGCCTCGTCGAAGTGGTGATGATGCTGTTCTTGCCGCTGCTCGCGATCGCGCTTGCGATCCCGCCCAAACGCAGCTCGTCCGCTCTCGGCATCTTCCTGTCGATCGTGATCGTGGTCGCCTATCACAAGGTCAACCAGTACGGTGAGCAGATGGCGTCGCAGGGCAGGCTCGATCCGATCCTCGCCCTGTGGGTGCCGCTGGTCCTGCTCGCGGCGCTGATCGCGTGGATGTATCACGTGATCGCGGACAAGCCGGGCGGACAGCCGATCGGTGCGCTCGAATGGTTCGCGGCCAAGGCCGCGCGCCGCGCCCGGTCGCTGCTGCCGCGGTCGGCCGACGCATGATCAACCTCAAGTTCTTCCCGTCGCGCCAGATCGCTCTCTATTCGGTGCGCCTCTTCCTGACCCGCGGCCTCGCGGTGCTGTTCGCCTTGGTGCTGATCCTGATGACGCTCGATCTGCTCGGCGAATCCGGCAAGATCCTCGCGATCCCCGGCAACGGCGATGCCGAATTGTGGCGTTACGTCGGCCTGCGCATCCCGCTCCTCGTGTCGCGCTTCCTGCCCTTCTCGGTATTGCTCGGCACGCTGATCGCGTTCGTCGGCCTCAACCAGCACAGCGAGGTGGTGGCGATGAAGGCCGCGGGCGTCTCGGCGCATCAGATCCTCGCTCCGCTGATCGTCGCCAGCTTGGTCATCGCGGCCGGCCTGTTCGCATTCAACGAGACCGTTGTGGTCAAGGCGGCGCGCGTCGTCACCGCCTGGTCGGACAATGATTACAAGCCGATCCCGCCCGAAAGCGGGGTGCTGTCCAACGTCTGGCTGTTGAGCGGCGAGGATTTGATCCGCGCCGGCCGGGTCGCCGGCCGCGGCGCCGACTTCCACGTCGACAATATCGCCATCTACGACCGCACCGGCGGCATCCTCGAGCGCATGATCCGCGCCGATTCTGCGGTCCCGCGGCCGGCCACCGGCGACTGGCTGCTGAACAACGTGAAAGTCTACGACGCGACCATGAACCTCGTCCGAAGCGAGCCGCGGCTGACTGCGCTCGCCGGGGTCACCCCGCAACAGCTGACCCTCGCCAAGGTCGACCCGACCCAGCTCGACTATTGGACGCTGCAGCAGCGCATCGCCGAGCTCGAGGCGGCCGGCCGCCCGGCCGATGAGGCGCGCGCCGGGCTCGCCCACAAGATTTCCGCGCCGTTGTCGACCCTGCTGATGCCGTTGCTCGCCGCTGTCGCCGCCTTCGGCCTCGCCCGCTCTGGCCAGGTCCTGCTCCGCGCGACGCTCGGCATGGCGCTCGGTTTCGCATATTTCGTCGCGGACAATTTCAGCCTCGCGATGGGCAACGCCGGCGCCTACCCGCCGCTGATCGCGGCCTGGGCGCCGTTCCTGTTGTTCCTGCTGATCGGCGAGACGGTTCTCGTCCGAACCGAAGAATGATCGCGCGCAGCCTGTCCGGGGGACAGGCGTGCACGATCATTTATTCGGCGATCAATTCGCCCGACCCGCCGAGCTCCGCGGGAAAGTCCTTTTGCTTGGGCAGCCCGTCGCGGATCGGCAACACATGCTCCTGGTAATTGACGTGCAGCGCCGGCTGGAAGTCGAACCCGCGCAATGTCTCCGAATGGACGTCGGTCATGCCGATCGTCGGATGCTGGATCAGCACCGCGCCGCCGCAATTCGTGCAATGCTGGCGGTCGGAAAAGCCGGCCCGGTTGAAGCCCTTGAGCAGTTCCTCGCCCTTGGTCACGCGCACCGCGTCCGCTGGCCACAAAGTGAACCCGCGCACCGCCGCGCCCGACATCGTCCGGCACGATTCGCAGTGACAATATCCCTGGCCGGCCGGCTCGCCGACGGCCTCAATCCCGACCGCGCCGCAAAAGCATTGGCCGCTATAAGCCTGCGCATCGCTCGCCATCGCTTCGACTCCTTCGATTGAACCGTTGCTGCTTAACGCGGCCACGAGCCCCGCGCCAAATGAACTCCGCGCCTAGCGCAGCCTTGCGATCTTGAGCCCGTCCTCCTTGGCGCGCTGCTTGACCGACTCCTCGCTTCGGATCAGCGCCTTGGCGATCGCCTTCAACGCCATGCCCTTGCCCGCCAGCGTGCGGAGCCGGTGAAGCTCGTCGGCGCGCCAGGGCTGCCGATGCCGTTCGAACCTTTCGCCCATAATCGCGTCCCCCCTGGCCCTGGCTTTAGCACATTCGAAATATCTTGGGACCAAGGTCGGGAAATCGTTCGAAGGCTTGGGAACGCGAGGGTGAACCGCTCAACCGGATTGTTGCTGACCATACTCTTGCTGGGCGGCTGCAGCCGCCCGAATCCACGCGCGTCGGTGACCGTCCATTTGCCCCCCGCGCAAGCGGCGGCCCCCGGCCCAGGCTTCTCGTCGGCGCTCAGCGCTCCAGCGGCCTAGCCACCGCCCAAGCGGCGGAAATGATAGCGCCCGCGCACCGGCGCCGCCTGGTAAGAATGTCCCGACGTGCAGGTCACCTTGAACACACCGGCCGCCTCGGCCGGGGTCGATGACGCAATCTGGCCGCAGGGATAGCCGATCCGCGCGAGTGTTCGCGCGATCACCCGGTTGGGCAGCGGCAGGCTCGCCGCCGCCACCGGCGCCGCTTCGACCGCTTGCCTGGTTGCGTCGACCTGCGCCGGGGCAGTCGCCGGCAGCTCGGATAATTGCCGCTCCACATCGGCGAGCTGCGACGTCGGCCGGGCGCGCGCGACGCGGGTCGCGGCGCTGACGGTTCGCTTGGGCAGCAGCGGCCGGGCGGCGTCGAGAATCGCGCTCGGGGCCTTCGTTGCCGGATCGCTGACCGTGAACGTGGTTGGCGGCGGAAGCACGGCCTTCGCCGATTCCTTGGCCGCCTGCGGCTCCATCGCGTTACCCGCGTCCCACTCCGCCCAGCCGCCGAGGATCGCCCCGGCCACGATCACGCCGCCGGCCACGATCCCGATCGGCTTCCACGGGATCGCACCCGCCTCGGCCTCGTGCCGGCCTTCGCTCACGGCGAGATGAACGATACGATCGCCAACAAATGGCGGATCAGCCTTGGGCGCGGCTTTCGCTTCCGGCGGGCGTGGCGGCCGGGGGTCCGGTGCTGGTGGCTCCGGCGCGGGTCGTGCAGTGTGCAGCGGCTCCGGGCTCGCCAGTTTGCGCAGCGCCGCGGCGATGGACGGCGTCGCTTCGGGCTCGACGTAAGGTTCCGCCGCCCGTGGCTGCATGGGCATCCCGGATGCGCTCAGGAACTGCGCCCCGACCCGCCAGCTCATCGGCGACGGGCGCGGTTCCGGTTTGGCGTTGAGGCCGAGCTCGGCGTCATAGGCGCGGCGCCGCGCCGGGTCCCGCAGGGTGCGGAAGGCCACGGCCGCCTCGGCGACGCCGCTGAAACCATGCGGCTGGAAAATGCTGATCGACCCGGCGAACGCCCGCTCGATCTCGTCGTCGGTCGCCGTCGGTTCCAGCCCGAGCACTTCATAATGCGTCCGCCGCGTCTTGACCGTATCGACCATGTGTTTGTCCCGACTCTTAAGGGTCGGAACCTTCAGCCTTTTTCCCGGAGAATCCAGTTCGGCCCGCCGCAAGCGGAAGGCCGTTCGCCTTTACCGTTTGGCCCGATCGTCAGGTGTATGGGGAATGAATCGAAAAGGGCCGCTGTCGCCAGCGGCCCTTCCTTGTTCCTGAAGCCTGAAAGGCTGGATTTAGCCGAGCATTTCCTGTTCGAGCTTCTTGGCCATTTCCTCGATGTTCTCGGGCGGCCAGCCGGGGATGTCCATGCCCAGGCGCAGCCCCATCGACGCCAGCACTTCCTTGATCTCATTGAGCGACTTGCGGCCGAAATTGGGGGTCCGCAGCATCTCGGCCTCGGTCTTCTGGACCAAGTCGCCGATGTAGATGATGTTGTCGTTCTTGAGGCAATTGGCGCTGCGCACCGACAGCTCCAATTCGTCAACCTTCTTGAGCAGGTAACGGTTGAGCTGGTTGGTGTCGGCCTGGGTCTCGATCGGCATGGCCGCGGACGGCGTTCCGATCATCGGCGAGGCCGCCATGCGCACCTGGCTGTCGTCGAAGTGGACGAACAATTGCAGCTGGTCCTGAAGGATCCGCGCGGCATAACCGAGCGCGTCCTCGGGGGCGACGGTGCCGTCGGTCTCGATGGTCAACGTCAATTTGTCGTAATCGAGTTCCTGCCCGACGCGGGTGTTCTCGACCTTGTACGCAACCTGGCGCACCGGCGAGTACAAAGCGTCGACCGGGATCAGGCCGATTGGCGCGTCGGCCGGGCGGTTGGCCTGGGCCGGCTGATAGCCTTTGCCGATGTCGGCGGTGAGCTCCATGTTGAGCGTCGCGCCTTCGTCGAGGTGGCAGATGAGGAGATCGGGGTTGGTGACCTCGATATCGCCGGCGGTGGCGATCATCCCCGCGGTGACGTCGGCCGGGCCGGTCGCCGAAAGGTGGAGGCGCTTGGGGCCCTCGCCTTCCATGCGGAGCGCGATCTGCTTCACGTTGAGGACGATATCGGTGACGTCCTCACGGACGCCGGTCAGCGAGCTGAATTCGTGCAGCACACCGTCGATCTTGATCGAGGTGATCGCGGCGCCCTGGAGCGACGACAGCAGGACCCGGCGCAGCGAGTTGCCCAGCGTCATGCCGAAGCCGCGCTCGAGCGGCTCGGCGACGAACGCGGCGCGGCGGCGGACGTCGCCCCCCGACTGCTTCTTCTCGAGCGAATTGGGCTTCTTCAGTTCCTGCCAGTTCTTTGCGTTGACGGCCATTTTTTTCCCTTGGCAGTTGGGGGCCTGGGGGCGGCCCCTGATTTCAAATACGTTCTCGTCATCCCCGCGAAAGCGGCGACCCAGTCGAAAGTCCTAGACGCGGCGCCGCTTCGACGGACGGACGCCGTTGTGCGGGATCGGGGTGACGTCGCGGATCGAGGTGATCTGGAAACCGACCGCCTGGAGCGCCCGGAGCGCGCTTTCGCGGCCCGACCCGGGACCCTTGACCTCGACTTCGAGCGTGCGGACGCCGTGTTCGGCGGCCTTCTTGCCGGCGTCTTCGGCCGCGACCTGCGCCGCGTACGGCGTCGATTTGCGGCTACCCTTGAAGCCCATCATTCCGGCCGAGCTCCATGCGATGGCGTTGCCCTGGGCGTCGGTGATGGTGATCATGGTATTGTTAAAGCTGGCGTTGACGTGCGCCACGCCGGACGTGATGTTCTTGCGCTCCCGTCGACGAAGGCGCTGCGGTGCTTGAGCCATTGGTAAATCCTAATCCTGCGAAACCGTTCGTCCTGGGGAGCGGCTGAGCGCACCCTCGAAGGACTGGCTTATTTCTTCTTGCCGGCGATCGGCCGGGCCTTGCCCTTGCGGGTGCGCGCATTGGTGTGCGTGCGCTGGCCGCGGACGGGCAAGCCCTTGCGGTGGCGCAAGCCGCGGTAGCAGGCGAGGTCCATCAGCCGCTTGATGTTCATCGCGGTCTCGCGGCGCAGGTCACCCTCGACGCTGTGATCGCGGTCGATCGCTTCGCGGATATGGCTGACTTCCTGGTCGGTCAGCTCCTGGACTCGCTTTTCCGGGGCGATCCCCAGTTTGGCGATGATGCCCTTGGCCGTGGTGCGGCCGATTCCGTGGATATAGGTCAGCGCGATTTCGACGCGCTTGTTCGTGGGGATATTCACCCCGGCAATACGAGCCATTCTCTACCCTTCTTCAGCTCCACGGGTGTCGAATTTGCAGAGGGGAAATCCCACGCCTCATTCCACGCCCATCTCTTCGCTTCATGACCCGATCCAAACGAAAAGCCGACGCGCGCACGAATGCGCCGCCGGGATACCGGTGGATCGGGATATGCGCGAAATAGGATCGCCAAAAAGGGAAGTCAAGGGAGCGACTTGACCTTTGCCCGCCCTTTGCCCCGAAGGGGCGGTCATGGCCCAGAATCGAGTCCACCAGCTGTTCCTGGCCAGTGTCACGCTGAAGGGGCTCCACGCCCTGATCGAGGTCGTCGGCGGGCTCGCGCTCTATCTGTTCGACACCCGCACGATTGTCGATTGGCTTTACCGCACAGCCGGAGACAGCAACGATCTGATGGCGAAGTTCGCGCGGACGTTTTCCGGCCAGGAGCATCATTTCTACGCCTTCTATCTGGTCAGCCACGGCATCGTGAACATGGCGATCGTCGCCGCATTGTTCAGCCGCAAACTGTGGGCCTATCCGGCGACCTTCGCCGTGCTGACCTTGTTCATCGCCTATCAACTCTACCGCTACAGCTTTACCCACGACATTGGCCTGATCGCCATCACAGCGCTCGACCTCATCATCATGGCCCTCGCCTGGAACGAATACCGGCTGTTGCGGAAACACCGCCCGACCCACTAAGGCCCCCGCCAATGCAGCGGCTGACCCTCGACGGCGGTGTCCCCGATCACCTCAAGGGCAGCGTCGTCGCCCTCGGCAATTTCGACGGCTTCCACCTCGGCCACCAGGCGGTGGTGAATCGGGCGATCCAGCGCGCTTTTCACGAGCGTCGACCGGCGATCGTCGCGACCTTCGATCCCCACCCGGTCAAGTTTTTCAAGCCGGACATTCCGCCGTTCCGGCTGACCACGCTCGACCAGCGCGAGGATCTGTTTGCGCACGCCGGCGCCGACGCGATGCTGGTGTTCGAATTCAACCGGGCGCTCGCCGCGACGGATGCCGAGGAGTTCGTCCGCGACGTGCTGGCGGGGCGAATCGGGGCCGCGGGGGTGATCACCGGCGACGATTTCAGCTTCGGCAAGGGCCGCACAGGCGATCCCGCGCTGCTCAAGACGCTGGGCGCGCAGCACGGCGTCGTCGCCGAAGCGGTGCCGCAAGTGCTGCTCGACGGCGAGCGCATTTCGTCGGGGCGGATCCGCGAGGCGCTGATCGCCGGCGACAGCGGCACCGCGACCCACATGCTGAGCCGGCCTTATACGATCGCCGGCGTAGTCCAGCGCGGCGACGCGCGCGGCCGCGAGCTTGGGTATCCGACGGCGAATGTGGAGCTCGGGGATTACCAGCGGCCGAAGTACGGCATCTACGCCGTGCGGGTGACGATCGACGACGGGTCCGAACATCCGGGCGTCGCGAGCCTCGGCGTGCGGCCGACGTTCGAACCGCCGCAGGAATTGCTCGAGGCCTACATCTTCGACTTCGACGGCGACCTTTACGGGCGGACGATCGAAGTCGCGCTCCACGCGTACATCCGCGAGGAGGAGAAGTTCGAGAGCGTCGAAGCGCTCGTCGCGCAGATGCAGGACGACGAGGCGGCGGCGCGAAGGCTTCTTGCTCTACCGTAGGCGTCATTGCGAGGAGCCGAAGGCGACGCGGCAATCCAGCAATTGTTTCACACGAAGGCACGAAGGCACGAAGAAGAGGCGCCGACCCCTTCGTGATCTTCGTGCCTTCGTGTGATTCCTACCCCTTTTCTGGATTGCTTCGCTCCACTCGCAATGACGGGTTTGCAATTGTGGGGAACGCCCCGCTAAGGCCCAGCCTCCATGTCCGACGCTCCTGAAACCCCTGGCTCCAAGACCGATTACCGCTCCACCGTCTTCCTGCCGCGCACCGACTTTCCGATGAAGGCCGGGCTGCCGCAGAAGGAGCCGGTGATCGCCGCGCGTTGGGTTGAGGAGGATTTGTACGGCCAACTGCGCAAGGCGCGTGCGGGCCGCGACAAGTTCATCTTTCACGACGGCCCGCCCTACGCCAACGGCGACATCCACATCGGCCATGCGCTCAACCATACGTTGAAGGACATGGTGGTCCGGACGCAGAATCTGCTCGGCAAGGACGCACCCTACGTGCCCGGCTGGGACTGCCATGGCCTGCCGATCGAGTGGAAGGTCGAGGAGCAATATCGCAAGAAAAAGCTCAACAAGGACGAGGTGCCGGTCAAGGAGTTCCGGGCCGAGTGCCGCGCTTACGCCCAGCATTGGGTCGACGTGCAGGGCGAGCAGTTGAAGCGGCTCGGGATCAATGCCGACTGGGACGAGCCCTATCTGACAATGGCCAAGGCGGCCGAGGCGACGATCGTCTCCGAATTGTTCAAGTTCGCCGAGAGCGGCCAGCTCTATCGCGGCGCCAAGCCGGTGATGTGGTCGCCGGTCGAAAAGACCGCGCTGGCCGAAGCCGAGATCGAATATGAGGACATCGTTTCGACCCAGATCGATGTCGGTTTCGAGATCGTCGAAAGCCCGATCCCCGAGCTGGTCGGCGCTTATGCGGTGGTGTGGACGACCACGCCGTGGACGATCCCGGTCAACCAGGGAATCGCCTACAATCCTGAGGTCAATTACGTCCTCGCTCAAGAAGGCGGTAGTTCTCGAAATTTTCTGGTTGCCGAGGATCTTTGGCAGGAACTCGAAAAGCGAGTGGACGGCCATTTCGGCGGGTGGGACAGCGGCAAAGCTGACAAGGTCATACGCGGCTCCGATCTCGCCGGCACGATCACCCGGCACCCGATGCACAAGCTCGGCGGGTTCTTCGCCAAGCCGCGGCCGTTCCTTGCCGGCGACTTCGTCACCACCGATCAGGGCACGGGCCTGGTCCACATGGCGCCCGACCATGGCGAGGACGATTTCGAATTGTGCAAGGCGAACGGGATCGACCCAGTGTTCGCGGTCGACGCGGGCGGATTCTACCGCTCGGACTGGCTGTGGCTCGGCGGCCAGGGCAGCGTCATCAACGCCAAGTTCAACGCGCCCGACGGACCGATCTGCTCGGACCTGCGCGACGCTGGCGCCTTGCTCGCCGCCAGCGCGGACTTTCAGCACAGCTACCCGCATTCGTGGCGGTCGAAGGCCAAGGTCATCTACCGCTGCACCCCGCAATGGTTCATCGCGATGGATCGGCCGCTGCCCGCCTGGCATTGCGAGAGCTTCGCCGAGCAGCGCTGGGACAATGAAGGTGGCGCGATCGCACAGACGCCGACGCTCCGCCAGCTGGCGCTGAAGGCCATCGCCGACAGCCGCTTCGTGCCCGAGAAAGGCCGCAACCGGCTGGGTTCGATGGTCGCGGATCGGCCCGATTGGGTGATCAGCCGCCAGCGCGCCTGGGGCGTACCGATCGCTTTGTTCGTCGAGAAGAAGACGGGCGAACTGCTGGTCGACCCGGAGGTCAACGCACGCATCGTCGAGGCGGTGCGCGCGGGCGGCGTCGACGCGTGGGACGCGGAGAATGCAGCCACCTTCCTCGGCAACCGCAACCCCGACGATTATGAGATGGTCGGCGACATCCTCGACGTCTGGTTCGACAGCGGTTGCACCCACGTGTTCACGCTGGAAAGCGGCCATTGGCCCGAGGAGCGCTGGCCCGCCGATTTGTATCTCGAAGGTTCCGACCAGCACCGCGGCTGGTTCCAGTCGAGCCTGCTCGAAAGCTGCGGGACGCGCGGGCGCGCGCCTTATGACGCGGTGCTAACCCACGGCTTCACGATGGACGCCAAGGGCCTGAAAATGTCCAAGAGCCTGGGCAATACGGTGAGCCCGCTCGACCTGATGAAGGAATATGGCGCGGACATCATCCGGCTGTGGGCACTGTCGGTCGATTTCACCGAGGACCACCGGATCGGGAAGGAGATTCTGGCGGGGGTCGGCGACCAGTATCGCAAGCTGCGCAACACCTTCCGCTATCTGCTCGGCGCGCTCGATGGGTTCAACGAGGAGGAACGGCTCGACGATGTCGCGGCCTATCCCGAGCTCGAGCGCTACATGCTCCATTTGACGGCCGAGCTCGACGCGAAGCTCCGCCAGGCGGTCGAGGATTTCGACTTCAACACCTACGTCCGCGCGTTGACCGATTTCGCCAACGAGGATTTGAGCGCCTTCTATTTCGATATCCGCAAGGACAGCCTCTATTGCGATGCGCCGTCGTCGTTGAAGCGTCGCGCCTATCGGACGGTGCTCGATACCTTGTTTCACGCACTGGTGCGCTGGCTGGCGCCAGTGCTGGTGTTCACAGCCGAGGAAGTATGGGGCACGCGCTATCCCGACGCGGGGTCCGTGCATCTGCTCGAATGGCCGGAGGTTCCCGCGGTCGACGCCGACGACGCGAAATGGGCCGCGCTCCGCGCGCTGCGAACGCAGGTCACCGAAGCGATCGAGCCGCTCAGGCGCGAAAAGGTCATCCGCTCGAGCCTCGAGGCCGAAGTAACGGTGCCAAGCGACGAGAATGCCGAGCTGCTTGCGGAGTTGTTCATCACCTCGACAGTTCACAAAGGCGATGAGATCAAGGTGACCAAGACGGCCAATCACAAATGCGCGCGCTGCTGGCGCTATCTGCCTGACGTGAAGACGGACGGCGGCCTCGACGCTCGCTGCGAGGCGGTGGTGAATGGCTGAGCGCCGGTTGGGCTTTATGATCGCGCTTGCGGTTTTCGCGCTCGACCAGCTCATCAAATGGCTGGTCACCGGGCCGCTGCGGATCGCCCATCTCGGCGACCAGTTGGTGCTGCTGCCGATCTTCAACCTGACCTACACGCAAAACCAGGGCATTTCGCTCGGCCTGCTCAACGCTAGCAACCCGGTCGGCCGCTGGATGCTGGTCGCGCTGACGGGTGCGATCGCGCTCGGGGTCGCGTTCTGGATCGGGCGTGAGAAGAACCGCGCCGACCAGATCGCGCTCGGGATGGTGCTCGGTGGCGCGCTCGGCAACATCCTCGACCGCGTCCGGTTCGGCTATGTCGTCGACTTCGCCGACCTGCACTTTCGCGGTATACCGCCATATCTGTGTCTGAGCTTCGAAAACGGTGTGTGCCGCCCGTTTTTGGTATTCAATGTCGGCGATGCTGCGATTAGCATCGGCGTCGTGATATTGTTGCTGCGCGCGTTCCTGACCCGTAAGGAGCAGCGAAAGGGGCCCGGCCCCGAGGAGACGATCGAACATGCGTAAGACCCTGACCGCCGCTCTTTTGGTCGCCGCCGTCGCGACCAGCGGCTGCTCTTTGTTCAAGAGCCGGAGCGGAACGCCCGACGAATTCGCGGTTGCGCGCAATGCGCCGTTGATCATTCCGCCCGATTTCAGCCTGACCCCACCGGTCGCGGGCACCGCCGGCCTCAGCGCCGGGGACGCCCAGCAGCAGGCGATCGACGCTCTGTTCGGCGGCCCTGCCCCGCGCAGCCAGGCCGAAACCAGCATGCTCGACGCAGCCGGGCGCGAGCGCGCCCAGATCGGCATCCGCTCGACCGTGTGGGACCCCGATACGCGCGTTGTCGACAAGGGCGCGACGACGCTTCAGATTTTGTCCGCCCCGGCGGCTGACACTAACATCGCTTCGGCTCAGGCCGGGCAGTAACGCAAGAAAAGGGGGGTCAATCCCTTTCGATGGCTGAAGAAACCCTCTCTGCTCGTCTGGTCGAGATCGAATCGATGCTCGACCGCTCGCGCCGCCGGTTCGAAGAAGGCTCGCGCCTGGTCGAAGAAGCGCACACTTTGCTCGGCGAAATCCAGCAGGCGCTGATCGGTAGCCCAAGGACCATTTCGCCGGAGGATAGCGAGGAAGCCGCGTCAAAGCTGCTCGCATCACTCAAAGCCAGCGGCAGCGAAATGCCGGCGACGTTGTGCGGCGGGCGGCTCAGCGTCGACCAGGTCCAGCGGCTGATCCGCATCGATGGCCACCCGATCGGCATTACCGAGATGGAATATCGCGTGCTCGAGCTGCTGGCGTTCGCGCGCAACAATGTCGTCACCCGCGCGATGCTGCTCAAGCATCTCTATCGCCGCTCGGACGACCAGCCTCAGCCCAAGATCATCGACGTGTTCATTTCCAAGCTGCGCAAGAAGCTGCGCAATGCGTCGGGCGGGGCCGAATTCATCGAGACGATCCCGCAGCGCGGCTGGATCCTGCGCGACGTCGACGCGACCAGCGGGGCGTAGTCCCAACTCGTCATTGCGACCCCGGCGAATGCCGGGGGAAGCAATCCAGAGGGCGTTTGGATTGCCGCGTCGCCTTCGGCTCCTCGCAATAACGGCTTAATGATTCACGGATTCTTAGCCTCGCCCATTTACTCGGGCACAATGTTGCATTTGCTCCCCGACGACGCGCCACGGCCGCGCCAAGAGCCCTATGCCGAGGCGGTCGCCCGCCTCACCACCGTCCGCCACGCCTTGCGGCTGGTCGATCCGCACGGCGGCGGACCGGCGTCGGACCTTGAGGACGATGACGCCGTCGCGGCGGCCTGGGCCGAAGCCGACGAAGCCAAGCGCCGCTCGTTCGACAAGCGTTCGAGCAAGCTGGTCGGAGCGACCGCGGCAGGGGTCGAGGCATTGCTGACCGAGCAGCAAAAAGGCCGCGAACCCAATGAGGAAGCGAGCCGCCTGCTGGTCGAGCAAATCCGCCGCGAGCTGGCGGACGTCGCCAAGCACATTTTCCGCTAAGCGGGGCCGAGCGCCTTCGGGGTTGCCGGGTCGGCGCCCCATTCCGACCAGCTTCCATCGTACAGCCGATTGCCATTTGCCCCGAGCAAATCGGCGGCGAAAAGCAGCGAATTGGCCGTGACTCCGGAGCCGCATGAAGCGGTGAAGGGCTGCGCCGGGTCGATCCCAGCGTCTTTGAACAGGGCCCGGATTTCATCGAGGCTGCGGAAGGTCCCGTCGTCGCGGTAGAGCGCGCCGAACGGCAGGTTGTGCGCGTCGGGGATATGGCCCGGCGCAACTCCGGGGCGCGGATCGATCTCGCTACCTTCGAACCGCCCCCTGCCGCGCGCGTCGAGAATGATCCCGCAGCCGAGCACGTCGGCCTTGGCGACGACCTCGCCGGCGCGTTCGCGAGCGTCAAAGCGTGCCGCCCGCGGTTCGGGCTCACCGCTTTCGGTCGGACGTCCCTCCGCGACCCATTTCTGCAGCCCGCCGTCGAGGATCGCGACCTGGTCGGCGCCGAAGTGACGGAACATGAACCAGCCGCGCGCCGCGGTCCGGGTCGGCGAATTGTCGTAGACGACGATGCGGTCGGCGCTGCCCACCCCGAGCCGCTCCATCGCCGCGCCGAATTCCTCGGCGGCCGGGAGCATGTGCGGCGCGGGGTTGGACTTGTCGCTGATCGCGTCGATGTCGAGGAAGCGCGCACCGGGGATATGCGCGTCGAGATATTCGGCGCGGCCGCTGCGGCCGGACGACGGCATGTGCCAGGAGGAGTCGACGACGACGAGATCGGGCTCGCCGAGGTGCTCGGCCAGCCATTGCGTGGAAACCAGCGATTCCATGGGCGGAGGATAGGCTTCGCGCGGCGCTGCTGCTAGGTGGCCGCGCGATGGAGACCACGCACCTCGGCAAGGCTACCAGCCTGCCCGCCTCACCGGACGAGGCGGTACTCGATTACGTACCCAACCCGCGGCCCGGCGCGCTCTACCTGGTGCGCTTCGCCGCGCCGGAGTTCACCTCGCTGTGCCCGGTCACGGGTCAGCCCGACTTCGCGCATCTGGTGATCGATTATGCGCCCGCCGAGACCATCGTGGAATCGAAGAGCCTGAAGCTGTTCCTCGGGAGTTTCCGCAATCACGCCGGGTTCCACGAGGACGTGACGGTCGGCATCGGCCAGCGCCTGACCGAGGAAATGAAGCCGCAATGGCTGCGGATCGGCGGCTATTGGTACCCGCGCGGTGGAATGCCGATCGACGTCTTCTGGCAGTCGGGACCGCCGCCCGAAGGGCTGTGGCTGCCCGACCAGGGCGTCGCGCCATATCGTGGCCGCGGATAGGATCGCGATCCTCGGCGCCGGCTCGGTCGGCTGCTTCATCGGCGGGGCCTGGGCCACGGCCGGCTTGCCGGTCACCTTCATCGGCCGGCCGAAGATCGCGGCCGACATCGCCGCGAACGGACTGACGGTCAGCGATTATTCGGGCTGGCAGGTCCGTGTCGACGACGTCGACTATCGCACCGACGCAAGCGCGCTAGGCAAGGTGCAGATCATTGCGCTCACGGTGAAAAGCGGCGCGACGGCCGAAGCGGCGCGGGAGATTGCGGCGCACGGGCGCGAAGGCGCGCTGGTGATCAGTTTCCAGAACGGGATCAGCAACGTCGATGTCCTAGAGCAAGAACTCGGCGGCCGGTTCGA
>DATFUB010000063.1:0-5267 GCA_035261225.1 Sphingomicrobium sp.
CGAGTTCGAGGACGGCAAGGGTGCGTTGTCGGTGCCCAAGGGGGAATTCCCCGCTGCGGTCGCCGAAATCCGCGAGCGGCTCGGCGACCTGCCGTTGTTGCTCGCCGGAATGGCCGGCTCGAATCGCGGCTGGGTCGACGCGCCTTATCTTCCCTGTCCAGTCGGGATCGACGATCTCGTAAAGAACCTGGTCTGGGCCGGTGAACGCGAGGCGATCATTCCGGGGGTGTCGTTTATCGGCCAGGGCCGGGCCGACGTGATGCGGGGCGAAGAGGTGCAACTGCTCGGCGGAGTTGCGGCGGGCCTGATCAATCCCGAGGGTTTCGTCTGCCATCCCGGCACGCACAACAAATGGGTGCTGCTGCGCCACGGCACGATCCACATTTTCGGCACGGTGATGACCGGCGAATTGTTCAACCTGCTGAAGGAACACAGCATCCTCGCCGACCTGTTGCAGGGACCGGTCGAGCCGAACGAAGCATTCAAACGAGGAGTTCGACGCGCGATGAAGCGGGAAATGCTCTCGGCTGACCTGTTCGGAGTGCGCGCAGGCGTACTTCTCGGCCAGACCAGCAAGGACGATGCGCCCTCTTTTACCAGCGGGCTGTTGATCGGGGCCGATGTGCGAATCGGCCTGACGTGGCCGGCGAGCGCGCGGATTGGGGTCATCGGACGGCCGGAACTGACGCGGCTTTATGCGGCGGCCATCGCCGAAACTGGCCGCGAGGCGATCGAGCTGGACGGGGAACGCTGCTTCCTCGCGGGCATTCAGCAAATCGCGGAGAGGATTTGATATGTTCAGAGCCTATCTCGACGAATGTCCGCTGATTGCGATCATCCGCGGCGTGAAACCCGAGGAGGCCGAGGCCATCGGTCAGACGATCATCGATGCCGGCATCCGAATGATCGAAGTGCCGCTGAACTCGCCCGATCCGCTGAGAAGCATCGAGCGATTGTCGGCCAGGCTCGGCGATCGGGCGTTGGTCGGCGCCGGAACGGTGCTGATGGCCGAGGAGGTGCCGAACGTGCGCGCGGCAGGCGGCGGAATTATCGTCTCCCCTAACACCAACCCGGAGGTCATCGCCGCGTCGGTAGCGGAGGGACTGGTTTCCTGCCCCGGCTATTTCACGCCGACCGAGGCCTTTACGGCGATCGCGGCTGGTGCAACGGCGCTTAAGCTGTTCCCTGCCGAAGCCGCTACGCCCGCGGTTCTCAAGGCGCAGCGCGCCGTGATTCCGAACAACATCCCGATTTTCGTCGTCGGCGGAATCCGACCCGACAACATGCGGGAATGGATCGATGCCGGTGCCGATGGCTTCGGTCTTGGCGGAGGGCTCTACCAGCCCGGTCAGTCCGCCGCCGAGACCGCCGACAAGGCGCGCGCCTTCGTCGCCGGTTTGCGCGGGTGAAGCCGATCAGGATCGCAATTCTCGGTTTCGGCAAGATCGCCGAAGACCAGCATGTGCCGGCGATCGCGGCCAATCCGCGGTTCGAGCTGGTCGCGACCTCGAGCCGCTCGGGGCATGGCGTCGCGCAGACCTTCACCGACTGGCGCGAGCTGATCCGCACTGTCCAGGGGCTCGAAGCCGTCGCCATCACCACGCCGCCCGGCCCGCGCTACGATATGGCGCGCGAATGCATCTTCGCCGGTCTCCACTGCCTGGTCGAAAAACCACCGACGGCCGGCCTCGCTGAAATCGCCGATCTCGATTGCCTCGCCCAGGCGCAAGGCACGACCCTGTTCACCACCTGGCATGCGCAGCACCATTCGACGGTCGATGCGGCGGCCAAGGCGCTTGCCGGCAAGCGAATCCGGTCGATGGCGATCCACTGGCATGAGGATGTGCACAAATGGCATCCTGGCCAGGCGTGGATCTGGGAGCCGGGCGGGTTCGGGGTGTTCGATCCCGGCATCAACGCTTTCTCGATCGCAACCAAAATCTCCCCCGGGGGCCTGTTTGTTCGCGACGCCACGCTCAGCGTCCCACAAAACGCCCAGACGCCGATTGCCGCCGACGTTACATTTTATAGCCCGGAGGCCGACGGGCCGCTGACCGCCAGCCTCGACTGGCGGCGCACCGAGGGCGAGGAATGGACGATTGCCATCGAGACCAGCGACGGGGTTTGCGTGCGGCTAGAGAATGGCGGGTCCACACTGCTGCTCAACGGCGAACCGAACGAGGACGACGGGCCTGGCGAATATCCCGACATTTACCGCACCTTCGGCGAGCTGATCGACCAGGGCCGGAGCCTGGTCGACGTCGCCCCGCTGCGCCTCGTCGCCGATTGCCTGCTGCTCGGCCGCCGCCGGGAGGTCGAACCGGTCACGATGTGACGATGGTGCAACGGAAACGCCGGGTGCGGGTTAATCTATCATGTCCACGGTCATCGATGAACTGGATCGGCTGGATGAAGCGTTCGCCGGCAACCGCCTCCTTTCGACCTTCGCGCCTGAAGCTCGGGCGCTGATCGAACCCGATTCGACCATCGTCGAGCTCCAACCCGGCGAGAAAGTGCTGTGCAGCGGCGAACATGTCAGCTCCAGCCTGTTTCCGTTCGGCCCGACCATGGTGTCGCTGAGCGTTCAGCTCGATGGCGGACGCTCGGTCGAGGTCGCCTCGATCGGCCGCGAAGGGGCGATCGGCGGGATCATCAGTTGCGGCCACGCTCCGGCATTCTCAAGCGCCGTCGTGCTGGTGGGCGGGTCCGCGCTCAAGGCTCCGATCGGGACGTTGGAAATCGCCAAACAGCGCTCGCGATTCATCGCTAACCTGTTCTGCCGCTTTTCCGATTATCTGCTCGCCCAGGTGATGCAGTCGGCGGCATGCAATGCCTTTCACTCGATCGAGCAACGCACCGCGCGCTGGCTATTGTTTGCGCAGGATCGCGCCGGCGACCGCATCGAACTGACCCAGGAAGCGCTGGCCGGAATGCTTGGGGTCCAGCGAACCACGGTCAACGCGGCAATCCGCTCGCTCGAGCATGAAGGCTCAATTGCCACCGGCCGCAGGGTGGTCCGGGTTACCGATCGGGCCGGGCTCAAGCGTCGGGCGTGCGAATGCTATGATGCGGTCGACGGTCATTTCGGCGCGGTGATCGGGGTCGGCGGAAGCGGGCCCGACCCGCGGGCCTAATTATTCTGGATATTCGACCGTGTCTTGGTCGCTCTTGCGGTCGCGGCCGCGGCGCATAGTTCCTCTGAGTTGGACAGGCTGATCGAGCTCCAACTGTCCTCCATCATGGGCTTGGCGCGAGCGCCGGTGCCCTCGACCTTCTTTACGTCATAGCCGGTTTTCAACGCCAGCAACTGCGGTGTGGCGGCGCCCCATTCCTTCACGATCGTGAACGGCTTGTGCATGCGCTTGCCGCTGGCCTGGCCGGAGGCAGCATCGCGCGGGCCGGTGACTCGATAGTCGGCGGTGTGCAGCGCGCCGGCGGCGCAGTCCATGCGGATGATCACGTCGTCGGCCAACCCGTCGCCGTCCAGGTCCGCGCTGCTGTGCGCTTTCAAATATGTCGGTCCGCCGGAATCACGGCCGACGGCATCGAACTTCAGATAGTAATCGGCGCTCGCCGCCGTCGCCGCATTCGCCACAAGCAACAAACCGCTTGCGATCAGTGGTGCTGTACGCATTGCCCATCTCCCCATTCCCGGGGAGAGAATGCGCTCAATCGCGTTCGGCTTCAACCATCCGCCAGCGCAGGGTTTCGCCGGCGTGGAACGGGACGAGGCCATCGATCTCATTCGGGACCACCACTTCCGCGCGTTCGAGCGTGACGGTCTCGTCGTTGACCGGCAGATTATAGAAGCGCGCACCGTTCACAGATGCGAACGCCTCGAACTGGTCGAGTGCGCCCTCCTCCTCGAACACCCGAGCATAGCTTTCAAGCGCAAACGGGGCGTTGAAGATGCCGGCGCAGCCGCACGCCGATTCCTTTACTTCGCGCGTGTGCGGCGCGCTGTCGGTGCCGAGGAAGAATTGGGGAGAACCCGACGTCGCGGCCTTGCGCACGGCAAGCCGATGCTGCTCGCGCTTGGCCACCGGCAGGCAATAAGCGTGGGGCCTGAGGCCTCCGGCGAACATGGCGTTCCGGTTGATGATCAGGTGCTGCGGCGTGATCGTCGCGGCGACGGTTTCGTGATGTTGCACGAATTCGACCGCCTCCTTCGTCGTGATGTGTTCGAATACAATTTTGAGCTTCGGGAAGTCCTCCACGAGCTTCGAGAGCGCCCGCACGATGAAAATCTTCTCACGGTCGAAGACGTCCACATCGGGGTCCGTCACTTCGCCGTGGACGCACAGCACCATCCCGATCCGCTCCATCCGCGCGAAGGTCGGGTAGATGTTGCGGATATCCGTGACCCCGCTGGCGCTGTTGGTCGTCGCGCCCGCGGGATAAAGCTTGGCCGCGATCCATACGCCCTCCTCGAACCCGCGCGCGATTTCGTCGGGATTGGCGTCGTCGGTGAGATAGCAGGTCATCAGCGGAGTGAAGCCGGGGCCGGTCGCGGCGACGATCCGCTCGCGATACGCGACTGCCGCCTCGACCGTGGTGATCGGCGGGACCAGATTGGGCATGATGATCGCCCGCGCGAACTGCCGCGCGGTGTAGGGCGCCACCGTCCGCAACATCTCGCCGTCGCGCAGATGGACGTGCCAGTCGTCGGGCCGGCGGATGGTCAGCGTTTGCAATGCCACGCCGGCTCCTTAGCTAAGGGGTATGTCCGCGACCACCCTCACCGACCGTGCCGTCGTCCGCCTGTCCGGCGAGGACGTGCGCGGCTTTCTCCAGGGGTTGGTGACGAGCGATGTTGCGGGCGACCTCCCAGTGTGGACCGGATTGCTCACTCCACAAGGCAAATGCCTGTTCGATTTTCTCGTGTGGTCGGACGGCGACGATTTGCTCCTCGACTGCGAGGCTGAGGCCGCGGACGATCTGATCAAGCGCCTGATGATTTATCGATTGCGCCGCCCAATCCGGATCGAGCGCGATCCCTCGGTCGCGGTGCATTGGGCGAAGAACGGTAGCGAAGGCGTCTCCGATCCGCGACTTTCCAAGCTCGGCGGTCGTTGGCTTGCAGTTCCGGACGAACCGGCAAGCGGTTGGCTCGAACACCGCCTGCGCCTCGGCGTCACCGAAGGCCGCGCCGAACTCGGCGATCTCCTCTGGCTCGAATGCAACGCGATTGAGCTGAACGGGGTCAGTTTTTCGAAGGGCTGCTTCGTCGGTCAGGAAAATACCGCGCGGATGAACTGGCGGGCAAA
>DATFUB010000064.1:0-15383 GCA_035261225.1 Sphingomicrobium sp.
GGCGGCGCGCCACGCAGCGCTAGCACGCATGGGCTGTCGCAGCCGCGGACGAGTCCTCACCCGAATTGCAGCGAAGCTCTGGCGCTGCGCGGGCTTGCCCTTGAGGGCGGCGACGATCCTGGCGCCACTTTGCTCGAGGACCGCGGCCCCGACGACCACGAGCAGCCACAAAGTGGCGAGGAAGGCGAGGGTGCCCAAAGCTGCAATCATCGCGTCCATCCTTCTTGGGACCTTGTAACCCCGCCGGTCCCGTTTCGTTCCGGCGAGGCATCGAACCCCCGGTTGAGATGGCACAATGTTCTCTTTTTGTTCTTTCGTGTCAAGTCTCGCTTCACATCGGTCCCAAACCCTTGAAACCGCAAGACACCTCATGTAGAGGCGCGGCATCCCACAGGTGGAGCTTACATCCCGGTGCCAGCCGCGAGGCTGGTGACTTGGCTCCATCGAGGTAAAACCGGAAGGAGAAGACCAATGGCGGCTACTGTCGTCACCATGCAGCAATTGCTCGAGGCCGGAGCGCATTTCGGCCACCAAACCCACCGCTGGAATCCCAAGATGAAGCCGTACATTTTCGGCGATCGGAACGGGGTTCACATCATCGATTTGTCGCAGACCGTGCCGCTGTTTGCGCGCGCGCTCGACTTCGTTCAGCAGACCGTCGCGCGCGGCGGCAAGGTGCTGTTCGTCGGCACCAAGCGCCAGGCCCAGGACCCGATCGCCGAAGCGGCGGCCGCGAGTGGCCAGCATTTCGTCAACCATCGCTGGCTGGGCGGCATGCTGACCAACTGGAAGACGATTTCCAACTCGATCAAGCGGCTCAAGAGCCTCGAGGAGCAGCTGTCGGGTGACACCGCCGGCTTGACCAAGAAGGAAGTGCTGCAGTTGACTCGCGAACGCGACAAACTCGAAAAGAGCCTTGGCGGAATCCGCGACATGGGCGGGCTTCCCGACGTCATGTTCGTGGTCGACACCAACAAGGAAGAGCTCGCGATCAAGGAAGCCAATGTCCTCGGCATCCCGGTCGTCGCGATCCTCGATTCGAACAGTGACCCAAGCGGCATCGCCTTCCCGGTTCCGGGCAATGACGACGCCAGCCGCGCGATCCGCCTCTACACCGACGCCATCGCGACGGCGGTGAGCGAAGGCCGTACCGGCGAGTCCGTCGCCAAGGGCCAGGACATCGGCGCGATGGCCGAACCGCCGGTAGAAGTGGCGCTGGAAGCGTAACCGGACGAACCCTATCTCCCGTTCGTCCCGAGCGAAGTCGAGGGACGCAGGTACGCGCATCTCGACGACGCTCGATGCGAACGGGTTTTGCTGAAGGAAATATGAAATGGCTGAGATCACGGCCACAAGTGTGAAAGAGCTGCGCGAGCGCACCGGCGCCGGCATGATGGACTGCAAGAAGGCGCTGTCCGAGACCAATGGCGAGATGGAGCCGGCGATTGACTGGCTGCGCGCCAAGGGCCTGTCGGCCGCCGCCAAGAAGGCCGGCCGCACCGCCGCCGAGGGCCTCGTCGGAGTGACCGTCGAGGGCCAGCGCGGCGCCGCCGTCGAAATCAATTCGGAAACCGACTTCGTCGCCAAGAACGAGCTGTTCCAGGACTTCGTGCGCAACGTCGCCAAGCTCGCGCTCGAACAGGGCGCCGACGTCGAGGCGCTTGGCGCCGCGGCTTACCCGGGTGGGGGAACCGTCACCGAGGCGCTGACCGAGAATATCGCCAAGATCGGCGAGAACCAGTCGCTGCGCCGCGCCGCGATCCTTGAAGTGAACGAGGGCGCGGTGGTGCCCTACGTCCACAATCAGGTTGCCCCCGGCCTCGGCAAGATCGGCGTTTTGGTCGCGCTTAAAAGCGCTGCCCCGGCGGACGTTCTGACGGCGCTCGGCAAGCAGATTGCGATGCACGTCGCGGCGGCTCACCCGCTGGCGCTGACTGCCGACGAGCTTCCCGCGGACCTCATGGAGCGCGAGCGTGGCATCGCTCTGGAAAAGGCCAAGGAAAGCGGCAAGCCGCAGGCGATCGCCGAGAAGATGGTTGAGGGCGGTCTGGCTAAGTTCCGCAAGGAGCATGCGCTGACCACCCAGCTATTCGTGATGGACAACAAGACCCCAGTTGCCGAGGTCGTGGCGTCCGCCGCGAAGGATGCCGGCACCGATATCAAGCTGGCCGGGTTCGTCCGCTTCCAGCTTGGCGAGGGCATCGAGAAGAAGGAAAGCGACTTCGCCGCCGAGGTCGCGGCCGCTGCCGGGACCAAGCCCGAGCCGGTCGCCTGAAAGGCGTCCACCGCTGCTTAGCAGTTGGCAACAGGGCGGCTGCGCCATAAAGGCGTGGCCGCCCTTGTTACATCTTGAGGACAATCCGACCGCATGACTCGCCCGCGCTTCAACCGCATTCTGGTCAAGCTTTCGGGCGAGGCGTTGATGGGGCAGGGCCAGTTCGGCATCGACCCCGAAGCCGCCAACGGTCTCGCCGGCGAAATCGCCTCCGCCAAGGGGCAGGGCCATGAGCTGTGTCTGGTTGTCGGTGGGGGCAACATCTTCCGCGGGATGGCGGCGGCCGCCAAGGGTTTCGATCGCGCGACCGCCGATTACATGGGCATGCTCGCGACCGTGATGAACGCGCTTGCGCTGCAGAACGCGCTTGAGAGGCTCGGCGTCGACACCCGCGTCCAGTCGGCGATCCCGATGTCGAGCGTGTGCGAGCCCTACATCCGCCGCCGCGCGCTCCGCCACATGGAAAAGGGCCGTATCGTCCTGTTCGCGGCGGGCACCGGCAATCCCTATTTCACGACCGACACTGCCGCCGCGCTGCGCGCCGCCGAAATGGGCTGTGACGCTCTGTTCAAGGGCACCAGCGTCGACGGCGTTTACGACGCCGACCCGAAGAAGGTGGCCGGAGCGAAACGGTACGAAACGCTAAACTTCAACAAGGTGCTTGGCGACGACCTCAAGGTCATGGACGCCGCCGCCGTCGCATTGTGCCGCGACAATGGAATTCCGATCGTCGTGTTCAACATCCGCCAGCCCGGCAACCTTGCCGAAGTGCTCGCCGGACGCGGAACCGCGACCATCGTCCAAAGTGGGGAGTAATCGATGACCACCAGCATCAGCACCGCCGACCTCAATCGCCGGATGCACGGCGCGCTCGAAGCGTTGCGCCACGACCTTGGCGGCCTGCGCACCGGCCGCGCTTCGACCGCCTTGCTCGATCCGGTCAACGTCGAGGTCTACGGTGCCAACATGCCGCTGAACCAGGTCGCGACGGTGTCGACCCCGGAGGCGCGCCTGCTCTCGGTGCAGGTATGGGATCGGTCGAACGTCCAGCCGGTTGAGAAAGCGATCCGCAACGCCGGCCTCGGCATCAACCCGATCGTCGACGGTCAGATCATCCGCCTCCCGATCCCGGAGCTGACCGAAGAGCGCCGCAAGGAGCTGGCCAAGCTCGTCGGCCAATATGCCGAGAAAGCGCGGATCGCCGTCCGCAACGTCCGTCGTGATGGGATGGATCATCTCAAGACGGACGAGAAAAAGCACGAGATCAGCGAGGACGAGCGCAAGCGGCTCGAACATGAGGTGCAGAAGTTCACCGACGACACGATCAAAGAGATCGATCAGCTGGCTGACACCAAGGAAACGGAAATCCTCGGCAAGTGAAGCACGCCGCTCCCGAGGGAGCCCAACCGATCGCCGAGGCCGGCGCCAACATTGTCCCGCGCCACGTCGCGATCATCATGGACGGCAATGGCCGCTGGGCGGAATCGCGCGGACTGCCGCGGGTCGCTGGCCACCGCGCCGGCGCCGAAGCGGTCAAGCGCGCGCTTCAGGCCGCCGCCGACCATGGCGTCGAAGTCCTGACGCTCTACGCCTTCTCGTCCGAAAACTGGCGCCGCAGCGAGGGCGAGATCTCCGATTTGACGGCGCTGATGCGCTTCTATCTCGAGCGCGAACTGGCGACGCTTAACAAGGAAGGCGTCCGGCTTAAGCTGATCGGGGATTATTCGGCGTTCGGCGCGGACCTCGTCAGCCGGCTCGAAACGGCGGTCGAGCGCACGGCGAGCAATCAGCGCCTGACCCTTGTTGTCGCGCTCAACTACGGGTCCCGCGCGGAAATCGCCGCGGCGGCTCGAACGCTTGCCGGCAAGGCGGCCGCGGGAGAAATCGATCCAGACGCGATCGACGAACAGGCGCTGGGGGAGGAACTTCAGACCCACGATCTGCCCGAACTCGACCTCCTGATCCGCACGTCGGGCGAAGTGCGGCTATCCAATTTCCTGTTGTGGCAGGCGGCTTATGCCGAGCTTTTGTTCGTCGATACGCTTTGGCCCGATTTTGACGAACAAGCCTTCGCCCATGCCCTCGACCGGTTTGCCAGTCGCCAACGACGCTTCGGCGCCCGATGAACGAGCTGCTCGTCCGCATCATGTCCGGCGTGATCATGATCGCCGTAGCCCTGGGCGCGGCGTTCGAGGGTGGCGGTCTGTTCGCGATCTTCGTCGCGGCCATCGTCACGGTCATGTATTACGAGTGGCGTCAGATCACGCGTGCCTGGGGTCGCTGCTGGGCGATCGCTGGCTTCCTTTACTGCCTGATGCCCGCTGTCGCCCTGCTCTGGGTTCGTGGCTGGGACGATAGCCGGCTCAACCTTCTGCTGTGGGTGTTCATCGTCACCTGGGCGACCGACATCGGCGCGTATTTCGTCGGCCGCGCCCTTGGGAAAAAGAAGCTCGCGCCCGGGATCAGCCCGAACAAGACGGTCGCCGGTCTGTACGGCGGCGTTGCCGCCGCGGCTTTGCTCGGCGGCGCCTGGGTCCTGTACCGTGATCTCAATCACGCGCTGATCGTTCTCGCCCCGATTTTCGCCGCCGCGGCGCAGGGCGGGGACCTGTTTGAAAGCTGGATGAAACGGAAGGCCGGGGTGAAGGACTCCGGAACCTGGCTTCCCGGGCATGGCGGCGTGCTTGACCGCCTCGACGGGCTCGTCCCGGTCGCTGTCCTTACCGCGCTTGCCCAGCTAGTGGGGCTGGCGTGACGCGCAAGATCGCCATCCTCGGCGCCACCGGCTCAGTCGGCAAGTCGACGCTCGACCTGGTCGAACGCAATCCCGAGCGGTTCGAGGTGGTTGCGGTGACCGCGGCGACCAATGCCGCGGCCCTGGCCGACATTGCCCGTCGCACCGGAGCGAAGCTCGCTGTGGTCGCCGACGAAGCCCGGCTCCCGGAATTGCAGGCCGGGCTTGCCGGAAGCGGATGCCGGGCGGCCGCGGGGCAGGAGGCTCTGGTTGAGGCGGCCGCAGGCGAAGCCGAGCTGGTGATTGCCGCCATCGTCGGTTGCGCGGGTCTTGGTCCGGTTATGGCGGCGGTCGAGGCCGGGCGCACCGTCGCGCTCGCCAACAAGGAGGCGCTGGTCACGGCCGGCGCGCTGATGACCAAGGCCGCGGCCGCCAGCGGTGCGACTTTGCTCCCGGTCGACAGCGAGCATAACGCCATTTTTCAGTGCATTGCGTGCAGCCGTAGCGAAGACGTCTCAAAAATTATCCTGACCGCGAGCGGAGGGCCGTTTCGGACGGCTACCGCGGAGGCCATTGCGGCGGCGACGCCGGCTCAGGCGGTCGCTCACCCCAATTGGTCGATGGGCGCGAAGATTTCGGTCGATTCGGCGACGCTGATGAACAAGGGCCTCGAACTGATCGAGGCGCATTATTTGTTCGGCCTCACGCCGGACCGGATCGACATCGTCATCCATCCGCAGTCGGTGATTCATTCACTCGTCGAGTTCGTCGATGGTTCGGTGCTCGCCCAGCTTGGCAGTCCCGATATGCGAATTCCGATTGCTTATGCCTTGGCCTGGCCCGAGCGGATGCCGACCCCGGCGCAGCGGCTCGATTTGCTGGCGATCGCGAGGCTCGATTTCGAAGCGCCTGATGTTGAACGCTTTCCCGCGCTCAAACTGGCGCGTGAGGCGCTCGAGGCGGGCGGGTCGGCCCCGATCGTGCTTAACGCCGCCAACGAAGCGGCCGTCGCCAGTTTCCTCGCCGGCGATATAGCGTTTCCCGAGATTGCCCGGCTGGTCGCGCGGGCGCTTGATTCGAACGATCTGCCCGGACCACATACGATCACCGACGTGCTTGAGATCGACCGAACGACGCGTCGGCGCGTTGCAACATCGATGCAGGCGGTTTGCCAATCATGTTAGCCCATCCGCCGCTGTGGTTCGTCGTGGTCGCGTTTGTCTGCGCGCTTGGACCGCTCGTCTTTTTCCACGAGCTCGGCCATTATTTTGTCGCCAGGCTTTTCAAGGTCCCCGCGGAAGTCTTCTCAATCGGTTTCGGTCGCGAACTGATCGGCTGGACCGACAAACAAGGCACTAGGTGGAAGGTCGCGTGGCTTCCGCTCGGTGGTTACGTCAAATTCGTTGGGGACATGGGCCCGGCGAGCACGCCGGCAGATCTGGAAGATGTCCCGGAACATCTGCGTGATCGCGTGTTTCAGGTTCAGCCGGTTTGGCAACGCTTCCTGATCGTGCTTGCGGGCCCATTTGCGAATTTCGTCCTGGCGATTGCCATCATTGCGGGATTCATCGCCATTTACGGGGCGGCATCGACCCCCAACCTCGTGGTGGGGACGGTTCCCCATACCGCTGCGGAAAGGGCGCACCTGAAGGTCGGCGATCGTATCGTTTCCATCGCCGGTCGATCGACGTCGAATTTCGAGGAAATTTCCCAGTTGGCCGGTTTGTATCCCGACCAAGACGTGAGGCTGCAAGTCTCACGAAACGGACAAACCTTCGATATCGATGTCCACCTAGGCACGCAGGTGCTGAAGGACCGATTTGGCCAGGCCTATCGGATTGGTTTGCTTGGAATTCCGGTACCGCCCAGGCAGTTTGAGCGTGTGGCACCTAAGGATGTGCTGCCCCTGGCGGTCGAGAGAACCGCGTTCCTTGCCCGCAGCATGTTCGATGGGTTGTGGCAGATCATCACCGGGCAACGCTCCCTTCAGGAGATTGGCGGGCCGATCAAGATCGCCAAATTGGCCGGCGACCAGGCCAGCCTGGGCGGTGAGGATTTCATCGCGTTGCTCGCCTTCCTTTCAATTAATCTCGGATTCATCAACCTCTTGCCAGTCCCCATGCTGGATGGAGGCCACCTTTTCTTTTATGCGATCGAAGCGGTTCGGCGCCGCCCGCTCAGCGCCCGGGCGCTCGACTGGGCATTCCGCGGCGGTCTCGCGCTTATTCTCGCGTTGCTGGTGTTCGTCACCGTCAACGATCTTGGCTCACTTGGCCTGTGGGACGGCCTTCAGCGCTTGATTGGCTAGGAGGCTTCGGGCAGGGGCGTAGGTAGAGGCATGACGGCTGAGGGGCGGCCGAATCTTCAGTTCACAAGGCGGGGACGCGTGGTTTCAGGAACGAATGGTATCAAAAGGCGTGCCAGCGCTGCTCTCCTCGTCGGAACGATGATCGGGGGCTGGGCTGCGCCGGTGCTCGCGCAAGACGCGCCGCCGCCGGCTGAGCCCGTCACCGCGCCCACGCCGCCGCCGGTGCCCGCTACCCGGATAATCCGGTCGATCGCGGTCCGCGGCAATCAGCGCCTCGAACCCGAAACGATTCGCTCCTACGCCAACCTGGCGCCGGGCCAGACTTACACTGCTGGATCGCTCGATCAGGCGCTCAAGGACCTTTACGCGACCCAACTCTTCGCCGACGTTACGATCGCCGGCGGCGAAACCGGCGACCTGGTGATCGCGGTCAAGGAAAACCCGGTCATCAACCGCATCGTCCTCGACGGTAACAAGCGTCTCAAGGACGACAAGATACTGCCCGAGATCAAGCTCGCACCGCGCCAGATTTTCACGCGGTCCGGCGCCCGGTCCGACGTCGAGCGAATTCTCGAGCTCTACCGGCGCCAGGGGCGCTTCGCGGCACGGGTCGAGCCGAAGATCGTTCAGCTCGATCAGAACCGCGTCGATGTCGTGTTCGAAATCTACGAAGGCGACCTCGCCAAGGTCCGCCGGATTAATGTCATCGGCAACAAGGCGTTCCCTGACGAGCGCATCCGCAAGGAAATGTACACGCGGGAGGCCGGCGGGCTTCTCGGCATGCTCAAGTCGAACGATACGTACGATCCCGACCGGCTGGCCGCCGACCAGCAGAAGCTGCGCGCCTTCTATTTGACCCAGGGCTATGCCGATTTTCGGGTCGCCTCAGCGCTTGCGGAGCTGACTCCCGACCGCAAGGACTTCGTGATTACCTACGTCGTCGAGGAAGGCGCGCGTTACAAGTTCGGCACCGTCGAGGCGGACAGCGCGCTGCGCGATTTCCCGTCAGCGAAGGTGCGGAGCCTTGTGACCACCATCAAGCCGGGTGGCTGGTTCAACGCCAAGCTGGTCGAAGATTCGGTGACTGCCCTTAACGAGGCGGCGGGCAACCTCGGTTATGCCTTTGCCGACATCAACCCGGCCTACGACCGCGACTCCGAGAAGCGGCTGATGAACATCACGTTCAAGGTCGGCGAAACCCCGCGCGTCTATGTCGAGCGCGTCGACATTACCGGCAATACCGTCACGCGCGACAAGGTCATCCGGCGTGAGTTCCGGGTCAACGAGGGCGATGCGTTCAACGCGATCAAACTCAAGCGCAGCCAGGACCGCATCCAGAGCCTCGGCTTCTTCCAGGACAAGCTGGAGATCAAGCAGACCGAGGGTTCGGCGCCGGATCGGGTGGTGCTCGGGGTCAACGTGGAAGAGAAAGCGACCGGCCAGCTGTCGCTGTCGGGCGGCTATTCGAGCCTCGAGCGCTTCGTCATCCAGCTCGCCGTCGCGCAGAACAATTTCATGGGCAAGGGCCAGGAGCTCAATGCCAGCGTCAATTGGTCGCGCTACGCCAAATCGGTCGAGCTGGGCTTCGTCGAACCCTATTTCCTTGACAAACCGATCCTGCTCGGTGGCTCGATCTTCCGTCGCGATTACCGCAGCTTCAATTTCACAAGCAGCGGCAGCCGCAACACAACCTATTCGCAAACCAGCACTGGCGGCGGTCTGAGAACTGGCTTCCCGGTTACCGAATTCACCAGCTTCGGCGTGCGCTACACTCTGACTCAAGATAAAATCTCGCTCGACAAGGCTTCGTTCTACACGGATCCCGACGGGACTGGCCCGCTGCTCGCCGAATGCGACCCGCTCAAGGCAGGGCGCTATCTGTGCGATGAAATCGGCACCCGGCTAACCTCGTTGGTCGGTTATTCCGCGATCTTCGACAATACCGACGGAATTCGTCCGACCCGCGGTCAACGCATGATTTTGTCCCAGGATTTCGCCGGGCTCGGCGGGGACGTCCGCTACGTGCGGACCCGCGCCGATGCGACAAAATACCGGGGCTTCGGCGGCGGCTGGGTGTTTTCCGCCCATGCCGAGGGCGGCTATATCATGCCGCTCCAGAAATCGCCCGGGCTTGGCCGCGATGCGATTCGCCTGACCGATCGCTTTTTCGGGCCGCAGCTGCGCGGCTTCGACATTCGCGGCATCGGCCCACGAATCCAGAGCGTTCCTTACACCTGCAATGACGCGGCGTGTCTGGCTCCGACCCTGGCGACGGACCAGGGACAAATCACTGACGCGCTTGGCGGCCGCGCTTATTACATGGGTCGGCTTGAACTCGAATTCCCCACCAGCTCGGGCCTAAAAAGTGTCGGGCTGAGGCCCTCAGCGTTTATCGACGCCGGTTCGCTGTGGATGATCAAACAGCCCGTTCTACTCAATGTCGCCAAGGTCTGCACTGGGCCGACCGGGAGTACCCTGCCGGTCCAGCAAATCTCGGGCGATGCCGCCAACCTTAGCTGTACCCAGTTTAACGTGAACGGCGTGACCACTTATGCCGATAATGCGACGCAAACGACCGCGGGCCGCAGGGAGTTATTCCTGGGCGGTTCGGCCAAGCCGCGCCTGTCGATCGGCGTCGGCGTTAACTGGACTTCGCCGTTCGGACCGCTCCGGATCGATATCGCCAAGGCTCTTCTCAAACAGAAGGGCGATGACACCAAATTCTTCAGCTTCAACGTAGGGACCCAATTCTGATGAAATATATTCTGACTTCGGCGGCCTTTGCGGCCTCAATGCTCGCTCCGTCCGCCGCGCTCGCGCAACAGCCTCCCGCGCCCGTCATCCTGGTGGTCGATTCGAACCGTGCCGCCAATGAATGCAACGCCTGTAAGACGGCGGCGGCCTCGCTCCGCAGCCAGGCGACGGCATTCGACACCCGCCGTACCACACTCAACAACCAGCTGGGTCCGGAACGCCAGTCGATCCAGACCGCAGTCAACGCGCTTCAGGGCAAGGCCCCGGACGCCGCGCTCCAGGCCCGGATCAAGGCCTTTGAGACCAAGGCCCAGGCAGCGCAGCAGGAGCTTGAGACGACCCAGCAGCGGCTGCAATCGATCAACGTCAACATCCTGCGTCAGATCAAGGAAAAGCTCGATCCGGCGGTCAAGGCGGTGATGACCCAGCGCGGCGCCAACCTCATGCTCGAGGAAGACAATACGCTGGCGCATACGACGGGTCTCGACGTGACACCCCAAGTCATCGCCCAGCTCAACTCGTTACTGACCACGATCACCGTGACGCCGATGCCGCAGCAACAGCAGCCCTCGGGCCGGTGAACGAAATCGCGGATGGCGCCGGCATCGGTCCGCTTGATATCAAGCGGGTGATGGCGGCGCTGCCCCACCGCTATCCGATGCTGCTCGTGGACCGGGTCGAGAGCCTCGACCCGGGCAAGGGCATCGTTGCGATCAAGGCGGTGTCGATGAACGAGGAATTCTTCCAGGGACATTTCCCCGGACGGCCGATCATGCCCGGCGTGCTGCAGGTCGAAGCGCTGGCACAGGCCGCCGGCGTGCTCGCGGTCGAGAGCCTCGGTCTCGCCGGCTCGGGCAAGCTGGTCTATTTCATGTCCATCGATGGCGTGAAATTCCGCAAGCCGGTCGAGCCGGGCGTGCTTCTTCGCCTCGAAGTCGAATTCCTCCAAAAGCGATCGCGCGTCTGCAAATTCGCAGGCCGCGCGATGCTCGATGGTGAAATCGCCACGGAGTGCGAGTTCACGGCAATGATCGCCGATCCGCCCACCGGCTGATCCTCAGCGGTTCAGCCGTACGCCGGCATAAACCGCGCGGCCTTCGGTGCGGTAGCTGAAGACGTCCTGATACTGTTGATCGAGCAGGTTTGACCCGCGGGCGAACAGCTCCACCCCCGGGACGATCACGTAGGCAAGGCGCGCATCGGCCAGCCAGTAGGATTCGAGCGTGACCCGGTCGAAGGGGAAGGTGTCGCGATTGTCGAGATGCTTGCCGACATAAGCGAGCGACGCGCCATAGCTGAATCGACCCACCGAGCCGTCAGCCGCGATTGAGCCGCTATGCTTTGGCCGGCGTGTTTCCGGTGCCCGCTGGCCTGCCACCGCGTCGGGTTGGGTGGCCTTGAGGTAAGCGTAATTGGCCGACAGCCGCAGTTTTTCTCCGAGCTTCCAATCGACGGTGGCCTCAATGCCCGAACGCCGGCTGCTTCCCGGTGCATTCAGCACGCTGGTGAAGGTCGCGTTATTGACGATCTCGTCGTGCAGGCGCTGCCGATAACCGGTCAGCGATGCTCCGAAGTGTCCCCGGCGATACCGTAGCGCCACTTCGAATCCCCTAGAGCTTTCCGGCTTAAGGTATGGATTGCCGACGAAATTCCCGGGAAAGAAACCGTACAGGTCGAAGAACGCCGGCTGCGCAATGCCTTCCGCATAAGAACCGGCGAGCGAAAATCCTCCGCCGATTTGTTCAAGCAAGGAGGCGCGCACGCTGGTCGCGTCGCGAAAGCGACTGAACAAGTCCCGCCGGACCGCCACGTCACCGGCGATTCCCTTGGCCTCGCCGCGCCACTCGACGGTGATCGATTCGTGCCGGCGCGTGCGGTCCTGGTTGGTGAACCCGCCAAAGGCCGTGTCCCGAGCGTGAAAGTTCTCGTGTTCGGTCTCACCGGCGACGATCAGCCGATGCGCAACTGCGCCGGTCGTGAAGCGTCGTTCGAGCTGGGTCGAGAGGTTGCGACGGGTACCGCGCGTGCGGTTCTGCTGCCCGTCGTCGAGGTAATTCCTGTTCGACGACCCGAGCAACGTGCCGGCGACCTGCGCTCTCCACGGCGACGTATCGTTGCCGACCGCAGCCCAGATCCGCCCAGCGGCCAGGCGATTGCGGCTGCTGTCGAGCGTGTCGGCATGGGCGCCGGTGAAGAAGTCAAAGCCGTCGAACTGGTCTCGGCCGGTCTGGGCCAGCGCGGAAGCTCCGACCTCGATATTGGCCCGCGGATGCCAGGTTCCCCGTAACCGGCCGGAGAGATTGCGGTAGCCGTCCTTGTCGCCGGGGCCGGCAACGCTGTTGATACCCGTTGCACGCTGGAAACCGATGGCTCCGGCGATGCCGGCTCTGCCGGTGGTTATGGCGCCGGACGCGCTCGCTCGGGCGAATCCGAACGAACCGCCCTCCGCTTCCGCGCTCAGACCCGATGCATCGTCGATGCCGTTGACAGCAATCACGCCGCCGACCGCTTCCGAACCCCACAAAGCGGATTGCGGACCGCGCACGACCTCGATGCGCGACGCGAGATCCGCATTGAGGATCTCGAACCGGGGCGTGTCGCCCGAGGCCGGATCGTCGATCTTGATGCCGTCGACGAACAACAAAGTGTGATTGGCTTCGGCGCCGCGAATGCGGACTTCGGTCAGCGAGCCGGCCGGTCCGGAAGTCGCTACCGCCGCCGACGGAGTCAGGCGGAGCAGGGCGCTGATGATCGGCTCGCCGAGGCGCTCGATCCGCTGTTGGTCAATGATAGTGACGCTCGCCGGCGTCTTGGCTTCCTGTTCGGGCGCGCGCGACGCGGTAATGACGATTTGATGGGTGTCGATAATTGGTATGGGCATGCGAATCCTCCTGTTGACGACATGTCGTCACAGAGGGATGCGCCGCCTCACGGCAGCACTGGCCCCACGCTCCGCGGCTGGTCCCGGCCAGGGAAACGGACGACGGATCAAGGCAGGTTCCTGACTTCGCCGGCCAAAGCATCTTGGCTCGACCGGCTTCACAGTTGCGGGCACAGCGCCGGATTTACACCGGCTTCCCTTTGAACCGCCCCCGGCGAACTCACGTTCGTGGGCGGCACCCTGATCGCCGGACGTGCTAGGCGTGGGCTCGGCGGGCTGTCAAATTGGCGCCGCGGGCATTATGCAGGCGGCATGACGACCAATTACTCCCGGCTTCTCGCCATCCTGACCGCCGTTGTCGTGGCCGCCGTCCTTAGGCTGGTGCCGCATCCGCCTAACTTCACGCCGATCGGCGCGATGGCGCTGTTCAGCGGCGCTTATCTCACGCGCCGTGGGCTGGCCTTTGCCGTGCCGCTCGCGGCGATGCTGCTGAGCGATGCGGTGCTCGGTTTCCACTCCGGAATGCCGTTCGTTTACGGCAGCGTCGCGCTGATCGTTGCGATCGGATGGCTCGCGCTCAAGCGTGTTTCGTCGCTGCGCATTGCAGGCGCGGCGCTCGTCAGCTCGGTATTGTTCTTCGTGGTGACGAACTTCGGTACCTGGGCCGTGAGTGGTATGTATCCGATGACCTTAGCAGGCCTCGCGGCCTGTTATCTGGCCGCAATCCCGTTCTTTCAGAATATGGTCGTTGGCGACCTGTTCTATTCGGGGGTGCTATTCGGTGGATTCGCGTTGCTCGAGCGAGCCATTCCAGCAATTCGCCTTGGAGCTGAGCCGCAACCGGTCTGACCTGCTCAAGTTGCAACTTTTGGCCTCAGCCTATAAAGGCGCCGCTCAACCTTCGGCCGCTGGTCGGAAACCAGCAGCTATGCCAAGGAAATCACACATGAAGTCCGAAATTCATCCCGATTATCACACGATCACGGTCGAGATGACCGACGGGACCAAGTTCCAGACCCGGTCGACCTGGGGCAAGGAAGGGGACACCCTCCATCTCGACATCGATCCGTCCGTCCATCCGGCGTGGACCGGCGGCAAGTCTAGCATGCTCGACACCGGCGGCCAGGTCGCGCGCTTCAACAAGCGCTTCGGCGGGCTTTCCCTCGGCAAGAAGTAACCGGATTTGATCCGCGAAGCGCCGCGGATCGAAACCGAACGCCTGATCCTGCGCGGGTTCCGCGCGGGCGACCTCAACGCGCATGCGGCGACCCTCGGCGACGTCGAGACCATGCGGTACATCGGTGGAAGTCCGGTCGGCCGCGAAGATTCATGGCGCCGGATGCTGATGGGCGTCGGTATGTGGTCTGTGGTTGGCGTGGGCCCCTGGGCGGTCGAACTCAAGGCTGACGGCCGGATGGTCGGCCATTGCGGCTTCTTCCAGTTCAATCGCGAGATGAGCCCTTCGATCATCGGCGAGCCCGAGATGGGCTGGATCTTCGATCGGTCAGTGCACGGACAGGGCATTGCGACCGAAGCCTGCCGAGCGGCGCTCGCATGGGCCGAGCGCGAGATTGACGCCGAAACCTATCCGGCCATCATCGACCTCGGGAATGCGGCCTCGATCCGGCTGGCCGAACGGCTCGGCTTTATCCGCCAGCCCGACGCAGTCTATCGCGATGGGCCAATCGCCTTCTTTCGCCGGCCGGGGCGCGCCTAGCGGCTTTACCAGCCGCCGCCGCCACCGCCGCCACCCCCGCCACCTGACGATCCGCCGCCCCCCGATCCGCTGCTCGATCCCGGAGCGGTCGACGCCGAACTGATCGCGCTGGCGAGCGACGATCCCACGCTGTCGGCAAAGCCGGTCGGGTCATCCCATGGATGCTGGCTGCCCGCGTACCACAGGAAACCTTGTTGCCCCTGGGCCTGCGCCGCGGCGAGCACGCTTGCGAACCGCTCCGCCCATCGGTTCTCGACCCCCAGCGCGATCGCATAGGGCAGAAAGCGCTCGAAAATCTCGGGCGTGTCCTTGGGCGGGGTCATGCGGTCGAGCCGTTCGCCCTCGGTAATCGACAGATATTGCTTGAAGCCCGCGATCCGGTCGAGGACTCTCCGGCCTTCGACGGTCGGGGCGGAAATCCACCAGAAGGCCGAAATCACCAGCGGCAAGGCGAGCGCCGGGATCGCGAGCGGCAACACCCAGCCACTGTTGACCGCGTCTCTGAAGATCGGAAAGCCGAGCGATACCGCGACCGCAAGTGCGCTCACGGCAATGACCGAAAACAGGCACTTGCCGACCGTTGACGAGCCATGGATCACCAGCGCCAGCAATGCGGCCACCGCGATCGCGCCCAGGGTCGCACCGATCTGCCAGATTTCCGCACCGTCGGTGGCCGCAACAATCACTGCGGCGGTGATCCAGATGCCGGCGAAG
>DATFUB010000065.1:0-15858 GCA_035261225.1 Sphingomicrobium sp.
TGAGAGTCAAGGATGTCGGCGAGCATGAACTCGCGCGGCTGGCCGAGCCGCTCCAACGCATTTCCGCCGACGCGGATGTCGCGTTCATCGTCAACGACAGCATGGCGCTGGCCAAGCGCATCGGCGCCGACGGAGTCCACCTCGGCCAGTCGGACGGCGGCATGCGTGAGGCACGGGCGCTGCTCGGTCCGCAGGCGCAGATCGGCAGAACCTGTCACGACAACCGCCATTTCGCGATGGAGGCGGGCGAGGCGGGCGCTGACTATGTCGCGTTCGGCGCCTTCTATCCGACCACCACCAAGCCGTCGCACTATCGCCCGCCGCCGGCGATCTTGAGCTGGTGGTCGTCGCTGTTCGAAATCCCGTGCGTGGCCATCGGCGGGATCACGCCCGACAATGCCAAGCCTTTGGTCGACGCCGGCGCGGACTTCATCGCCGTCTGCCAGGCGGTGTGGGGCAAGGACGATCCCGCCGGCGCGGTGCGGGCCTTCGAGCAGGTGCTCGCCGGCTGACCTACTTCAAATGCCTGGCGTACCAGTCGAGGTAACGCTGAAATCGGTCGCGGAGGAAGCTCGGACGCTTCAGCCCGTGAAACTGGCCGGGATAGATGACCAGTTCGGTATCGACGCCGCGGCTCTTCAGCGCCTGATACATCTGCTCGGAATTGAGTAGCGGCACGTTGAAATCCTTGTCGCCGGCGAGGAACAGGGTCGGCGTCACGATCCGGTCGACATGGTAGAAGGGATAGGAATTCTTCATCCACACATCGAGATGCTCCCACGGCCGCCCGATCTCCATCTCATAATCGCGGATGTACTGGTCGGTGCCGTAACCGGCGAGGATGTTGGAGATGCTGGCGCCGCTCGTCGCCGCCTTGAAGCGTGGGTCGCTGGCGATGGTGTAATTGGTCAGCATGCCGCCGTAGCTCCAGCCACCGACACCCAGGCGGTTGGGATCGGCGATGCCGCGGGCGACCGCGTCGTCGACCGCTGACAGCACATCCTGCACATCGACCGAACCCCAGGCCGCGTAAATGCCCTTGGCGTAAAGCTGACCGCGTCCCGTGCTGCCGCGCGGATTCGTGGCGACGACGGCATAGCCGTTGGCGGCAAGCAGCTGCCATTCAAAGCTGAAGCCGTAGTCGAATTGCGACTGCGGGCCGCCGTGGAGGCGAAGAACGGTCGGGACTCGCCCGCTGCTGTTCGCCGGCCTGATCAGGAAACCGTGAACCTCGGCCCCGTCCTTGCTCTTGAACGTCGTGTCTTCGACCGGCGCGAGCTGGACGTCGGCGAGCCAGGCGTCGTTTTGCCGAGACAGGCGGCGCGGCCCGGCGCGTTCGACCGCATAGATCTCGGGCGGGTGTGCGGGATCTTCGACTAACGCGACCGTGTGGCCCTTCGCTCCGTCGAGTGCCTGGATCACCGGCCGGCCGCCGGCGATGCGGCGGACCAGCCCACCGGATGCGCTCACGCTGCCTAACCATTTCGTCTTGTCGTCCTCGACGATGATCGACAGCGACTTGCTGTCGGCCGACCACAAAGGATTGCCCACGTTGCGGTCTAGACTGGCGGTGAGAATACGCGGTTCGCCGCCGCTCGCTGGGACCACGGCAAGGTGGCGCGTGCCGTAGGCGAAAAGCTCGACCGGACCGCCCTGGATGTACGCGATGTCGCCCCCGTCGGGGCTCCAAGCCGGATAGCTCGAATAATCGGGGTTGTTGTCGTCGCCGGCGAAACTCGTCAGCCGGACAGGGGCCTGGGTCGTGCCCGATGCCTCGGCCACCCACAGGTCGTTGTTGTAGGAGCGGTCCGGGTCTTTGTCGCGGTTGCTGACGAACGCGATCCGTTTCCCATCCGGCGAGAAAACGGGAAGATATTCGTCGTAATCGCCGGTGGTCAGCCGGCGCGTTTTGCCCGTGGCGATATCGAGCAGGGTCAGGCGCTGGCGCCGGCCAGTCAGATAGCCGTCGATATCGCGCTTGAACTGGAAGCGGTCGATGACGATCGGCTTTGGCGGCTTCTTGTCCTTCGCATCCTCATCGTCGGCATTCGGATCGGGATCGAGGACGATCAGCGCGATTTCGCGGCTGTTGGGCGACCAGGCATAATCGATGACGCCGCCATCGAGCTTGGTCAGCGGCCGCGCTTCGCCCCCGGTGCGGTCGAGCAGCCACAATTGATCGTAGTCGTGCTTGTCGGCGCGCGATGAGATGAAGGCGAGATAGCGGCCGTCGGGACTCCACCGCGGCGTTGCTTCGCTTTCCTTGTCGCGGTTGGTCAGCTGGATCGTGCGTGCGCCGTCCCACGAGGTCATCCAGAGGTGGCTGAAGCGCTTGTCGGCCTTCGCGTCGACCGATTCGACGGAATAAGCGACCCAATTGCCGCTTGGATCGATGGCCGGATCCGAAACGGTCTTGAGCTTGTCGAGATCGGCAACGGCGAGCGGTCGACCGAATCCCGCCGACGCGGAGCTAGCGGCTACGGCCGTGGCCATGAGCAAAACAGACTTCACTGATGTACCCCCTCCGGTTGAACAGCGGTGTTGGAGCAGATGCGGCTCCTTGCGCAAGACCGGCCTTGGAAACAGTTCACCGCTGCATCGTTGCACCCCCGAACAGCTATTCGCGAGGGAGAGTGGAGTTGCGTCATGCGTCGCGTTGGATTGCCGCGGCCTGTGCGATCGCGTCGGTTGGAGTTTTCGCTCAGCAGCCCAAAGTCGTCGCGCCGCCGTCGGCCGCCGCCAACCCGGCCTGGGTCCCGCCGGGAAGCCCCGGCTCGCCGATCGACACCGATCTTTTCCATGCCCAGATCTTGCTCGACGCCGCCGGCTTCTCGCCCGGAGCGATCGACGGCAAGCACGGCAGCTCGTTCAAGCAAGCGCTGCGCGGGTTTCAGGAAGGACACGGGCTCGCGGTCAGTGGAACGCTCGATACGCCGACGCGTCAGGCGCTGCTCAAGGTCGGGCGGCCGTCGGCGGTGATGGTCAAGCTAGGTCCGGACGACGTCCAAAGCACCTATGTCTATCCGCTGCCGAAGGACCCCGAGAAGCAATACAAGCTCGCGTTCCTCGGTTACCGCAACATGCTCGAGAAGGTCGCCGAGCGCTATCATACGACGCCGGCGACGGTGGTCGCGCTCAACGGGCCTGAGAAGCTGATCGGGCTGGGGCAGACGCTGCGCATGCCCAACGTCGTGCCGATTTCGCGCGATTACGTTGGCACCCACCCCGATGGCGCACGGTTGATGGCACTGCTCAACGTCGACGCTCGCCAGCCCCACGGCGACCATATCGTCGTCGACAAGAGTGAGGGCGCGCTCAAGGTGTTCGACCCCTCCGACCAGCTCGTGGCGCAATTTCCGGTCACCACCGGCTCGACCCACGACCCGTTGCCGGTCGGTACGTGGAAGGTCACGACCTACGCCTTCCTGCCGCCGTTCCATTATCAGCCGAACCTGTTCTGGGACGCCAAGGACAATGCCAAAGAGCATCGGCTGGCGCCCGGACCGAACGGGCCGGTCGGGGTCGCGTGGCTCGACCTGACCAAGAAGCATTACGGGATCCATGGAACGCCCGAGCCGTCGACCATCGGCAAGACCGAAAGCCACGGCTGCATCCGCATGACCAATTGGGACGTGATGCGGTTGGCGCGGATCATGACCAAGCCAGGCTTTCCCGCGATTTTCCAGGAATGACGTGAAGACGCTCGCGACCCTACTGTTCGGGACGATCTTTGGCGCGGTGCTGGCGAGCGCCTTCTGGATATGGTTTTACAGCATCGTCCCTTCGACCCACGGTGGGAAACCCAAGCAGGCTCAGGCGGTCGTGATTGAGAACGGGCTCGACGTCGGGCCTGCCGGCCTCGCCATCCCGGTCACCGGGGTGAAAGCGGGGCAATTGTCCGACACTTTCGACCAGGCGCGCGCGGCCGGGCGGCGGCACGACGCGATCGACATCATGGCGAGCGAAGGCGTGGCCGTGATCGCGGCGGCGGACGGGACGGTCGAAAAACTGTTCAACAGCGCGCTTGGCGGGACCACGATCTACGAGCGGTCGGCCGACCGAAAGTGGGTTTACTATTACGCGCATCTGTCCGCCTACGCCCCCGGGCTTCACGAGGGCCAGCAACTCAAGCGCGGGCAAGTGATCGCCCGCGTCGGCCATAGCGGTGACGCCAGCGCCGCCGGACCGCACCTCCATTTCGCGATCAATCAGATGGGCCCAAGCGATCGCTGGTGGAACGGCACGCCGATCAACCCGTACCCGCTGCTTGCCGGAAAGAGGGCCGGCGGCTAGACGCCGCCTCGGCCCTTTCCCATCACTTTCTCCGAGAGAAGACATGAAGATCAGCGGCGTGGACATCCGTCCCGGCAACATCATCGAATATGAAGGCGGCATTTGGCGCGCCGTCAAAATCCAGCACACCCAGCCGGGCAAGGGCGGCGCCTACATGCAGGTCGAGCTGAAGAACCTGATCGACGGCCGCAAGAACAACGTTCGCTTCCGCTCGGCCGAGACGGTCGAGCGCGTCCGCCTCGACACCAAGGATTTTCAATATCTGTATCACGACGGCGACATGCTCGTGTTCATGGACAAGGACACGTACGAGCAGGTGTCGCTGCCCGAAGATTTGATCGGCGAGCCCGCGGCCTTCCTCCAGGACGGAATGGACGTAGTGATGGAGCTCTATGACGAGCGGCCGATCAGCGTGCAGTTGCCCGATCAGATCGAAGCGACGATCGTCGAGGCTGACGCGGTGGTGAAGGGCCAGACCGCGAGCTCGAGCTACAAGCCGGCCAAGCTCGACAATGGCGTTCGCGTGATGGTCCCGCCGCATATCGCCGCCGGAACCCGGATCGTGGTCGACGTATACAGTCGCGAATATGTGAAGCGCGCCGAGTAATATGGTCTCGCATTCCGGCCTCATCACCGTCATGACCCGTGCCGCGCGAAAGGCGGCGCCGCGCCTCAGGCGCGACTTCGGCGAGGTCGAGCAATTGCAGGTCAGCCGCAAGGGCCCGGCCGATTTCGTGTCGCTGGCCGACCAGCGCGCCGAAGCGACCATCGTCGAGGAATTGCGCACCGCGCGACCCGACTGGGGCATGCTGCTCGAGGAAGGCGGCGACATTCAGGGCAATCCCGACAAGCCGCGATGGATCGTCGACCCGCTCGATGGGACGACCAACTTCCTCCATGGCGTGCCGCATTTCTCGATCTCGATCGCGGTCGAGGAGAAGAAGCCGGGTGGCGGGACCGAAATCACCCAGGGGCTGGTCTACCAGCCGCTGACCGACGAGACCTTCTGGGCCGAAAAGGGCCGGGGGGCGTGGCTCAACGAGCGGCGGCTGCGGGTGTCGGCGCGCAAGGACCTGGCCGACTGCCTGATCGGCACCGGAATCCCGCATTGCGGCCGCGGCGCGCCGGTGGAGTGGGCGAAAATATACAATGCGGTTGGCAGCGAGGTCGCGGGCATCCGCCGCTTTGGCTCGGCCGCGCTCGACCTCGCCTGGGTCGCCGCCGGACGCATGGACGGCTTCTGGGAGGACGAGCTCGACCTGTGGGACACCTCGGCTGGCGTGCTTCTGATCAAGGAAGCGGGCGGGTTCGTGACCGATTATCGCGGCGGCGACCGCTCGTTCGAACGCCGTGAATATCTCGCCGGTTCGGCGACCATCCACTCGCGGCTGCAAAAGCTTGTCGCGGGGGCGCTCAGGTGATTGGTCTGGCGATCGCAGCGGTTGCTGCTGTCGCCCAGCCGCCCGTCGTCGTAACCGTTCCACCGCAGCATCGCCTGGTCGAAGGCGTGGCAACCGATGGCACGACGATCTTCGTGACGAGCGTCCTCGATCGGCAAATCCTCGCTTGCACCAAGACCTGCCGGACGATCGCGACACTGCCCGAGGGCGTGCATCCGTTGGGAATCGCGTTCGATTGGGGGCGCAGCCTGCTGTGGATCGCAGCCGATTGCCCGGACGTCGCGGGCATCGCGAAGTGCGATAGGGGCGCGCTGGTCGCGATCAGCCGCCAGGGCAGGCCGCGGGGCAAATGGGCTCCCGCAGCGGCCCAGTTCCACCCGGGCGACGTCTCGGCGACCCAGAGCGGCATCGTTGTCAGCGACAGCCAGAACGGCCAGGTATGGGGGCTGCTGCCGCGCCGGATCGGGCTGCGGGTGGTCAACCGGGCCGGTGACGGCAAGAGCGCGCAGGGCACCGCGCTGGCGCCGTCGGGCACGGAGCTGATCGTCGCCGATTATTCGGCCGGAATCGGCAGGATCGACCTCAAGACGAAGGCGACGACCTGGCTCCCAAAGCCGGACGGCAAACCGAGCCGCGGGATCGACGGCTTCGTCCGCTGCGGGGAAGGGTATCTCGGCGTCTACAATGGCGGCGCGATTCCGCCCCGGCTCTATGCGTTTCGGCTGCGCCCCGGCAGGATCGACCGGAGCGAGCTGGTCGACGGGCTGACGCTCGCCGATCCGACCCAGATTGCCTTCGATGGCAAGAGGTTGCTGGTGGTTTCCGATTCCGGCTGGGACCGCATCGCCAAGGGTGAAACAACGCGTGCTACGGGTGCGCGGATTCTTGCCATCCCGATGACACGAAGGTGTACGGCCCTGTAGGCTTTTGTCCGGACAGCAAACTTCTTGCATCGGGACACGAATCGGGTTGGCGTTACGATCGGAACGGCTGATCCTTCTTTTCAGCCGTCAAACGGGAACGATGACCGGACCACGCAAGCCGAAGAAGAGCGAAACCCTCGAAGTTCGCCTGCCCCATGAGGTCAAGAGCGCCTTGATGGGCAAGGCGCATGCTCAGGGGCGCTCGGCAAGCGAGGTCGTTCGCCGGTCGATCGATGCCTATCTGGCGGAGCAACCAAAGGAGGCCCGTTCAATGTTACTCACCTTATGGAAGCCCGCTGCCGCGCTGGGCACCGCCGCGCTGGCAATGTGGGCCGCGATTTCCCCGGCTCCCCTTCACGCCAAGCCGGATCTCAAGGCCGTTTTCCAGATCATCGACCGCAATTCCGACGGCGCCATCACCCGCGACGAGTTCGTGCAGCACACATCCGATCCCGCGATCCAGAAGATGCACGAGGCGCATAACGGCATGATGCACCACGTGATGGCGGCAATGCATGGGAATGGCGCTGAGGCCGACCACGCCAGGCCGTCCAAAGCGATGATCGAGGTGCATTTCGCAAAGGTCGACGCCAATTCCGACGGATCAGTCACATTCAGCGAATTCCAGGCGTTCCACGATCAAATGATGGCGTCGCACGAGACGCGTTGACGGCCACTCTCCGGCGCTTCGCCCCCTCTCCCGCCGCTGGAGGGAGAGGGGCTTCTGAGATGGTTGCGGCTCGCAACCTGCTGGCCTAGAGAACCGCCACGTTTTCGAGCCCCGGAGTTTCCCCTTGGCAAGCGTTGCCGCCGGCTACCTGCCGATCCTGCTGTTCCTGATCATCGCCCTCGGCTTGTCGACGGGCTTTGTCGTGCTGCCGATGATCGTCTCGCGGCTGACCGGCGCGCACAAGCCCGATCCGGCCAAGCTCAGCGAGTATGAATGCGGTTTTCCCGCATTCGACGACGCCCGGGCCGAGTTCGACGTGCGCTTCTATCTGGTCGCGATCCTGTTCATCGTGTTCGACCTCGAAGCCGCCTTCCTGTTTCCGTGGGCGGTCAGCCTCAATTTCACCAAATGGACCGGCTGGACGGCGATGATCGTCTTCCTGATCGAGCTCGGCCTCGGGCTTGCGTATGCGTGGAAGAAGGGGGCGCTCGAATGGGAGTGATGCTCGACCCCAGGCATGACCCGATGCCGACCGAAGACGAGTTGGCGCGGATCGCCGGCCTTGTTCCCGGCGAAGTCGACCAGAAGAAGCTCGAGGAACTGCGTCAGTCGCTCAACGAGAAGGGGTTCATGGTCACCACGACCGAGGATCTGTTCACTTGGGCGCGGACCGGCTCCTTGTGGTGGATGACGTTCGGCCTAGCCTGCTGCGCGGTCGAGATGATCCATGTGAACATGCCGCGCTATGACCTTGAAAGATTTGGCGCGGCGCCGCGCGCGAGCCCGCGCCAGTCGGACGTGATGATCGTCGCCGGGACGTTGTGCAACAAGATGGCCGCGCCGCTCCGCCGGGTCTACGACCAGATGAGCGAGCCGCGCTACGTCATCTCGATGGGCAGCTGCGCCAACGGCGGCGGCTATTACCATTATAGCTATTCGGTGGTTCGCGGCTGCGACCGCATTGTGCCGGTCGACATTTACGTGCCGGGTTGCCCGCCGACGGCCGAGGCATTGCTTTACGGCATTCTCCAGCTGCAGCGGAAAATCCGCCGCGAAGGGACGATCGAGCGGTGAGGTGTTTGGCATTAGTTCTAGCGATGATGAGCTCCGCTTCCGCGGCTGCTCCTGCTCAGCCGGATTCGGAGTCCATGCGGGTCAAGTGTGACGCGGCTGCCAAAGTGTGGGCGCCGGTAAGATTGCCTGAGGCCGGAGTTGATGCGGCGGTTCCATGCAATGACGAAGAGCTGAGCGCTTATAAAAATGCGAACGAAACGCATAAGCGAACCGAAGGGATTGCGGGCTGCGAGCGAGCTGGGCGAACCTTCCTCGTGTTGTACTGGGTCAACACGCCGGGCGGCTTCTTTGACAACTTCATTTCTGGATGGAAGTCGTCTCCGGTCCAGAATTTCCAGGTCGCTGGCCATCGGGTTTTCCGGGCGGCTTCGGTTGAGCGCGGCGAGGCGCATGGACAGCAGCTCATCGAAGTTGATCCAAGCCGCTCGGTCCTAATGTACTCATCCTCAAAGATCCCGAATGACGCCGACTTTTCGAAGATGACGTCCTGTTTCTTCAACACCTTTCACGTTGTGAAACCATGACCGTCGCGCTGCACGTTCCCCGGACCGCCTCCGACGAGGGGGTGATCGACGCCGCGACGACGGCACTCGGCGGCGCTATCCTCGCAGTGAAGGAGCATGTCGGCGAGATCACTCTGACGGTGAAACGCGATGAGATCGTCAGCGTTCTCAAGAAGCTACGTGACACCGCTGGGCTTGAATATCAGCAATTGATGGAAATCGCCGGGGTCGATTACCCCGACCGCCTGGAACGGTTCGAGGTGGTCTATCAGCTACTGTCGCTGACGAAGAACCGGCGGCTTCGGGTCAAGCTTTCGACCGACGAGGCGACGCCGGTGCCGAGCGTGACGTCGTTGTGGCCGGTCGCCGGCTGGCTCGAGCGCGAGGTCTACGACATGTACGGCGTGACCTTCGCCGGGAACCCCGATCTCAGGCGGATCCTCACCGATTACGGCTTCGAGGGCTATCCGCAGCGCAAGGATTTCCCCCTGACCGGTCATATCGAGCTGCGCTACTCGGAAGCCGAGAAGCGCGTCGTCTATGAGCCGGTGTCGCTGCCCCAGGACTTTCGCACCTTCGACTTCCTGATGCCATGGGAAGGGCCCGAGGAATATAAGCTTCCGGGCGATGAGAAGGCCGCGGCTCCGCCTGCGCCCACGCCCAAGACGACCGATCGTCCGGCGCAGACCGGAGGTGAGGCGCCCGCCGACAAGGAAGCGACCAGGGAAGCGCGCAAGCCGCGCGCCGCCAAGGCAAAGCGCGAGGTGATCAAGCCGTCGCCGAGGAAGAAGTCGTAATGGGCTGGAACGGCACAGCGCAGCTTCCTCTCCCCGTCGGGGAGAGGATTGAGGTGAGGGGGCTCGGCCTTCTCGCTTGTTCGATGGCGTTGAACCCCCTCACCCTGCCCTCTCCCCGCCGGGGAGAGGGAATGAGCGCGCGCGCATGACCGATACCCGCACCGAGGAGCGCGCCCGTAAGCGCAAGGTCGAGGTCAATGTCGGCGAGCCGGTCGGGCATCCGCGCGACCCCGGCGACGACAAGATTTCGAACTACACGATCAATTTCGGGCCGCAGCACCCGGCCGCGCACGGCGTCCTGCGGCTGATCATGGAATTGGACGGCGAGATCGTCGAGCGGGTCGACCCGCATATCGGGCTGCTCCACCGCGGCACCGAGAAGTTGATCGAATACAAGACCTACGCCCAGGCTTTGCCCTATTTCGACCGGCTCGATTACGTCTCGCCGATGTGCCAGGAGCACAGCTTCGTGCTCGCCATCGAGAAATTGATGGGGCTCGAGGTGCCGCTGCGGGCGCAATACATCCGCGTGCTGTTTGCGGAGCTGACGCGCATCTCCAACCACATGCTCCAGCTCGGCAGCCACATCATGGACGTTGGCGCCATGACGCCAAATCTGTGGCTGTTCGAAGTGCGCGAAGACACGATGCAATTTTACGAACGGGCGTCGGGCGCGCGGATGCACGCCAATTATTTCCGCGCCGGCGGAGTGCGCTACGACCTGCCGCCCAAGCTGCTCGCGGACATGGGCGACTGGCTCGATAATCGCCTGCACTTGTTCGAAGACGCGATCAGCCTCGTCGCCGACAATCGCATCTTCAAGCAGCGCAACGTCGACATCGCCAAGATGAGCCGCGAGGATTCGATCGCCTGGGGCTTCTCCGGGCCGATGATCCGCGCCGCGGGCATCCCGTGGGACATCCGTCGGTCGCAGCCCTACGAAGTCTACGACCGGATGGAATTCGACATCCCCGTCGGCACCAATAACGATTGCTACGACCGCTTCATGGTCCGGGTCGAGGAGGTGCGGCAATCGGCCAAAATTATGCGCCAGTGCCTGCAGCAGATGCCGTCAGGGCCGGTCGCGACCGATGACCGCAAGGTGTTCCCGCCGAGCCGCATGGAGATGAAGCAGTCGATGGAAGCCATGATCCATCACTTCAAGCTTTACACCGAAGGCTATCACGTGCCCGCGGGCGAGGTGTACGTCGCGACCGAGAGCCCCAAGGGCGAGTTCGGCGTCTATCTGGTCTCGGACGGGACGAACAAGCCGTACCGTTGCAAGATCCGCCCGACCGGTTTCAGCCACCTGCAGGCGATGGACTTCATGATGCGCGGCCACATGCTCGCGGACACGACCGCGATCCTGAGCGCGCTCGACATCGTGTTCGGGGAGGTCGACCGGTGATTGCACTTGCGTTGGTTGCATGGACTTCAGCGGTAGCCGCAGCCGAGCCCCCAAGCGCCCTGGCTAGGGCACGGTATTTCTTGGAGATATTTGCCAAGAATCCGCCCGAAGCAAAGAAGTTCGTTACGAGCGATGCGCGGATGGTTGTTGGTGATATTGGCGGCACATTCAACGATTACCTCGGTGTAATCCGGCGACATTCAAATCCTTTTAGCAGCTGTCGTGTCGGCCATCTTGAGGCGAGGCCAAGCCCGGTATCGGCAGATTTGAAGGACAGCCCTCCTTGGATGAAGGGTAGCGAGATGTCGCTCTTCGAGGGTGAATATGACTGTGTTCTACCCGATGGATCGAGCAGCACTCGTCGCGTCTCCGTGATACTGAAAAATGATCGTGTTTTCATGTTTCAGCTGGGCGGTGCTCAATAATGGCCGGGCAGGGCTCCTTTATCGACGACGCCGAGCAGCGCGCGCGGTGGTCGGGCTTTGCGTGGACCGACGCCAACGCAAAGGCCGCGAAGGAGATTGTCGCGCGCTATCCCGAGGGGCGGCAGGCTTCGGCGGTGATCCCGCTGCTCGACCTCGCGCAGCGGCAGGTCGGCGCCGAGACCAATACTCAGGGCTGGCTGCCGATCCCGGTCCAGGAATATGTCGCGCGTGAGCTCGATATGGCCGCGATCCGCGTGCTGGAGGTCGCGAGCTTTTACACCATGTTCAACCTGGCGCCGGTCGGCCGGTTCCACGTCCAGGTGTGCGGGACGACGCCGTGCATGCTCAGGGGCTCGGACGATGTATTCGCGGCGTGCAAGGCGCGCGGGCTCAAGAAAGGCCATACGACCGAGGACGGGCTGTTCACTCTGATCGAGGTCGAGTGCCTCGGCGCCTGCGCCAATGCGCCGATGGTCCAGATCAACGACGACAATTATGAGGATTTGAGCGAGGCAAGCATGGGCGCGATCCTCGATGCGCTGGTGGCGGGCAAGTCGCCCAAGGCCGGCCCGCAGGTCGATCGCCAGACCAGCTGCCCCGAGGGCGGCCCGACCACGCTCAAGAAAATGGCCGAGCGCAATTACGACTATCGGCCGCAATGGACGGCTTCGGCCGGGGAGGGGGCGCAATGAAAGACGTGCTCAAGATCGTTCTCGCGATCGTCATCGTCGTGATCGCGTGGAAGATTTTCAAAGGGCTGATCGGTTTGCTGGTCGGCGTCGCGGTTGCGGGGCTAGTCGTCTACGGCATCGTGAAGCTGGTCGACAGCGGGACCAAGCGCCTCAAATGACCATTGGCGCCATCCTTATCGCGGTCGTGCTCGCCTTCCTGGCGTTCAAGTTCGTCAAGGGCCTGATCAAATTCGGGCTGCTGGCGCTGATCGTCGTCGCGGTCGCCTGGTTCCTGCTTAGCGGGGCCCTGAACTGATGGGCTATACCGGCCCCCTCGCGGACAAGGACCGCATTTTCACCAACCTCTATGGCTTCCAGGAGCCGTGGTTGAAGGCGGCCGAGGCGCGTGGTGACTGGGACAATACCAAGGCGCTGATGGCCAAGGGCCAGGACGCGATCATCGATGTGGTCAAGGCGTCGGGCCTGCGCGGACGCGGCGGCGCCGGCTTCCCGACCGGGATGAAGTGGAGCTTCATGCCCAAGGAGCCCAAGCCCGGCAAACCCAATTTCCTGGTGATCAATGCCGATGAATCCGAGCCTGGCAGCTGCAAGGACCGCGAGATTATCCGCCACGATCCGCACAAATTGATCGAAGGCTCGCTGATCGCCGGTTTCGCCATGCGAGCGCGCGCCGGCTACATCTACATCCGCGGCGAATTCATCCAGGAAACCCGGGTGTTGGAGCGCGCGGTTGCCGAGGCATATGAAGCCGGGCTGCTGGGCAAGAACGCGTGCGGATCGGGCTATGACTTCGACCTGTTCGTCCACCGCGGCGCCGGCGCCTACATCTGCGGCGAAGAAACCGCGATGCTCGAAAGCCTCGAGGGCAAGAAGGGCCTGCCGCGGCTGAAACCGCCGTTCCCGGCCGGCGCTGGGCTCTACGGCTGCCCGACCACGGTCAACAATGTCGAATCGATCGCGGTGGTGCCGACCATATTGCGGCGCGGCGCCGAATGGTTCGCCGGCATCGGCAATCCCAAGAACGAAGGCACCAAGCTGTTCCAGATCTCGGGCCACGTGAATTGCCCGTGCACGGTCGAGGAAGCGATGGGGATCAGCTTCCGCGAACTGATCGACCGCCATGCCGGCGGCATGCGCGGCGGATGGGACAATCTGCTGGCGGTGATCCCCGGTGGGTCGTCGGTGCCGCTGGTGCCGGCGGCCGAGATCATGGACTGCCCGATGGACTTCGATGGGTTGAAGGCGCTTGGCAGCGGCCTCGGCACCGCGGCGGTGATCGTCATGGACAAATCGACCGATATCGTCCGCGCGATCAGCCGCATTTCTTACTTCTACAAGCACGAGAGCTGCGGCCAGTGCACCCCCTGCCGCGAGGGCACCGGCTGGATGTGGCGGATGATGGAGAAGTTGCGCGACGGCGACGCCGAGGTCCAAGACATCGACAAACTGCTCGACGTCACCAAACAGGTCGAGGGCCATACCATCTGCGCGCTGGGCGACGCCGCGGCGTGGCCGATCCAGGGCCTGGTCAGGCATTTCCGTCCCGAACTCGAACGGCGCATCGCCGAGCGCGCGGGCAAGCGCATGCTGGAGGCGGCGGAATGAGGGGAATTTCGTGTTTGGTATTCGCTGCGGTGCTGGCGATGCCATCGGCCGCGCAGGCGCAATATGGGCCCGGTTCGCATTCGGGCACCTCAACCGAGTGGACGATTAGCGGGCGCGGCGCGCTGGACGATCTCAACACGTTCGGTGCGTGCTTTGCGACCAAACAGACCAAGGATGCGCTGCGGCTGGTCGGCACGGAAGCCGGCTCGGCTGACGAAGCGCGAGTCTACAAGGCACTGTTCAGCAAGGAACAATTCTGCCTCGGCAACCTCAGCGGGCTGTCGGCGCCGTGGAAATATGTCCGCGGCGCGGTCGGCGAAGAATTCTATCACGAGCGCGTGCCGGTGCCGGCGGGATTTGCCGCCTCGCACGATCTCGCGCCCGAGAAGGTGCAATCCTTCATGGATGCGGCGGTCTGCTATGCCGCCCGGCACTCGGCCGACGCGCAGCAGTTGATCGACCAGACCAAGCCGGGAACCAAGGAAGAAGCTGTCGCGATCGACGCGTTGTGGTCCAACTTTACCGCGTGCCTGCCGCCGAACATGCCGTCGGGATTCAAGATCGAGAACGTGGTGCTGCGGTATCGGATCGCCGAGGCGCTGTGGCGGCTCGGGGTGGTCCGTCCATGACGACGACGCAGATCATCGTGATACTCGCCGTGGTCACCGCGATCGCCGTCGCGCTTCTCGCCGTCCAACGCAGCGGCCCGCGGGTGACGACGATCGAAACCCGCCGCGAAACGGACAAAGAGGAGGAGCAGTCATGAAGATTCTTGCAATCGCGACCGCTGGCGCAGCTTTGACGGTTTCGGCGGTGGCCTGGGCTGCCGCTCCCAACGTTCCCGCCATGCATGCCTTCGGCCATTGCGCCGCGCAGCGCGGGCCCAAGGACGTGACTTACCTGCTCGACCAGGATTTCCGCTCGGGCGGTTACAATTCGGCGTTGAAGGCGCTGGCCAAGAAGCAGGCGACCTGCCCGGGCAGCGGTGCGGTCGCGGGCGGCGGCCTGTTCGCCGGAGCGCTGGCCGAAGAGCTGCTCGAATATGGCCACACGCCGAGACAGGTGGCGACGATGATCGGCAAGGCGCCGAAGAAGCCGGTGAGCGGCAAGGACGATACCGAGAATGCGGCCCTGTGCGCGGTCCGGGCCAATGCCGGCGGCGCGGCGCAGCTGCTCGCTTCGGGTTACGGCTCCAGGGAGGAAACCGCCGCGCTCAAGGGGCTGACCCCGGCGCTCAACGGCTGCCTCAAGGGCAAGAAGCTCGGCGCCGGCGGATCCGACCTCCGCGCGATCATCGCGCTCGCGGCGTTTCGTAACTTCCGGGCTGCGGGGGGCTGATGCCGAAAGTCACCGTCGACGGCGTTGAACTCGAGGTCCCGCAGGGCGCGACTGTGCTGCAGGCGTGCGAGTTTGCCGGCAAGGAGATCCCGCGCTTCTGTTATCACGAGCGCTTATCGATCGCCGGCAATTGCCGGATGTGCCTGGTCGAGGTCGCGCCGGGGCCGCCCAAGCCGCAGGCGAGCTGCGCGCTGCCCGCCGCCGACGGCCAGTCGATCCGCACCGACACGCCGATGGTCAAGAAGGCGCGCGAAGGGGTGATGGAGTTCCTGCTCATCAACCACCCGCTCGATTGCCCGATCTGCGACCAGGGCGGCGAATGCGACCTTCAGGACCAGGCGATGGCCTATGGCCGCAGCGGCACGCGCTACGAAGAGAACAAGCGCGCGGTCGACGACAAATATTTCGGGCCGATCATCAAGACCTCGATGAACCGCTGCATCCAGTGCACGCGCTGCATCCGTTTCTCGTCGGAGGTCGCGGGGGTCGACGAGATCGGCATGCTCTACCGCGGCGAGGACGCGCAGATCACTTCCTACCTCGAACATGCGGTGACCGGCGAGTTGTCGGGCAATCTCGCCGACGTGTGCCCGGTCGGCGCGCTGCTGCAGAAGCCGCAGATCTTCGAGAGCCGGTCGTGGGAATTGCGGCGGGTACCGGGCATCGATGTGATGGACGCGGTCGGATCGAATATCCGGTTGGACGTGCGGCAACGGCAGGTGATGCGGGT
>DATFUB010000066.1:0-5248 GCA_035261225.1 Sphingomicrobium sp.
AGGTTGTTGAAGAGCTAGACTACCCGCCTTAACACCGCCGATCACGTCATTCCGATCAGCCACTCCGGGTGCGCGCGACGCACCGGGGAAGGAGCAGTCATGCGCAAACAAATGATCGAGAATGCCGCCTACGAAGTCGCCACCCAGGTCCGCGCGGTCGAGGAAAGCATCGAGTCCGCAATGATCGAACTCGCCGAACTCCAAACCCGGATGATTCACGCCAGATCGGCCACGAATGCCGGATTCGTCGCCAGTCACGCTGCCTTCGAGCAGCTTGGGACGACGACCAGCGGATTGATCGCAGCGCGCGGCGGAATTGCCAATTGCCACGCGGCGCTCGCCGAGACTCGCAAGACCATTCCAGGCCTGCGCACCGTCGGCTTCGGCGACGTCGGGGATTGCCCGCCACCGTCAGCCGTCAACGAACTTCGCGTCGTCGCGTAAGGGTTTTGACCGGACCGCAGCAATGTGGTCCGGTCCCACACCATGCTGCCCCGCTACTTCTATTGGTCGTTGCTGGTCCTGATCTGCGTCTTTGCACTGTGGCGCGGTCGAAGGGATGAGCGGATCGTCGCCCTTGCCTGCATTTGCGCAAGCGTGGCTTCGCTGCTCGTCCTGTCCACCCAGACCGCCCGCTATTCGCGGGTCGAGTTCGGCCTGCTGTTCGTCGACCTCACGACGCTCGCGGTCTTCGTAGCGGTCGCATTGCGCTCGCATCGCTTCTGGCCCCTGTGGATTGCGGGCCTGCAGCTGACCACCAGCATGGCCCATATCCTCAAGGCCCTGGACCTCGATCTGCTGCCCTATGCTTATGGCGCGGCGGCACGGTTCTGGAGCTATCCGATCCTGGTCATCCTGTTCGTCGGCGCATGGCGCGCTCATCGTCGCCCACCAACCGACCTCGAGGGGCCGCTCCGGGCCTAGACCCGCAAATCGAGGGCTGCCACGCAACGGTTGCGCCGGCACAGCGTCGCCGCCATGGAACTGCCATGTCGCGACGCAAGAAATCGCATCAGAGCCATGGGACTTCGAACCGCCCGCGCCTGTGGGGCAAGCACGCCGTCGCGGCCGCGCTCGACAATCCCGCGCGCAAGGTGCTTCGCGCATGGGCGACGCGCGAAGGCGCGGACGCGATGCAGTTTCCCAAGGATGTCCCGGTGACGCTTGCCGAAGCGCCGGACCTGGGCAGGCTGGTTCCGAGCGACGCGCCGCACCAGGGTTTGGTGATCGAGGTCGAGCCGCTCGATGACGTGTGGCTCGACGACCTTTTGGTCGCGGCTCCCGACCGCGCGATTCTCCTCGTCCTCGATCAGGTCACCGACCCGCACAACGTCGGGGCGATCCTCCGCTCGGCGGCGGCTTTCGGGGCGATCGGGCTGGTCACCCAGGATCGCCATTCGCCACCCGAAAGCGGGGTTGTCGCCAAGGCCGCGTCGGGCGCGCTCGAACGCGTGGCTTGGGCCAGGGTGGTCAATCTTGCCCGCGCACTCGAAGATATTGCGAGCGCGGGCTTCTGGCGGATCGGGCTGACCGGCGACGCCGACACCGATTTGAAGGACGCGCTCGGACCGGCGCGCGTCGCTCTGGTGCTCGGTGCGGAAGGTCCGGGACTGCGCCACAACACGCGCGAGCATTGCGATGCGCTGGCACGGCTGCCGATCGGCGAGGCGGTCGAAAGCCTCAACGTTTCGAACGCCGCCGCCGTCGCGCTCTACGCCGCGAGCACCCGCTGATGGTCCGGAGCAAGAAGAGTATCAAAACGGCCGTCGAGGCGCTCGCGACACGTGAACCGGCCTTCGCGCGCGTCATCGATAGATCCGGAGTCCCCGAGCCGCGCAGTAGCGAACCGGGCGCGACCACCTTGTTGCGGACCATCGTCGGACAGCAGGTCAGCGTCGCCGCCGCGCGCTCGATGTGGGCCAAACTTGAGGCGGCGTTCGGCTCGCCGCCCGACCTCCACCGCCTGTTGGCTGCGAGCGACGAGGAATTGCGCGCGGCCGGCATGTCGCGGCAAAAGTCGGGCTATATCCGGAGCCTTGCCGACCTGGTGATTTCCGGCGAACTCGATCTGGGATGCCTGCCAGAAGATGACGAGGAAGCCATCGCCTTGCTCACGAAAATCAAGGGCATCGGACGCTGGTCGGCGGAGATTTATTTGCTGTTCGCGGAAGGCCGGCCCGACGTTTTTCCGGCCGGGGATCTCGCCGTCATGATCGAGCTCGGGCGCCTACTGGGCCTTCCCGACAAGCCGAGCGAAAAAGCGTTGCGCGAACTTGCCGAGCCGTGGCGGCCCTATCGCGGCGCTGCCGCCGTGCTCGCCTGGCACAGCTATAATTCGGCGGTCCTCTAGCCGGACCTTATTTGCGGACGCCGGTCGGCAACGCCCTAATGCCAAGCTTGGTGAACGCGCGCGGCCCAAGGTCGAGGCGGAGCGGACCCAGTTTCTCGCTTTTAGTCTCGCGCCCGAGCAGATAGCCAAGCGAGGTCTGGCCGTGTCCGCCACTCCACCGATAGAGCGCGTTGAACGCGACCAGCGGGACGAAGACCTGCCGCCCGCCGAGCTCGAACAGCTGAATATTGGCCCGCGGCGCGACCAGCGTCGTCCGGATGGTCATGGTCTGCAGCGGCGGCAATGCTTCGATTCGATCGCCCTGCCCGACCGGTTCGGCAAAGAAGCGGCCAATGTCCTGCTCCTGCGTCGGCCCGGCGTTGAACAGGCTCGCTTCGACCAGGATGTCGCGGGCGAGCGCGCTGCCGCTGTTTCGCAGCTGGATTTCGAACTCGATCGTCACCCGCTCGTCTTCGACGATGCAGCCGAGCGGAGCGAAGGCGATTTCGACCCACGGACGAAGCCGCGTCGAAACGATTCCCGCCGGCGCGGCCGGCTTCGGAGCAGGGGCGGGAGCCGGTGCCGGAGCAGGGGCGGAAGCTGGTCGCGGGACCGGTGCCGGTTCGGGCGCAACATAATTATCGACTAGCGGTCCACTCGCCAGCGCTTCGCGTGAATTGCGGCGCCACAGAAAGACCGCCGCGGCGGCCACGACAAAGCCAGCGAGCAGCAACCAAGGCCATAGCAAGAGTTGATCGGTCGCGGGCGGCGGCGGAGCCGCTGCGGCGGACAGAGGGTCAGGCTGCGGCACACTCGGCAGCGCGGCCGCCGTCGTGCCGGTGGCTGGGAGGTCGGGCGCCAGCGATTGCCCGGCGCTCGCTGCTCGCCGATTATTTCCTGCGGGCGCAGGCTGCTGAACCGTCGGCCGCCGCGGCGGAGCGGCTTCGGCGTTGCCCGCGACCGTGCTGGTCTCAGTCGCGGTCGCAGGGTGACGAGCCGGTGCCCGCGTGGTCGCCGCTGGCGGCGTTTCGGCCGGGCGGGTCACCGTGCCGCTGAGGTTGAAATTCTGCAACTCGCGCGGTCCGACCGTGTCGGGCGCTGGCGTGTTGGTCGCGGGCGCGTTGGTCGTAGGCGTGTTAGGAGGCTGGGCCGTGCTTTGCGCAAGCACCATCGACGGCCCGAGCAAGAGCCCGCCCGCGAATAGTGCAATAGTCAAGCGTAGGACCGCCCTCATCGTCTCCCGCATGCCGTGGATCGCGCCGTCCCGCGGCGCGCTGCCGGTCCATGCCCAGCAATCCGTCGCACTTCAAGCACAGGCTCGATGAACGAGGTCGGACTCAGGGCCGCCCCTGCCCTAGCGAGCGTCGACCAGCACCAGCTCGCTATCGTCCTCGGCGCGGATTTCGACACGCTCCTCGCCGGTGATCGCGATGCCGTCGCGCGGACCGGCTTCGACGCCGTTGACTGTCACCCGTCCGCTCGGAACGAGATAAAGGTGGCGCGCCGGATCGGCGTCGATGGCGATGCGCTCACCCGCCTTGATTGTCGCGCCGAGCACTTTGGCATCGGCGTTGACGGTCAGCACGCCGTCACCGGCGTCACCGCTGGCGAGCAGTTGAAACGCGCCCTCGCGGCTGTCCTTGGGAAACGGCATCGCGCCCCACGACGGCTCGGCCGCCAGCTTGTTAGTCTCGATCCAGATCTGGAACAAAGTCGTCGCTTCGTCCTCGAGATTATATTCGGCGTGAGTGACGCCGCGCCCGGCGCTCATCACCTGGACATCGCCGGCGCCGGTCCGGCCCTTGTTGCCGAGCGAATCCTGGTGGGTGATCGCGCCGGTGCGAACGTATGTCACGATTTCCATGTCGCGGTGCGGATGTGGCGGAAAGCCGGTCTTGGCGGCGATCTTGTCGTCGTTCCACACGCGGATGGAGCCCCAGCCCATCCGAGCGGGGTCGTAATAATCGGCGAAGGAGAAATGGTGGCGGGCGTCGAGCCAGCCGTGGTCGGCGTGGCCGAGACTGTCGAATTTGCGGATGTCGATCATGCCGCTGAAATGGCGAGCCGCGCCAAGGCTTCAAGTGTCAGCGATGTGCCCATTTCCAAAGCGCGATCCTGACGTTGGCTCCGGTTTCCGGATCGAGCGCGCGATCAGGCATCATCTTCAAAAGGCCCTGTCGATCCCCACCCGGACGGTTCGCGGCCGCAACGGCGTGATCTGATTGCCCTGGGTGACCGAGAACGGGTTGCCGAGTGAGAATTGGTTGCCACGGACGTTCCCGATATTCCTGACATCGAGCGAGATGCCGGTGCGGCCGAAGGCGAGGCGCAGCCCGGCATCGCCGACCGAATAGCCGCCTTGGTGGAGGTTGAGCGGAGGCCCCAGGCCGAGCCGGGACTTGCCGACATAGCGGAGCGAGGAAGAGAGGCCGAGCGTTAGGCTCGGGCCCAATCGCTTCTCAAACCGGATCGCCCCTCGAGCTCCGGTGTCCGCGACATTCGGGAAATCTCCCCGGGCCCCCGCCGGCGCCGCAGAATCGAATTGATTCAGGTCTGAATCATTGAAGAAAGCCGCAGCTTCGAGTGTCAGTTCGCGTATGGGTCGCCAACGTCCCTCAATCTCGAGGCCGGTGATCCGGCCATCACCGAGGTTAGTCGTAAACGGCAGACCATTCGCATCGATCAAGTCGGCCTGAACGTCGTCCCACCGCGCGCGCGATGCCGAGGCCGCGAACTCGAACCGATCTCTGGCTAACTGGCCCACGCGAATCCCTGCTTCGAACGAAGCGAGCGAGTCCGTTTTGAACCGGTGGACGGGCTGGCTGGGATCGCTTCCCGAAACAGCGAGCCCGCCGGCGCGATGGGCCCGCTCGTAGCGAAGGTATGCGACCGCATACTCACCAATTGGAAACGTCACTC
>DATFUB010000067.1:0-57155 GCA_035261225.1 Sphingomicrobium sp.
GCGTAGTGCCGCCCGCCACAGGTCAGGCCGCTTCCGCGACCGGCTCGATTGACGCGCCAGTTTCGGCGTCGGGCTGTGTTTCAGGGGCAGCCGCAGGCGCGAACAACCCGTCCACGACAGCCGCGCGGGTGACCGTCGCGACACCACCACGCCCGGTGTAAGCGCTCGGCGGGAACGTCATCCACAGAGGAACAAACCGCTCCAACTTCGCTCGACCGTTGGCGCCCGCAAGGCAGTCGGCGATAATCTGCCGCTTCACCTTGCCGGTCGCTTTGGCGTTGGCGTCGGCTGCTTGCTCGCCCGCTACCTCGGCCACCATGGCGTCGAGAACCTCGCGGTCCTTGATCAAGTCGAGCAGTGCTCCGTCGACCCCGTACGCCTCGGCCACGTCGACCTGCAGCTGCTGGCCGAGCGTTTCGATGAGCGCGGTTCCGGACTCAAGCGTTTCCGCCATGACAACAGCCAGCGCGTCGATCACCGCCTCGTCAGGCAAGGCGAGCAGCCGCACGAACAGCCCGGATATGCCGCAGTCGCCGTCATAGCCCTTGGTGACGGTCGGAGCCTCGGCGTCGAAGCCGAGCGAGGCAAGAACCGCGCGCCGCTGAACGTCGAAAACGGCCTCGGACGGACATGTCTCGACGCTCTCGGCAATCGCATCGGTCAGCGCCCGCTGCGGTTCGACGCGCACATTCCAGAGAGCCGACCCGACGATCGCATGCGCCAGCGCCAAACGCAGCGCCAGCATCGGCTTGCCCGCTACTTTCGAGCGCACAACCGCGTGGCGGTGAAGGTCGATATAGTTCTGGATCGGGGCAGTGATTTCGGGTCGCTTGGGCTTCTCACCCGCGCCCTGCGCCTGCTCCTGCCGCCGAGCCTCACGGCGTGAGACATAGCCCTCGTGCACGGTAACGTCGCCGCGATAACCGACTGCGATGAAGACCTTGCCGCCCTTCTTCTTGGGCCGACGCTCGTGCTCCCAGATATGGAAGTAGGAGCCGGGTTCGAGAACGATCACGTCCGTCCAACCGGCGTCGCGATAGCTCTCGGCCTTGGCTTCAATGGCGGCGTTCTGCGCAGCCCAGAAGGCGTCACCGCTCGCGAAATAGCTGTCTTCGCCGAACAGATCGCTGACCATCTCGCCCTCATATGACGCGAGGTCGAAGAGCGCCGCGCTTGCTGGAATGGACGTCCCGCCGAACAGCCAAGCCTTCAGCTGCGAGCCGGTCGGGCAATACGCATTGGGATCGTCGAGCATTTTCAGCCACTCGCGCTGCTGCGCCTTGCTCGCGAGCGTCTGGTGCCGAACGGTCACTGCGTCGATCTTCTCATCGCGATAGAGGTTGCGAATCCGCGGCAGCAGGTTGCCGAGGGCAAGCGTCCGTTTCACCTGAAGGTCGGTGAGGCCGAAAGTGAGGCCAATATCTTCCGGTGAGCGACCCTCTTTCACCAGCCGAGTGAAGGTTTCCCAACGGGTGACCTCGTCGGGGTCCAGCCTAGCGACATTCTCGATCAGCGAGGCTTCGAGCGCAGCCGCGTCGTCCGCATCTTCGAGCACCGCACAAGGCAGCGGTTCGCACTCACCGCCGTTCTCCTCGGCCATAGCCAATGCCGCGTGGTAGCGCCGCTTGCCCGCGACGATTTCGAACGTGTCAGGAGAGCCGTCCGGCCGCACCATCAACGGAACTAAGATGCCCCGCGCCCTGACGGACGGCAGGATGTTGGCGATGTCGACCTTACCCTTCCCGCGCATGTTGGCAGTCGAGACGGTGAGGTTTGCAATATCGATATGACGAAGCTGCATGTCCTTTCTCCTTCAAAACACCGCACCGGCCGCGGAATGCGGGGTGGGCGGCAGGAGCGGACTGGCAGGCCCGCCGGATGAGGCGGCCTGCACCCGAAGGGCCGGAACGAAGTGGAGGACCTGGAGCGAAGCGGAAGGTTGCGGGCCGCCGCGGCGAGCCTAGAGGGTAGCGACGCCCACCCCGCTCGGCCGCAGGCGATCAATGACTTCACCGCGCCGAGCGCGGTGGCCCCCGTTATCAATGAGACCTTGCGTTTGCCTTCCGGCAGCACCGCCCTTGCGGTAAATAGAGCTCAAGGACTGCGGTCGAGTGGTAGGGCTAGACCGTTGCCGATTGGTGAGCGGGAGTTCGAATGATGAAAAGAAAGCTGCTCGTGCGTTGGCGGTACTTCGCCGAGTTCAACCGCTGCGTCGGCGACAGCATCTGGCGAGCCAAGCGCAGGCTCGAGCACCGAGGATATGAGGTCGATTTGGTGCCTCAACTTACGACACTACTCATTCGGCGACCAATTGGGGTGACGATGAGCCAGTTCCGTGCAGACCTGCGAACTTTGCTACAGCCGCAACGCGGCTCTCTGGTCCTCTTCTCGACCTCAGGGCGTGCTTGGTCGTGCAGGATGAAAGGAAATCGCCCCGGCGATTTCGTTCGGATCTGACAAACGAGTCCAAAGGCGCAGCGGTCGCATGATTTGGCTGGAAACGTGCACCCGTTCCGACGCCGAGCGGCGCCGGAGCGCAATGTGGGGCACGGCCCTGAGTGAAACGCCAGAGGGTGGACTCGTCGGCCGGGTGAATGGCGAAGGCCTGTACGAAGGCGATCAGTTTTGGGCCGACGCGATCAAGGACACTTACGACGATCCAACTCGGCGCTTGGCAATGGCAAAGCGTAATCTCCCATTGCCCGCTGCCTTTCGGGAAGCCTCGATCGCCCTGCGCGCGATCATTCGAACCAAGCGCAAAACCGGCACGCCGTTCGAGGCAGAGCTGAGCGAGCTTCATAGGCTCGCTGCCATTGCGAGCCTGGCGCCATACGACCCACTCGATATCACCCCGTTCGCGGAGATTGAGAAACTAGACCTCGCACCTTCGAACATCGGTTGGGACGAACTGCCGTTGCTCAACAAGACCGATCAAAAGTGGATGGCCGAGGCATGGCCTTCGCCCAAGCGACACGTGACCGGTGAAAGCGTTTATCCGGACATCCACATGGCCGGCAGGGCGGCTGCTCAGAGACATAATGATGTAATGCTTCAGGACGTGCTAGCGCGAGTGGACGCCCTCCCCTCGCCGCAGATCTCTCGCGAGGAGATCAGACCGGAGCGGCGCAGCTTCTGGTCATGGCTCTTGGGCCGCTGACCTGCATCTAGACTGTCAGTTCGCGGCCAACTCGGAAAAGCGACAAAAGGCATTCGCCAGTTTCATCTGGCGAGGCGCCTTCGCATCCGCAGCGAACACATCCGGATTAGCGACGATGATCGAGACGCACCGCGCTCTGGAAGTCGCGACGTTCAGGCGATTGGAACTGTAAAGGAATTCCATTCCGCGTGGCGCGTCGGCGTGGCTCGAGGTCGTGAGCGAATAGATCGCGACCCGATTCTGGCGCCCTTGAAACTTGTCGACCGTGCCGACGTCCGCGCCAGGCAGGTGCTTCTGAATTTCGATGACCTGGGCGTTGTACGGCGTGATGATCAGCACGTCCTTGAGCGCTAGCGGTCGGACCTCGCCGTGCCGGTCAGTCCACGTCGCACCTGAGTTCAGTAGCTCATTAACGAGCTGAGCGACCGCAATGGCTTCCTCGGGCGAGCAGTTCGTGTTGCCGTGATGTTCGACCGGCACGAACCTAAGGCCCGCACCGCCAAGTGGCGCTTGTGCACCTAGCGATTGAGTCTCAAGTCCGGGCAATGGCTCTAACTTGCTCTCGTAGAAGAGCTCCGACGTGAAGCTGCAGATATCCGGATGAAGCCGCCACGTGGTCTCGAGGAAGAGTCCCTGCTCCTCGGTGATGGTCTTCTCACCATCGAGGAGGTGATGGAGCGCCGAGCAAGCAGTCCCGTCCGGATGGCTGCCTTGCATGGGCTGATCGAGTTGTTGCGGATCACCAAGCAACACCATGGCTGGAGCGGCCTGACTGGCCGCTAGAACCGTCGCAAGTGACACCTGAGCTGCTTCGTCGACGAAAAGGACGTCGACTTTTTGGAAGGCATCTTCGCACGCCCAGAGCCACGCTGTCCCACCCGCAACATTGGCACCGCCGTCCAGAGCGGCGAATAGAGCCGGGTTCTTGTACGCAAACTTAAGCTTTGATTGATCCACTTCCTTCTCATCCGACGGTATTCTCTGGACGCACTGCACGACGCGGCCTGCCTCTTCAGCTTCCTCGATGACCTTATCGAGAAGGTTGCGCACGACCTTGTGACTATTGGCGACAACTCCGACCCTTTTGCCACTGGCAACAAGGTCGCCGATCATATGCGCCCCGGTATGAGTTTTTCCCGTCCCAGGAGGTCCTTGCAGTGGTAGAACACCGGCCCCGAGCATTGGAGCTAATCGCTTCGCTGCATCGAGAACCGTTTCGCCCTCATGCCGCAAGGGTGTCGGGAAACGCGGAGGGCTGCGGAGCAACAGATCAATCGCTGCAGTGTAAGGACCGTCGCCGGCGAAGCCGCTCTCAACGACATGCTGGGCCAACCGAACGAGCGCCTGCTTCAGCGGCTCCTTTCCAATGTAGTCGAACAGGAAAACTGCCGGCGCGTGGACTTCCGCTGTGGCTTTGGTCTTCTTGATGTCGATCGTGCGGTTCTCGAAGGAGATATCCTCAATTGAACCGTAGGGACGTTTCTTCTCGTCGCCTCCTGCCTTCTGGAGGCCTTTGCCTTTCCGGACATCAGAATCCTGCGCCGCGAACCGATAGCGGTGGACGGGGCAGGCATCGGTCCCGCCGACACGCTCGACAAACTGCAGATCCGCAAGGGCCGATTTCTCGTCGCGCAAATCTTCGGCTGGCAACGCCTCAAGCCGGAAATACTCCCACCAGAGCGCTTTGTCCTCACGTCGATGGAAGTCCAGCAGGTTCGCGAGGAGCCAGCGGGCGTGCTGCTCCCTCGTTCGATCTTTCGGGTCTGGCGGGACATCTTCTGTCAGCGCCTCGACGAGTGGCGTGATCAGAAGAATCCAAGCCGCCACATTCTCAGTTGGCGAAGCATCTTCGATGTGCGGGCGATGGATAGCGGCACCACTGGCGATCGCCTCTTCTCTACGATCTTCTAGCCATTGACGCAGCGCCAGCGTGGAGGCGCAGTCATCCCGATTATAACGCTGCACCACTTCTCGATCGGCGGCACTGATCTCGCCGAGGTCTCCCAACTCCAGGCTCGTCTGAAGCTTCGTGAGGGCGATGTTGGCGTCGGGCAGTGCTGCTTCGCGTTCGAAGCCGTAGAGGGGCTCAAGCTTCTTGATGGAATAGCTTTCGACGCCAACCCGAACGCCTTGGCGCGTCACTGTGAGCAGGTCGATCAGAATTCTAGCTCGCAGGATCTGGTCGAGTTCCTCCTCCCGCGTTGCATAACGTCCCATGAGCCTTGTCAGGGCGCTGCGCTCGTATGCCCCATAGTGGTAGATGTGGAGGTCGGGATATTCATCCAGCCTACTGATCACGAAGTCGATGAATTCCTCGAAAGCGGCCTTTTCGTGAGACCGATCGAGCGCCCAAAGGGCCGCGTACTTCCACTCTCCGGCATCGCGATATTGGTAGCCGAGAAGGTACTCCAGACCACCTTCGCCGACGAAGGGATCGCCTTCGAAGTCCAAGAAAATATCGCCGTCGCTCGGCTCTGGCAGAAGCGCCAGGCCGACGCCAGGCTCGGGCGCGAGCAGCTGATAGGGAATGATCCCGGTTTCGCGCGCTTCGAGCTGCAGCCGTGCTTGGTGGCACAGCCGTTCATATGACGCAGTGGTCCCTCGCTCGGGCTTCCAGGCAATCGGCAAGGGCAAGGCTGCGAGCGCGGTAAGTGTCGAGATACCTTGGCTCTCAAGCTCCCCCGATTGAATCTTGGTGAGCCCCGCAACGAGACTGAGATGGTCGTCATCTCTGCGCCGTTGATTGCAGACCGGCTTCCATGTGCAGATGTCGCAATGCACAACCGGGTCCGGATAGGTTGCTCCATCGACCTCTAGGGCCGCTTCGAAGCTCGCTTTGACCTTGCGATAGAAGGCCGCGAAATCGTCGACACGATATGGCTCAGGCACGAATTCGGTCCACGGGCGGACGACATACATGTGCTCGGGCGTTAGACCCTGTGCCTGCCCGAGCAGGTCCGAGTAGAGCGACAACTGCAATATTGTGCCGCCCTTGGTTTCTCGCGCTAGCTTGGCGTCAACGGCCTCATAACTCCATCCGCCGAGATTGCTCTGTCGCTCCACGCGGCCGAGCACATCGGCTCGCCCAGCCCACTGCCCTGATCGCAAGGCAGCCTGGACGATGATGGCCGCGCCGGACTTCATGGCCGCTTGAGTGGCGGCAACGGCGTCATCATCGATATCGATGCCGCCGATGAGCACCGGCTCGAGCCCTTGGTCAGCTAAATGCTGGACGTAGTCCTTCTCGTGAGTCTGTCCACGTGCCCAAAGCGCTTCAAGCGCCGGGTCCCACAGTTTTGGCCGCTTCAGCTCGCCTCGCGCGACCGCCTTCTCAAGTTCGGTCAGGTGATGGCAGTTGAGATACCCTGCTAAGTCCGAGGCACTCGGCCGTAGCTCGCCCGTGATCAACTTCATACGCCCCTCCGATGCCTACAGCGAATAGGCGTCGGCGACCTGGATCCGAGCAAGTTCCGTGGTGACCCGACACATCGAGCTTAACCGATTGCGGGGCGAGTGCCAGTGCAGTGCGCACGTCGACGTCTCTTCGTCCGACTTTTGTCGGCGTGTGGGTGAAGCGTGATCGACTTCACGGCTAGGTACATTTGCGATGCATCGAGGCCCTCTAGAACGACGCCAAGTACTGCAGCCGTTGCGCGGTTCAGTCGCTTGAGAAAGAGGTCGCTATCTCAGGAGGTACTATGTCGAGCGACGATGCGCAGCGTATCTTGCGATTGAACAAAGTTCTGGATCGAACCGGCCTCTCGCGCTCCACGCTTTATCGGAAGATCGAGTGTAGAACGTTCCCAAAGCAGGTGAGAATTTCCGAACGGTGCGTCGGCTGGCGCGAGGGCGATATCGAAGGCTGGCTTCGCAATCCAATGTACTACTCGCGGGTGGATTAGAGGTCCGCCGGAAACCCACTAGCGCCAACGGCGCCGATAATGTCGATATCGCCCGCGGCCGGAGTAGGGCCTCGCTACCTTTGAAGCCGCCGCTAGTCGCTTACACTGCATGCACTTTCTGCCGGTGGCGCCGCTGCCGTTAGCCAACGACTGATCAAAGAAATCCGACACGGGCTTAATGGCACCACAACTCGTGCATTCTTTAAGCTCTTTGGATGCCAGGCCGCCGGCCGTTGCCTGCACGTGTCCGACTGCGACAACCTCGATTTCATCATGAAGCGTCTCAACCAGGCGGCTCAGCCGATCCGACAGCGTCGCAAGGGGGTCTTTGCCGAGATTGAACCGATTAATCCGCAAGAACTTGTAGCCGTAACTCTCGAGCGTGAGTTGTCGCTCGACATCTGCCTCAAGCATGTAACGCTCGTGGGAGCCCACATCGACACTCTTTCCCTTCTGAAAATGATACTCGAAGCCGTCGTACTCGATGACAATCCGAGCAGTGCCCTTCTCAGAGGCGAACGTCAGAAGGAAGTCGACGCGCCATGATGGATGCTGGTACGTAGGATCGAGTTGCCGGAGATACTCCCCAATCGGAAATTGCGGTAGAATCTCGAGGTCATCACGATGCTGCTGATAAAAAGCTGTCTTTTGCAGCCAATCCAACACCTTGACCTCCATCGGACTATTGGCGTCCGTGAGATCGGGTGAGACGTCACCCTTCTGAAGTATGCTGTTGTAGTGGTTGAGCACCCGGCCGATCGTGCCTTTGTAGTCGGATATCGGCTTCGATAGGACAAACCAGATCATCTCTTCCGCGCGGCTGAATCCGACGTTCAGCCGCTGAACCTTTAGCTTCTCTTCGACCCTTTCTTCCGCATCGTCGAGCGTAACCGGGAAGACATAATTCAACGCATCATGCTCCGCTGTAGCCACCATCGAATAGAAGATTATCTTTCGCTCCTCGCCTTGGCAGCTGTCGAAAGTCATGACCTTCAACCGGAGTTTGTCCCGGAAATCCGCGCCGGAAGCATGAGAAAATAGCAGCTTCGAGAGCAACGCTTGCTGCTCGCGAAACGGGGTGATTACTCCGACTGTGGGTGGATCCTCATCCTCCAGCAACTCCAAGAGGCGGTCTAGGATGAACTGCGCCTCTGCCTCATTGGTGCCACGGGATCTCTTGGTATCACCGACATTGATCAGGTCGAATTTGATCACCTCATCGAGGGGAACACCTCGAATTTTGATCGCCTGTAATTGTCCGCCGTAGAAGGTCTGAGACGAGTAGCTGATCAGCTCCTGATAAGAGCGGAAGTGCTTCCGAAGCATGATCGAGTAGTTTGCGCAAAGCTGGCAAAACTCGAGGATCGAGCATTTCACGTCGAAGCGGGACAGCCTTTGCAACGTGCCCGCGTCGTAACTGACCTTTTGGCGAAAATACGCATGCAAGTCCGCCTTATATTTTTCGTTCAGCGCGATGCTCGCGTTTGACGACTTTGTGTTGCTGAACTGCTTGGTGTCGCCGAGCACAACGAGCTTCTTGGCTCTGAGCATCGCCGGAAAAGCCTGCGCAACCGAAACTTGGGAAGCTTCGTCAATCACGACCACATCAAACACGTCAGGTGCGAGCGGCGTGTACTCACCGAATTGTCGGATGTTGGCGATGATCACAGGAAAGGCATTTTTCACGCCTTCGAACTTTTCCGCCGGGAATTTTTGCCGGTTGGTGATAATTGAAGAGAGCACTCGCGCGTCCGCTCTCGAATTATTCATGAAGTTCACGAGGCGATTATCGACCTCAGTGTTCATGACCGAAACATTGAGACGTTCGAGCGCCGATTTATCTTTCACAAAATCGAATTCCGGGGCCGCCGCGAACGTTGAACTGATCCCGCGGTATGCGTTCACGTATCGAAGCGCGATAATCCATCGGCTGGCGAGCTCCGCCGGGTCACCCTCAAGAAGTGAGGTCGGCAGAGCACCGAGCAACCGGCGGAGGCCGATGATCACGCTCTGAGCTATGTCTGCGCCTGGCGGGGGCACGCGATCGTAAGCGATCAATGCATAAGTGTGACCGAGGAAGCTCTCGGATATCTCGTGGTCAGCGAGCCCTCTTCGAATGAACGTCGCATGGCGCTGGATGTCGCGCAGGATGGAAATTTCGCGCCTGAGCAGGACCGGCCGAGTTGGCCTGAGGGCCTCATTAAGGTCCCGCTCGATTGTCCTTACTGCGCTACCCCGAAAGAGATAGCCGAAGATCGGCATACGCAGTTGGTCATATTCTAAAAGCCAGCGGGTCAGACTGATGAGCTGGTCGGCCGAGCATTGTTCAAGCAAGCTCAGCGGCGTGGGATCCACCTGATCAACAAGCGCAGCGACTGCCACATCCAAGCGCAGTTGCTGCTCAATTGCATCGTCGCGATTGCCGGGAACGCCAGAGGCCCTCTCGAACAGGCTTGATAAATAGCGCTCGAGTCTTTCCGGCTGCGCGAGTGCGACTTCCAATCCGGACTCCAAACCAGGCATGTCGACCGATCGGAGTTGCTGAGCCAAGTCGAGGTCAATCGCTTCAACGTCCTTCTCGACACGATGAAACTCGGCCAAGTCCCGAAGCGAGAGGCTGCAGAGCGAGGAGACGGTCCTCACAATGCGATCCTTCATCATCTCGCGGGTGTCGTTTAGCTCACCCTGAATCTTCTGCTCATTTGCCTTAGCGGCGCGAACATAAGCTGTGACTTGCGTCAGCGTTTGCTGGGACGTGAGCTTCTTGAAGTTCGCTTGCTCCCGCCCAAGACGCAGAATTGGGTTCACAAAATCGCGCGTGTGTCGGACTTGGCTCATGGTGTCCGAGAGCTTGCTCTGCACCACGTTTAAGGCCTCGGATTTGTCAGAAAGAACGAGGCATGACTTGCCCTGCAAGGCGCAATCCGCGGCAATTGCCGTAATCGTGTGCGATTTGCCGGTTCCAGGCGGCCCTTCGACAACGACCATGCGACCAGCCGGATGGCGGATCGCCTCCAGGATTTTTACCTGCTCCTCGTTCAGTGGTACGGGTGAATCGATAACGACCCGGTCGACCATTGACCTTTCGTCCCAGTTCGCATCGACGTCGGCGGTGATGCTCGTGGGATTGTCGAGCAGAACGCCGCTAACGATCCCTTGGAAGAGCTCCATCACACCGGGCTCGTTCCGACGAGCCTGGGTGATCATCTCCTCATAGTCGTTGAGGAGCGCTTCATCAGATCGGTCGAATACAGCAATGTGCAGAGCTGTGGAAAGGTGGACCGAGGCGTTCGAGGCTTCAGTCACCCGGCCAGCTGCTAATTCGACTTGGCCGCCAAGATCCAGGGCGTTCGCGATCTTGCGAAAGGGAGCCTGTATCGCCTCGGCAATACTTTGCTCTGGCGCGAGATACGTAATGCGGTCGTTGATCGGGCTGAGCCACTGTCGCTGCTGTCGCTCGCCAAGCTCCTGCAAAACGAAATCGATGGCCCGCTTGTTGGCGTAAAGATGATTGATCAGCTTTAGGACGTAGCCCGCTTCGCTGCGTTCGACCTCGATAGGCACAAAGAACAGGGGATAACTGTTCCCTCCGAACTTCAGCTGGCCGACGTACAAATAAAGCTGAAGGCCTTCTCCCGTCATGGCGTAGGTGTCGAGATCGCGGAATTCGAGGAAGGCGTCGGCCGCCATGAACGCCTCGAAATAGCTGAGCATCTCCGTCCGGATGTCATCCAAGGCGAGATGGGTCTCCAGCACTCCGATCAGCTCGGCGCTCTTTCCAGTAGCGAGATATCGGCTGAGGACTTCGGGCAACACGCCATCGAGGCGGGACGCCACGATCTCGATCAGCTCGGATTCAGCTGAATAAATCGAGTCATGGACCGAGTAGGATTGCTCAGAAAGCGGACCGTCGAGGAGCGCTAGGAGGGGCGCCACCACCTGCGATCCGACTTGCTCTGCTAACTCCGTCCTGACACCTTCGACCCACTCTTCCGGGTCTTCAACTGCAATGCCCCTGCTTCCTTCGGCCTTGGCGAACACGGCAGCTCGCACCTTGAGCACTTCTTCTTCAGCAATGACCCCAATTTGCTCTTTGATGATGAGCCGAAGAGTGTTGGATATCGGGCGGTGGTAGGCTTTCGGAGTGAACCGGAGTGTCGGGTCGCCGTCCGAGCGCTTACCCATGATCTGCCAGAGATTGTGCTGCAGAGCCGGGTAGGATGCCACTCGCATGGCCGATCTGAACCCACTCTCGGTCTGTAGCTTGATCCTTCGCCGCGGCGCCTGCTGGCGCTTGAAGTCGGATTCGAGGAAATCGAGGAAGTACTGGGAGACCTTGATCGACAACTCTCTGAGAGTCTCAGCTACGATACCCAACGCGTTCCCCCGAACCTCTAAGACGCCCAACTAGTCCTGCGACGGCGTCATTCCCCGACACAACGTATCACCCCGTCGCTAGGACGCCTATATTCACAGTATCGTTGCCGACGGAGAGAGGCGTAATAAACCCTGCCCAAGAGAGCATTAGTGCTCGCCTTCGCTCAAGAAAGTTCGTGCGACGGTAGGCGGCCTCAACTCGGTCCGCTAACTTGTGCGCCAGCGCTCTGTCGACAATCTCCTTCGGGTACCTAGTCCTTTCCGCCGCCCAATCCGTAAAGCTGCTGCGGAAGCCGTGGACGGTGGTTCTAGGGAAGCCCAGGTCCCTAAGCACCTTTGTCATGGTCATGTCGCTGATCGGCCTCTTACCGTGCGTCGAGAAGACAAGGCCGTCATCGGAAGCGCGAAGCGGCCAGCGGCGCCGAAGAACCGCAATCGCCGCGTGCGACAGTGGAACGACATGCGGCTGGCGCATCTTCATGCGCGATGCAGGGATCGACCAGATTGCGGCATCCAAATCGAACTCGAGCCACGTGGCGTGGCGCGTCTCGCCAGAGCGTACGGCGTTATAGATCGTAAACAGGAGAGCTTCCCGCCCGGCAGAGGTCGGCAAATTGCCAAGGCGCCACATCAAGTCAGGTACCTCGGTATACGGCATCGCGACGAAGTGGTTCTCTACAGCCGGCTGCCTAGGCAGTCCCTTTGGGACTGACCGGAGAGATGCCTCGTGCGGGCACCACCCCTCAAGGTGCGAATACTCAAGCACCGTCCGCACGCGCTGCAGGATGCGTCGAGCCGTTTCAGGGATAGCAAGCCAGATCGGAGCGAGAGCGTCGCGCACCATCACATTTGTGACCTCGTCCACTCGATTAGCTCCAATGTGCGGGAATATGTGGTTTTCGAGCGATGCCAACCAAGAGGCCCTATGGTGCTCATTCCGCCAGCCCGCTCTGATCGCTTCATGACAGGCTCGCGCCGCCTCTGAGAAGGTGGGGATCACTACCTTGAGCGCTGGAGGCGTCGGCCGAATCTCTTCTCCCCTCTTGAGCTTGCTTCGCAACTCAGCCGCTTTGGCGCGGGCCTCCGCGAGTGTCACGACCGACGCCGAGCCGAGACCAAAGTCTTGCCTCTTCCGGTTTAGCTGTGCTCGTAGGATCCATGAACGCGATCCTGTCGGTCTAACCATGAGGTAAAGACCACCACCATCAGAATGGCGGCCGGGTTTGGCGTTTTTGACGCTGATTGCGGTGAGCATTCTCGCCTCCTATCGTCCCTCGTTTCGTCCCACGCGGCCGGTGGCTGCAGTGGGATTCCAAGGGTCAATCCGAGACGATGCAATTACGGAAAATGGAAGAAACGCAAAGAGTTAGAGACGTCTCAGGCGGCCCTGGGACGCTAAGACTAGAGACCTCGGCTCCACCATCGTTCCCAGAAGTGGCTCAGAACTCCCCGATCAATTCGAGCTGGAGCACATCGATGCGGAGCGGACGGCCGCTGATTTCATTGGCGCTCATCCAGCGGCCGGTCAGATTCATTCCGTTGAGCAATCCAAGCGTCGCGCCGATACTGTAGCCCTTGGTGTTCGTCCCGCCGAGGTGGAAGTCGCTGTCGGTCAAACTGTCGAGGACCGCGTCGCTTTCAAGGTAGCGATAGTCGGCAAGCACGTTCCATTCGCCCCATTTGTGCGGCGCGCGGTTACCGACCGTCAGCCTGACCAGGAAGCCCTCATTGCCGCTCTCGACCTTCGCCGGTGACGCGGCGCTGCACGGATTTTCGTTGCCGTTGACGGCCGTGACGTTGGTGAACGGAATGCCGTTGGGCCCGACGCCGTAACGGCATTCGTCGCCATGCTTGAAGGCGAGGTTGTGAACGTAATTGCCGAGCAGGGTGGCGTCGACCCCGGCGACCGGGACGCTGACCGACGCGTTGAGGTCGAGCAGCGCATATTTGTAGGTTAGGCCAAGAAACTGACGATTGCTCGCGGGCAAGGTATCGGGCGGCGAAACGACGATGTCGCGAATGAAGAACAAGGTATTGCCCTTGCGCGCGAAGAAGGCGCGGCTCTCGTCGGTCGAGCATTCGACCGGATCATTAGTGCCGATGCCGACGGTCCGGCCATTGAACAGGCATGGCGCCGACAATTGACCCTGGACGTTGCGGAAGTCGAAATAGGCGGCCGCAAGGTTGACCTTCGCTCCTTCGACCTTCGCGCCGACCTCCAGCTGGCCGCCGAGCAGCCACTTCGTCCGGTTCGAAACCTTGGCGGTGAGCGTCGATGGGCGATCGAACGATCCGAAGTCGAGCGGGAAGGCGCCGCCACGCAGCGTGAGCGAATTGTCGGTGTGCGGCAGATTCTCCTGGAACGTGAGCAGGCCGCCGTCGAGGTTGAGGTCGCGGTCGAACACCAGATCGGTCGAAGTGAACGGGTTCTTGAAGCGACCGAACCAAGCGTTGCTCCGCAGCCGCCCGCCGGTCAGGCGGTCGGTCGTCAGTCGCAAATAGGCCTGGTCGACCCAGATGTTCTTCTTGCCCAGGCCGCCGCCGAGGAGCTGGTTGGTCGAAATCGGACCGTTGTCGTCACCGGTCGCAAGCCTGAGCCCGACCGTCACTTCGGGACTGACATCGAGCTCCGCGCCGACCCGGAGGCGCAGCCGTTCCCGTTGGCGGTTGTGAGTGGTGTTGACGATCGGGACGTTGTTGGCGTTCTTGAAGAAATCGAAACCGCCCGCCGTATTGTTGATCGCGGCATAATCGATGAGGTCGTTGGCGTTATCGCTCGAGAAGCCGTCGAATTCACCCCGCAGGCGCATGTCGGCGTTGAGATGAATATTGTTGACCCAGGCCGGCGCCTGCTTGTTGGGCGCGGCCCAGCCCTCGGCCTGCGCCTGCTTCTTCACTTCGCCCTTGATCTCGTCGCGGATCTGGTTGCGCACGGCTTCCGGGACATAGGGGACGCGCTCCGCGCCCGGCGGTGGCGGCGCGAGCGCGCCCGACGCGACCCGCGCCTGGGCGGCCTCGGCTTCGGCCTGGCGCAGCAACGCCGCGCCATTCTCGCGCGTGATCGTCCCCTGTTGAACCAGCAGACGGATGAGGTTGACCATCGCGTTGGTCGACGGCTGGGGCCCCGCGGCCAAGGCTTCGGGCGTGCCGGAGGGAGCTGGCGGCGGCGCGGTGCTGGCCTCCTGCGCCATCGCTGGCTCCGCCGTGGCAAGCAGCGCCGCGAGGGTTAGCGAACGTGCCGATGTCGTCATAGGCCCTACGGCCGCCACCTACCTGCATCGCGACGTTCCGTTCTTATCCTCGATCAATTCGGCCGCGATGCGCGTTGGCGACGGCGAGGGCTGACCGGCTGTTCGACCAGTCACGGCCTAATTTCAGGCGGTGGCCAGACCCAGTCTGGACCATTAACACTTGATTAACGCTGATTGACTCGCCTCGAATTACAGCACAGTCCGTAGGTCTGGCTATTGCACAGGGGCACAAGATGGCTGCTTTATCCAACAATAACAGGTATTTGATCTCTATTAGCGGAGTCGCGCTAGTGGCTGCGGCCGCCTATTCGCTAGGGCGGATTTATCCCCCGCTCGGGCCGACGGCGGGCACGATCACGCCGGCGGACCGCTACGTTTCCAGCCAGGTCGGCGATACCGACGTGACCCTTGGCGATACCGCGGTTCCCGAGCTGATGCAGACCGACGCGTTCGAACTGATGGTCAAGGACCCGCAGTTCCGCGCGCTCGCCGGCACCCCCGGGTTCCAGGCTTTGGCGGCGCAGCCGCAGGTCATGGCCGCGCTGATGAGCAATCCGAAGGCGTTTGCAGCGCTGGCCGCTAATCCGCAGGCCTTTGCCAGCGTCGCCCAGGCCTCGCAGGCGCTCTCATCGATGGCTCCGGCGGCGCGCGCGAGTAACGCCCAAATGCTGTCGGCCGTCTATGGCCATTCGGCGGCGATGCAGGCGCTCGCCTCCCAGCCTGCGGCCTTGGCTGCGATCGCCAGTCATGCTTCGGCATTCGCCAACCTCGCGTCCAACGCGAGTGCCTTCCAGAACGCCGCGTCCAAGGCCGCCGCCGACGCGCGGATGGCCAGCAATGCCGCAGCCTTTGCGAGCCTTGCCAGCGATAATGCCGCGATGAAGGCGATCTCGGCGGACCCGCAGGTGTTCAGCGCGATTGCTGCCAATGCCGGGGCCTTCAAGGCCCTTTCAGGCCAGCCGGCCGCCCTTTCCGCGACGGTGAAGAGCGCGGCCGCGGCGGCGCAATCGGCGGCGTCGGCCGGCGTTTCGAGCGCCGCCCTTTCGGCGCTTTCGGGTCACTCCAACGCCCTGAGCGCGCTGGCTGGTCAGCCCAAGGCGCTGCAGGCCGTGGCGGGTCACTCGCAAGCCTTCGCGGCACTCGCGTCGCAGCCGGCGGCGATGGCGGCGATCTTCGCCAACGCCAGTTCGTTCGCGCGTTTCGCCAACGATTCCGCGGCGTTCGCCAGCTTCGCTTCGAAAGCCGCGAACAATGCCCGTTTCGCGAGCAGCGCGAGCGCATTCCAGAGCCTCGCCAACGATCGGGCCGCGATGAAGGCGCTGAGCGCCGATCCGCAGGTCTTTTCCGCGATCAATGCGAATGCGGCCGCGTTCGCGAGCCTGGCAAGCAGCGCGCACATGATGAGTTCGCAAGCGATGGCGGCAATCGGCCAAAATGCCTCGGCCTTCTCCAACATGGCGAGCAAGGCCTCGCAGATGAGCTCAGCGTCGCAGGCGCTGCAGGCCTATAACGCCAACTCGTTGGCTGCGTCCGCGGCGGTCGCCGGCAAAATCAATGTCGAGGCGATGAAGGCGATCATGGCCAACTCACAAGCGTCCGCGGCGATGATGGCCAATCCCAGCGCGTTCGCGGCAATGAGCCGGTCTTCGGCGGCACTGTCGGCGCTGTCGTCCAACCAGAAGGCATGGGCGGCGCTCGCCGCGCAGCCGAACATGGCGGCGTTGATGGCGAATCCGAGCTTCTCGGCCGCGCTTAGTCAGTCCGGGATCGCATCGCAGTCGCAATCGAACTGAGGGCTGCTTTTTCGGGGGGTGATGTGAAGCGTTTGGCCGTTCGGGCGCGCGGGTTGGCGCTTGCATCGCTCGCGCTTGGCCTCGCTGGCGCGCCAGCCTTCGCTTTTGCCCAGCCGCAATCCGGTCAGCCTTCGCCGCCGGTCCCGGTCGACACGACGACGCAGGTCGAGAAGCCCGACGCGCTCCCGGTTCCGACCGATCCGCCGCCCGCTGAGCCAGTTCAGCCGGCGCCGCCCGCGCCCAACGTACCGGAGCAAAAGGCGCCGGAGCACGTCCCGCAGGATGCTTCGGGCTTTCGCCTGTCCACACTCGAGACGAAGAACCTCTCGCTCCTCTACATCGACCCGGTCCAGACTTATCTGACGCCCTATCTGGGCCGAGCGTTCGAAAACGCGCTCGCCTTCCATAAGAAGGAATTCCACTGGCAGCCGTGGGAACGCACCACGGTGCTGCTCAAGGACTTTTCCGATTACGGCAACGCCGCGGCGCTCGGCTCGCCGAGCAACATGGTCCTGCTCGACGTCGCGCCTTTGTCGCTGTCGATGGAGACCTTCTCACCGGGCGAGCGCTTCTTCACGCTCACCAACCACGAGCTGGCGCACGTTGCGGCAATCGACGCGTGGAACAGCCGCGACGCCTTCTGGCGCCATTTCCTCGGCGGCAAGCCGGTGCCGCTGCAGAAGCATCCCGAATCCATCCTCTACAATTTCCTGACCAGCCCGCGGAACCTCACCCCCCGCTGGTACATGGAAGGCAGCGCGGTCTTCTTCGAGACGTGGATGGCCGGCGGCCTCGGCCGCGCCCAGGGCGGCTATGATGAAATGGTATTCCGGGCCAAAGTCCGCGACCACACGCGGATCTTTTCTCCGCTCGGCCTGGAGAGCGAAGGCACGCAGGTCGACTTCATGGTCGGCGCCAATTCCTATCTCTACGGGACGCGCTTCTTTTCCTATCTGGCGCTGACTTACGGTCCCGAGAAGACGGTCGAATGGCTGCGCCGCTCGGAAGATTCGAAAGCCTTCTATGCCGCCCAGTTCAAACATGTCTTCGGCAAGTCGCTCGACTCCGCCTGGGCGGAGTGGATCGCGTTCGAACAGGGCTTCCAGAAGGAAAACCTCGCGGCGATCTCGCGCTATCCGCTGACCGAGGTCCATCACCTTTCGCCGACCGGTCTCGGTTCGATGTCGCGCGGCTTCGTCGATGAGCGCACGAACAGTCTGATCGCCGCCTTCCGCTATCCCGGACGCATCGGCTTCCTCGGCCGGATGGACTTGTCGACCGGGAAGGTGACGCCGCTCACCGACCTCGACGGCATGATGCTCTACAAGGTGACCAGCGTCGCCTTCGATCCCGACAGCCGCACCGCCTTCTACACCAACCAGAATTACGCCTTCCGCGACCTCAATGCGATCGACATCGACACGGGCAAAAAGCGCCGGTTGATGACCGACGCGCGGATCGGCGACCTCGCCTTAAACCGGACGGACAAGAGCCTGTGGGGAATCCGGCACCAGAACGGGTTCGTCACGCTGGTGCGAATTCCGGCGCCCTACACCAGCTTCAACCAGATCAAGACGTTTCGCTACGGGGAGATCCTGTTCGACCTCGATGTTTCCCCCGACGGGCAACTCATCTCCGCTTCGTACGGCAACGTCGATGGGAAGCAGTCGCTCAAGGTCTGGAAGCGCGAAGACCTCGAGCAGGGCAATGCCGAGACTCCGGTGGCGACGCTGGCGCTCGAGCCGTCGATCCCGGAGAATTTCACGTTCACGCCGGACGGCAAGGCATTGCTCGGCAATTCCTATTACACCGGCGTTTCGAACGTTTTCCGGTTCGACATCGCGTCCGGCAAATATGAGGCGCTGACCAACGCCTCGACTGGCTTCTTTCGCCCGCAGCTTCGCCCCGACGGGCAATTACTGGTTTATGATTATGCCGGCACCGGCTTCAACCCGTCGCTCATCCAGCCGCAGGTCCGCGAAGATCTGGCGCCGGTCCGTTTTCTCGGCACCGAGGTGATCAAGGCGCATCCCGAGCTGAAGCAATGGGGCATCGGCTCGCCCGCCAAGGTGCCCCTCGATGAGCTGACAACCGCGCGCGGCTTCTACGATCCGACGCAGCGGATGCGCTTCGATGCGCATTACCCGATCGTCTCGGGCTACGACCGCAAGGTGGCGTTGGGTTATTATTTTCACCTCGCCGACCCACTCCAGTTCCGGCAGCTCAGCGCGACGATTGCGGTGTCGCCATTTGGCGATCTCAAGACCATCGAACGGCTGCACCTCAACGTCGATTATCAGACGCCCTATTGGAAGCTCACCTATTGGCACAATCTGGCTGACGTCTACGATCTCGCCGGTCCGGTGCTGCGCAGCCGCAAGGGCGACGCGGTCATCGCCAGCTACAGCAAGCCGCTGATCTACGATCCGCCGCGCCAGCTCGACCTGTTCGGGTCGGCGGCCGCGTACTTCGGGCTCGACCAGCTGCCGAGCGCGCAGAATATTGTCAGCCCGAAAGATCTGCGATCGGCGGAGGTTGGGTTGCGCTACACCAATACCACCAAGGCGCAGGGCGGGGTGGATCACGAAAAGGGCATCGCCGGACGGATCGCCGTCGGCACCGACCAGGCGGACGGCCATTTCTACCCCAAACTCTATGGCGGGCTGGATATCGGGACGGCCTTGCCTTGGAGCAACAGCTCCGCCTGGCTCTACGCCAATGCCGGCATGGTCGGGGGTCAGCGATCCAGCCCGTTGGCAGCTTACTACTTCGGCTCGTTCCGCAATAACTACGTCGATGACCGGCCCGAGAAGCGCTACCGCGAAATGGAAAGCTTTCCCGGTTTCGCGATCGACGAAATCGCCGCGCGCCGCTTCGCCAAGCTGACCGGCGAAGTGAACTTGCCGCCGATCCGCTTCGCGGAAGTCGGCACGGCCGCTTTCTACCTCAGCCACCTGCGCCCCGCCTTATTTGCGGGCGCGATGGCGACGAAGAGCCCGGACGGGGAGGGGCATACCTACCTCGATGTCGGCGGCCAGCTGGACCTCAACTTTACGGTCGCGCTGCGGCTGCCGATGGTGTTTTCTATCGGGGCGGCCGCGGGTTGGGCCGATGGAGACTATCGCAAGACTGAGCTGCTCGCTTCGCTGAAGATCATGTAAGCCGCAGTTATGGAGATCGACGTCATCGTGGCTTGGTCGTTAGCCTTGGTCCCGGTCCTGGTGTTGACCGCCGTCTTTATCTGGCTCGACGTGTTCAAGCTGGTGACGTTCTGGGAAACAATTGTGCTGCTGCTTCTCGGGGGCGCGGTCGCCGCGATCGCCTACCCGATCAGCGGCGTTTTTCTGGATACGCTCCCGATCGGTTTCAACAACTACAGCCGGTTCGTCGCGCCGTGGCTCGAGGAGGCGCTCAAGACGATCGTCATCATCAGCCTGTTCCAGTTCAATCGGATCGGCCTGAAGCTCGATGCCGTGATCATGGGCTTTGCCGTCGGCGCCGGCTTCTCGGTGGTTGAGAATATTTTCTACCTCCTGCGCTTCGAGGATTTGCCGCCGAGCGTATGGATGGTGCGCGGCCTGGGCACCGCGATCATGCATGGCACGACCTGCGCCATCCTGGCCGCCATCGCCCACCAACTGGCCGAGCGGAACATGCATTCCTCGGCGCGCGATTATCACTTCAGCCCGTTGTGGTTCGTGCCCGGCTTCCTCGCCGCCGTGGCGATCCACACGACGTTCAACCAATTTCCGCGCCAGCCGATCGTGGCGATGCTTGGCACCGTGGTTCTGGCGCCGCTCTCGTTGCTTGCGATCTTTCGGTTCGGCACGCGCGAGGCCGAACAGTGGCTGACCGAGGAGGAAGAAGCCCATGAAGCGCTGGTCGATACGCTTCATGCCGGCAGCTTCCCGGACGATCCCGGCTGGCGGCGCGTTGCCGCGTTGGCCGAGCGCTCGGGCGCGCAAGCGCAGGCGATGATCCGCGAATATGTGACGATCCTGACCGAGCTGGTCCTGACCGAAGAGCTCGCTCTGCTGCACAAGACCGCGGACGCCGCCGGTTCGGAAACAGGGATTGGCGCCAGGTTCGATCGCCTTGCCGAGCTGAGGCGGAGTCTCGGCAAAACCACCCTGTCGGCAGTGACTTCGCTGTTGCCCTTCAGCCGGGCCGACTATTGGGAGCTGTGGGAGCTTCACCGCCACGTGAAGGGCGGCACGCACGCCGAAGGGGCGACGAAGGCGGAGTAATTATCCTGCCGGCCGCGCGCTGCGCCGGCGCGCTCCCTGGTTTGCGGGGGGCGGGCGCAGGGCTTCGTTACGCATGCAATGTTCGAAGCCGATCCAGTCGACGCGTTGGCCCTTGCGCCCGGCGTTGCGGTTGCACAGTTGGACCCGCCACGCCGGCGGATGCTTGGTCCGGACATATTTTAGCGCGCGCTTCATCGCATCGTCCTGGCGGTCCATGCACCGCGCTTCCCACCGGCACACGAAGCCGAGATTGAGAAAGACGGGGTCGTAAAGCGGCGGCGGCGCGTTCGACCAGGCGTCCGCCGCGGCCGATCCGGTGGCGACGGCGAGGACGGCGGCAGCGGCGAAAGCCCAGCTCATCAAACGCATAACTGACAAACCCGTGATTCCGCTGCAAGAGTCGCCGAGAGTTTTATGATTTCAGCGCACTCCATGTGAGGCGTTTGGGCAACTAACGCGAATCGGCCGGCGAATCGGGTCGAGGCGTCAGCCAGGTGACCAAATCCCACTCGTTGCGAATGCACAACAGCAGTGCGCCAGTGATGACCGCAGCGACGCCTTGCGCGGCCCACGGCAGATCCCGCCAAGCGGCAAATGTTACGACGCCGAGTACCACAAAGAGCGCGGTCGGGATCACGCCATAGAACCACATGTCGGTCCAATGCGCTTTGTCCGGTCCGGTCAGCCTCTGAATGCCTGTGGTTGAAATCAGCCCGCGCGCCACGCCCCAAATCGAAACGGCTCCGGAAATCATCGCAAATTCTGTCGACGAAACTCCCGGGATCAGTGCGGTGGCGCTCAGCACCAGAACGAAGGTCACGTGAAGTACGACTGGCCCCATGTAGAGCTTCGAGCCGTTGAGCACAGTCGAGCGCGGCCGGTCTTGCATCAAAGTCACGACGACGAAGATCAAGCCGATGAGGACGGCCGCCGCCGAACCAGCCAGAAGATAGAAATCGCCCCAACCTTCGAACATGGCGCGCACCTATAGCGAAGCGCGAACACTCCAGACAGAGGCCGAGGCGGCAATTCTGGATTGCCCAAATGAGCTTCGTGCCGCCGGCACAACGACGGTTCGTCGTTAATCCGGTTAATACACCCTCGCGCGTCGCGGCGCGTTCAGCAACAACGAGCACAATGCAGAGTTCATACGAACACCGGAAGGGAAACACGGATGCAAAAGATCATGCTGGCCCTGGCCGCAACCTCGCTGGCCATTCCGATCTTGGACACACCGGCCTCCGCGCGCGGATATTATTCGGGACGAACCTGGCGGGATTCGCACGGGCGATTGCGCTGTCGTCGCCCGAACGGAACGACCGGCCTGATTGTCGGCGCGGCCGGCGGCGCGCTGGTCGGGCGCGCAGTCGACACCCATGGCGAACGTGCGACCGGAACAATCCTCGGCGCAGCCGCGGGCGCGCTCATCGGTCGCAGCGTCGAGCGGGGCAATGCTCGCTGCCGGTGACCGTTCTACTGTATTGACACGATGATACACCTTGCCTATGCTTCCGCGCGACAGTGGGAGACAGGCATGTACAGTCAGCAAGAACTCGACGACGCGGTGGCCTCGGGCGTCGTCAGCGTCGATGCGGCGAACGCACTTCGGGCCTATGTCGAGAGTCAGCGCTCGACCGCGATCCCGGATGAGGAGCAATTCCGTCTCCTCACCGGATTCAACGACATTTTCGTGTCGATCGCCGCGGCGATCTTGTTGTTCGCCGTTGGCTGGATCGGCCAGTCGATCGGCGAATCGGTTGGTCTGTCGATCATCGACGGCCCATCGCCAATCGCGCCGCTTGCGGTAGCGGCGACATCGTGGGGCCTCGCGCAATTCTTTACCGCCAAGCGGCGGATGGCCCTGCCGTCGATCCTGTTGCTGCTGAGCTTCGTTGTCAGCGTTCTGGCCACGACCGGTATCTCGCTGGCACTGGCCGTCGGTCCTGACACGCTCGACAACAACCCGCAGCTCGGCGGCGTGCTGGCGGCGATTTCCGCTGCGGTGGCGGCTGGCGCCGCATGGTTGCACTGGAAGAAGTTCCGCGTTCCGATCACGGTTGCGGCAGGCGCTGCTTCGGTTGCCGGCATTGCCGTTGGACTGCTCGTCGCCGCGCTCGGCCAGAACGCCGAGCAGGCCCAGAATTTGATTCTCGGCTTCGTGCTCGCGCTCGGTGTGGCCGTGTTCCTGTTCGCGATGTGGTGGGATTCGTCCGACCGCGCGCGCCTCACCCGCCGCGCCGACGTCGCCTTCTGGCTGCACCTTCTGGCGGCGCCGATGATCGTCCACCCGGTGTTCACGCTGCTTGGCCTGAACGATGGCAATGCGACGATCGGCGAGGGCCTGGTCGTGATCCTGCTGTACGTCGGGCTTGGCCTGACAGCGCTTGCGATCGATCGCCGGGCACTGCTCGTCTCGGCGCTCGCCTACGTGCTGTTCGCGATGCAGCAGCTGTTCCGCCAATTTGGCGCGGTCGAACTGAATGTCGCGCTCACCGCGCTGGTGATCGGCTCGGCGCTGCTGATGCTGTCGGCCTTCTGGCACCAGGCGCGCGGCGCGATCGTCCGGCCGCTGCCGGAGACCCTGCGCGATCGGCTGCCGCTGGTCGATCGGGCGGCTGTCGCTACCCAACCAGCCGCATGAGCCGGCGCTCGAGCGGGGCCAGCACGCCCGCGAGGTCGTGACCCCGCTTGAGCACCTGACCATGTTCGGTGACCAATGCGAACGCCCCTTGCTTCAAGCGAAGCGAGGGGCGTTTCTCGATCCGCACCTCGGGCCGCTCGCTATGGCGGCGGTAAGCGGCGAAAATCGCGACATCGGGATCGATCCGAAGCGCGTAATCGCGCCAGTGCCCGGCGGCGACCATGCGTCCGTAGAGGTCGAGGATTCGCGACAGCTCCTTGCGGTCGAAGCTGGCAATCGCGCGCCGGTCCCAGGTTTGCGGGAACGGCGCGACGACGCTCAAGCGCTTTTAACCTTCGGCCGCGGCTGACCCGCGGCTTTCAGGGAGGCGACTTCCTTGCGCAACCGCGCGATTTCATCCTCGAGTTCGGCGAGCCGCACGCGCGCCGGATCGACGTCTTCGCCGCATGGCGTGCCGTAGGGAATGAAACCCGGGCTGTAGTGGACCGCGTCCATCGGGACCGGTTTTGCCGGAATCCCGACGACCGTCGAATTGGACGCGACATCCTTCGTGACGACAGCATTCGCGCCGACGCGCGCGCCATCGCCAACCACGATCGGGCCGAGCACCTGAGCGCCCGAGCCGACGACCACGCCATTGTTGAGCGTGGGGTGGCGCTTACCGCCGATCCCGGCCGTGGGGTTGGTCCCGCCCAGGGTCACATTCTGGTAGATCGTCACATCATCGCCGATCTCGGCGGTTTCGCCGATCACGCTGAACCCGTGGTCGAGGAAGAAGCGCTCGCCGATCTTCGCCCCCGGATGAATGTCGATGGCGGTCAGGAAGCGCGCGAAATGATTCACCAGCCGCGCGGGGAAATACAGCTGTCCGCCCCACAGCCAATGGGCGACGCGATGCAATCCCAGAGCCCAAACGCCGGGATAGAACAACACGTCCCAGCGCGAGCGCGCCGCAGGATCGCGGGATTTGACGGAATCCAGATAGGCGATCAGCCCGGAGTGCAAGCGCGAAAACCTCTAGCCGTTGCTTGGTCTCAATCTAGGTGCGGACCGAGGCAAATACCAGTCGAATGGAACGGAAACGCCTCCGTAACGTCTTGCAGGCGGGCTTGCGCATGGGCAAGCCACGAGTTCCATCACGGTGGAGGCTGCGATCTCGTTCGAATTTCTCGCCGATCCGTCGATCCTCATTCCGTTCATCCTGATCGGTTTTGCCGCGCAACTCGTCGATGGCGCGCTGGGCATGGCCTATGGCCAGATCTCAAGCACGTTGCTGGTCAGCATGGGCGTCCCGCCCGCGACCGCGTCGGCGGGCGTGCACACCGCCGAGACATTTACGACCGCAGTCTCCGGCATCAGCCATGTCGCCCATCGCAATGTCGACTGGCGACTGTTCACCCGGCTGGTCTTTCCCGGCGTAATCGGCGGAATTCTCGGCGCCTACGTTCTGTCCAGTGTCGACGCCAGCAAGGCCAAGCCGGTCGTTCTGGTCTATCTGACCGCGCTCGGGCTCTATTTATTCTATCGCGGCATCATGCACCGTCACACCGAACGGCGGCCGCGTATCGTCGCGCCCCTCGGGCTCCTCGGTGGCTTTCTCGATGCTGCCGGCGGCGGCGGCTGGGGCGGGATCGTCACGTCGAACTTGCTCGTCCAGGGCAGTAACCCGCGCAAAACCATCGGCACCGTCAACACTGCCGAATTCTTCGTGACCATTACGATTTCGGCGACGTTTATCTTCGCGCTCGGCTGGCAGGCGTTCACGGTCGCAACCATCGGCCTGCTGATTGGCGGGGTTTGCGCGGCGCCGTTCGGGGCCTGGATCGCAAAGCGCGTGAACCCCGACACCCTGCTGACGTTCGTCGGCGGGTTGCTGACGCTGGTCAGCACCTACGGGCTGTACCGCGCGCTGTCCGCCTAGTTCGTTTCGGCAAAACAAAAGGGGTGGGCTCTGGGGAAAGCCCACCCCTTGATCGAGCGGAAGGGGGGACACCGCTCTCAAACCGTAGGTAGGTAGCTGGTCTTGATCGTTCAAGTTCATTATAGCGATGGGACTGATTGGATTTTTCGATGACTGTGCATCTCCCCACGATCAAGCAGCTGCAATATCTCGTTGCGCTGCATCAGCACGGCCATTTCGGTAAGGCGGCCGACGCCTGCTTCGTCACGCAGTCGACGCTGTCGGCCGGGCTGCGTGAACTCGAAAGCCTGCTTGGCGTAACTTTGGTCGAACGGACCCGCCGGGTCGTGCGGTTCACGTCGTTGGGCCGAAAGGTCGCCGACAAGGCAGTCCGGGTTTTGCGCGAGTGCGAGGAACTGGCCGATATCGCCCGGGCCGAGGGACAGCCGCTGAGTGGCGAGCTGCGGATGGGAGTGATCCCGACGATCGCGCCGTTTTTGCTGCCTGCGATGCTGCCGCGGCTGCGCAACCAGTGGCCCAACCTCAAACTCTATCTGCGCGAGGATACCAGCCAGGCGGCGTGCGATGCCCTTCACCGCGGACAACTCGATTGCGTGCTTCTCGCCATGCCTTACGCATGCGGCGACGTCGACAGGGCGATGCTGTTCGACGACCATTTGTTCGTCGCCTTTCCGCGCGGCGAGGCGCCGCCGCAGCCGACCATCGCGGCCAGCGCGATCGACGAGAACAGGCTGCTCCTGCTCGAAGACGGGCATTGCCTGAAAGACCATGCGCTGTCGGCCTGCAACCGGCCCGAACTCAGAGCCGGGGCGGCGATGATGGGGACATCGCTGCACACTCTGGTGCAGATGGTCGACAACGGCCTCGGGCTGACCTTCATCCCGGCGATGGCGATCGAAGCCGGCATCCTCGAAGGGACCGACGTCGAGCATCGCCCGCTGGAGTCCGATCAGGGCCTGCGCCAGATCGCGTTGATCTGGCGCCGGTCGAGCCCGCGCGAGGAGGAATTTGAATTGCTCGCCGGGACCCTTCGCCAGATCGCCCGCGAAGTCATCCCGATCCTGACCGCGGCCTGACGGCCGATCAGCCCGCGAGGTCGAAGCGGTCGGCGTTCATCACCTTGGTCCAGACCTTGATGAAGTCGCGGACGAACTTCTCCTCATTGCCCTTCTCGGCATAGACCTCGGCGGTCGCCCGCAGCTGGCTGTTCGAACCAAAAATGAGGTCGGTCCGGGTCGCGCGCCACTTCTCCTGCTTGCCGCCGCGGTCGTAGCCGATGAACTCCTCGTCGGCGCTCTCGTCGACCACCTCCCAGAAGGTGTCGTTGTCGAGCAGGTTGACGAAGAAGTCGTTGGTCAGCTGGCCCTTGCGGGTCGTGAACACGCCATGCGCTGAATCATGATGGTTGGCGCCGAGCACGCGCAAGCCGCCGAGCAGCACCGTCATTTCCGGCGCCGACAGGCCGAGCAGCGAGGCGCGATCGAGCAGTAGTTCCTCGGTCTTCACCGAATGCTTGGTCTTGAGATAATTGCGGAAGCCGTCGGCCGCGGGTTCCATGACCGCGAAGCTGTCGACGTCGGTCTGCGCCTGGCTCGCGTCGCCGCGCCCACCAGTGAACCGGGCCGCGACATTGAAACCGGCGTCTTGCGCCGCTTTCTCGACCGCCGCGGTGCCGGCCAGGACGACGGCGTCGGCCAGCGACAACGCGCCGCGCAGCTCGTCGATCTTGCCGAGGACCTGGGCCAACTCGCCCGGCTCATTGACCGCCCAATCCTTCTGCGGAGCGAGCCGGATACGCGCGCCATTGGCACCGCCTCGATGATCCGACTTGCGATAGGTCGAGGCCGACGCCCAAGCGGCCTTGACCAGCTGGCCGATGGTGAAACCCGCGCCGAGGATGTTCGTCTTGAACGCCGCCACGTCCGCGTCAGCCGGCTTGCTACCGACGGGAACCGGATCCTGCCAAATCAGGTCTTCACTCGGCACCTCGGGCCCGAGGTAACGGACACGCGGCCCCATGTCGCGGTGAGTCAGCTTGAACCAGGCGCGGGCGAAGGCGTCCTTGAACGCTTCGTGATCGTTGCGGAATTTCTCCGAAATCACCCGGAATTCGGGGTCGACCTTCAACGCCATGTCCGCCGTCGTCATCATCGTCGGCACGCGCTTCGACGGGTCGTGCGCGGCCGGGGCCATGTCTTCCGGCTTCTGGTTGACCGGCTGCCATTGCCGCGCGCCCGCGGGCGACCGCACCAATTCATACTCATAGTCGAGCAGCAGGCGGAAATAATTCTCCGACCATTGAGTCGGCGTGTTCACCCACGCGCCTTCGATGCCGCTGGTGATGGTGTGCTCGCCAATGCCGCTCTCAAAGCCGTTCGACCAGCCCAACCCCTGAAGCGTGATGTCCGCACCTTCTGGCGCGGCGCCAACCAGGCTCGCATCGCCGGCACCGTGCGCCTTGCCAAAGGTGTGGCCGCCGGCGGTGAGCGCGACGGTCTCTTCGTGATTCATCGCCATCCGCTCGAACGTGATCTTGATGTCGCGGGCGGACTGGAGCGGATCGGGATTGCCGCCGGGGCCTTCGGGATTGACGTAGATGAGGCCCATCTGGATCGCCGCCAGCGGATGCTCGAGCTCGAGGTCACGCTCGGGCTGGATGCGTGTTTCCGCGGCATCGACCCATTTCTCTTCCGCGCCCCAATAGATGTCGCGTTCGGGCTCGAACACGTCGGGACGGCCGCCGCCGAAGCCGAAGATTGGGCCGCCCATCGATTCGATCGCGACATTGCCGGCGAGGATGAACAGGTCGGCCCAGCTGATATTCTTGCCGTACTTGCGCTTGACCGGCCACAGCAGCCGCCGCGCCTTGTCGAGGTTGCCGTTATCCGGCCAGCTGTTGAGCGGGGCGAAGCGCTGCTGGCCACTGTTGGCGCCGCCGCGCCCGTCGGCTGTGCGATAGGTGCCGGCCGCGTGCCACGCCATGCGAATGAAGAAGGGCCCGTAATGCCCATAATCCGCCGGCCACCAGGGCTGGCGGTCGGTCATTAGCGCGGTGAGATCGTGCTTGAGCGCTTGGTAATCGAGCGCCTTGAACGATTTCGCATAGTTGAAATCGTCGCCCATCGGGTCGGGCGAAACGCCGCCTTGGTGAAGGATGTCGATCGGGAGAACGTCGGGCCACCAGTCGCGGTTCGTCTGGCCGAGCAGCGAGCGTACACTGGTTGGGCGGTCCACCGGACAGCCCATCGATTCGCCGGTTTTCGCGTCCATAATGTCCTCACTTCGTTTGAATTGCTTAGGGGCCCGCCTAGGCGGCGGCGGACGCCGAAGGAAATGACTAAACTTGGTCAGAGATATAAGCGAAATCGATTAGTCCATATGCCGCAGGCCGGTACGTAGATAATCGTAGCCGGTGACGAGAGTCAGGGCGGCGGCCGCCCACAGGCTGACCACGCCGACAATATGAACCCAGGGCTGGCCGGGGAGAGATCCGCCAAGGATCAGCGCTCCGAGCGAGATGAGTTGCAGGGCGGTCTTCCACTTGGCGAGGCGATTGACAGGCATCGACACCTTGAGCTCGGCGAGGAACTCGCGAAGGCCCGAGACCATGATCTCGCGCAGCATGATGATCAGCGCAGGAATGACGTTGAAGTCTTCGATGATCGGTGCGTCGCCGTCCGCCTTGCGGCTCGCCATCAGCATGATGATCACCGCGGCGACCATGATCTTGTCGGCGATCGGATCGAGGAACTGGCCGAGTTTCGAAATCTGCCCCTGGGCGCGGGCGAGGTAGCCATCGAAATAATCGGTGATCCCGACGATGCAGTAGAGCACGAACGTAATCGCATAGTCCCACGGCGCCGGCTTCCACAGGAGAAAGACCAGGATCGGCACGGCGAAGATGCGCGATAGGGTCAACAGGTTGGGCAGCGACAGCATGGTTTCTGGGGACGAGTCGTTATAAGGTTTGGAGCGGCGCGCAAAGGTGGCTAATTGCTGTTCGGTCAATGATAGCCGCCGCGCACCGCCTGTGATTCAGAATGTCACGCATCTGCTGCGCGCGCGGCGGTTCCTGCCGCTGTTTTCGACGCAGTTCCTCGGAGCGTTCAACGACAGCCTGTTCAAGCAGGCGGTGGTGCTGTTCGTGACTTACCAATTATTCTCCGACCCGGCGAAGGAGTTTCAGTTCAGCGCGATCGCGCAAGCGCTGTTCATCCTGCCCTTCTTTTTGTTTTCGGCATTGTCGGGACAACTCGCCGACGACCATGACAAAGCGCGCCTGATCCGCATCATCAAGCTGGCTGAAATCGGGATCATGATCGTCGGCGGCGCCGGGCTTATGCTCGCCAATATTCCGCTGATGCTTGCCGCCGTGTTCGCGATGGGGGTTCATTCGACCTTCTTCGGTCCGATCAAATACGCGATCCTGCCGCAGCATTTGCAGAAAGACGAAGTGCTCGGCGGGACCGGACTGGTCGAGGCCGGCACCTATATTGCGATCCTCCTTGGAACGATCCTCGCCGGGGTGCTTGCTCCGGCCCCGGCCCTGGCCGCCGCAGCGACCGTGGGCTTCGCATTCTTCGGCTTCCTCGCCGGACGCGAGGTGCCGCCGGCACCGCCGGCCGCGGATCGGATTCCGTTCGACCGGCATATCATCCGCGCCTCGGTCGCGCTGGTTAGCGCGACAATGCACGTTCGGCGGCTATTCCTAGCGATCCTTTCGATCAGCTTTTTCTGGACCATCGGCGCGGTGCTGATCATCATCTTTCCGCCGCTGGTGAAGAATGTGCTCGGCGCCAACGAGCAAGTCGCGAGCCTGTTCATCGGTATCTTCTCGGTTGGGATCGCGATTGGGTCGGTGGCGATCAACCGATTGCTCAAGAGCCAGGTGTCGGCTCGTTTCGCTCCGGCGTCGGTCATCGCGATGGGCCTATTCGTCCTGTTGCTCCATTTCGTGTCGCTGGCGTGGGGCAAGAACGGCCCCGAATTGACCACGCTCGGCAATTTTGTCTTCCATCCGATGGCCGGACTGATCATCCTTGCGCTGTTGGGCGTATCGGTCACCGGCGGGATGTTCGTCGTTCCGCTTTATGCGTTCCTGACCACGACCGTTCCCAAGACCGAGACCGCACGCACGGTTGCGGCGAATAACATCGTCAATTCGGGCGCCATGGTCGTCGGGAGCGGGCTGGCGATCGCGCTCAATCTGATGGGGGTTGGGCCCGCCAACCAGCTGCTGCTGGTTGCCGCAATGTGCATCATTTCGGCGTGGCTTGGGTGGAAGCTCCACCTCGCCTGCGATTAATCAGGCCAGAAACACCGAAACGAAGACGAAACCGGCGAGGAAGGTCGTCGCGAACAGCTTGAAATCGTCGCTCAATCTGCTCGCCGTCGCGCCGGTCGCCGGGCCGCGCGGAAAGCCGCGGCCGAAGCTCCGCGGATCGTTGGCGATGGCAGGTCGGGCGGTCTGCATGGCAAATCCTTAACGCGGCTTTTACCATGTTCACAACATCCATTTTGGACGATGGCTCCGTCCGTCCCGTGATGGGACGCGCACCAATCCTGCTGTCTTGGGAGGTGCTCAGCCGGCGGCGCTGAGGGCCGGGCGCTCCGAGTGATGCGCGCGCAGAGCGAGTAAATCCGCGGCTTCTTCCGCCGGCATCGGCTTACCGAAATACCAGCCCTGGCCGACCGCGCAGCCGAGCATCATCACCGCGTCGTAAGCCGGCTCATTCTCGATCCCCTCGACGCAGACCGGGACCGAGAGCGCGCTGGCGAGCGTCGTCACGGCGCGGATGATGGCCATGCTTTCCTTGTTGCGATGGATGTTGGTGACGAAGCTGCGATCGATCTTGATCATGTCGAACGGCAGCGACCGCAGGTGCGAGAGCGATGAAAAGCCGGTGCCGAAATCGTCGAGCGCCAACCGGACGCCCTGATTCTTGAGGCTGGTCACGATCGAGCGCGCTTGGTCCATATCGGCGAACAGCGAACTTTCGGTCACTTCGACGACCAGCCGATCAGCCGGAAATGACGTTTCGGTGAGGACGCGGACGATGCGTTGGGCGAGCCAGCCGTCGGCGAATTGCGTCGGCGAGATATTGACCGAAATCTTGATTGCCGGATCCCACGACGCGGCCTGGCGCAGCGCTTCGGTGATGATCAGCTCGGACAAGCGCCCGATTACGCCAATCTCCTCAGCGACCGGGATGAAGACATCCGGGCCCACGGTTCCGGAGAGCGGATGGTTCCAGCGGGCGAGCACCTCGAAACCGACGACTTCGCCGGTTGTGAGATCGACCTGGGGCTCGAAATAGGGAACGAACTGCCCGTGCTCGAGACCGAACCGGATGCCCTGTTCGATCTCGCCTTGGGCCACGAGCGCGCGTTCCATGCCGTCATCGAACCACACCGGCCGGGCGACTCGTCCGCTCTTGGCGTGGTCCATCGCGATGTCGGCGCGGCGCAGCAGATCGGGGATGCGGACGTCGCCGGCCGGTGTGCTCGCGATTCCGGCGAAGGCGCCGACCTGAATCATGTGTTCGTCGAGCAGGAACGGCCGGGTGATCGACCGCAGCACCGCTTCCGCAACCAAATCGACCCGCACGACGTCGGTAGGCGGAAGCGTGAACGCTACGGCGAATTCGTCGCCGCTGAGTCGGGCGATCACCGCGCCCGGCGCCAAGGCTTCAGTGAGCGAGCTTGCCAGTTCTTTGAGCAGGCGGTCGCCCGTGTCGTAGCCGTGCTGGTCGTTGACCGCCTTGAACCGATGGATCTGGATCGACACGATGACCATGACGTCGCCGCGTTCGCGGCCGGCGGCGGAGAGGGCGTCGGCGTTATCGGCAAAGCCCTTGCGGTTGTAGAGGCCGGTGGCGGCATCGGTGCTGGCAAGCACAGCCGCCCGGCGCTCGCCGTCAACACGCAGTTCGGCTTCGTGCTGGAGATCGACGTAACGGCGCCATCCGAAAAGAATGAGGGCGACATTGAGCGTCAGCGCGATGCTGGCGATGCGAATGGTGCCCCCAAGCTCCGGGCCGGCGATCAGCAGATTGTTGAAGAATGCACTGCCGTTCCAGATGAGGAGCATGACGGCGGAGATGAGGATCGTGAGCACCACGGCTTCGCGGCGCGCGTTCAGCAGCCGCGACCGTGGTTGACCCTTCTGGTGCGCTCTTTGTTGGCCGCTCAACACACCAGACGATTAAGCTGAGAACGCTTAATAAATTCCCTCCACATTGGAGGCTGGCGCGTGGTGCGGACGGCGGGACTCGAACCCGCACGCCCATTTGGGGCAGAAGATTTTAAGTCTCCAGCGTCTACCGGTTCCGCCACGTCCGCACGGTCGCGGACGCCTTATAACTCGCCCGAGGCGTCCTGTAGATTGAGACGCTCGCGCATTTCCTTGCCGGGCTTGAAGTACGGCACGCGCTTGGCGTTGACCGAGACCGACTCTCCGGTGCGCGGATTGCGGCCGGTGCGCGCGTCGCGCTGGCGGGTCGAAAAGGCGCCGAAGCCGCGCAGCTCGACACGCCCGCCGCTCGCCAGTTGGTCGGTGATGGAATCGAAAATTGCGCCCACCACCGTTTCGACCTCGCGCTGGGTGAGATCGGGAAAGTCGCCGCACAGCTTCTGAACGAGTTCGGAACGGATCATTTGCGTCCCCGCTAAAGGATTGGACAGGCCCCCCAACTCCCCCGACACGAAGGGCCCGCATGAACTCACGCTGTCAGGAAAGTTCCCTCCACGCAAGCCGGATTCGAGCGGCGTCCCGGCCAAAAACGCCGCTCTTCCCGTCACTTCTTTTTCGGTTTCTTGTCGGCCTTGGCCGCCGTCTTGCCTTCCTTGGCGGCCTTTTCTTCCTTGGCCGGCGCCTCCTTGGCTGATTGGGCTTCTTTCAGGGCGGCGCCGAGGATGTCGCCGAGGCTCGCGCCGGAGTCGGAGCTGCCGTACTGGGCGACCGCCTGCTTCTCCTCGGAGATCTGCAGCGCCTTGATCGAGAAATTGGGCTTCTTCGAGCGATCGAAGCCGATCACCAAAGCGTCGAACTTCTGCCCAAGCTGGAAGCGCTCGGGGCGCTGTTCGTCGCGGTCGCGGCCAAGATCGGTGCGCTTGATGAAGCCGGTGACGCCATCGTCGCCGACCTGGACGTCGAGCCCCGGATCCTGAACCGCGCGGACCGTGACGGTCAGCGTATCGCCCTTGTTGACCCCGCCGGCCGACGCGCGGCCACCGCCGCCGCCCGCGCCGGCAGCGGCGCCAGAGCCACCGCCTTCGAGCTGCTTCATGCCAAGCGAAATGCGTTCTTTCTCGACATCGACGTCGAGCACCTGCGCCTTGACCATCTCACCCTTGCGGTGGAGGCCGAGCGCTTCCTCGCCCGACACGCCCCAGGCGATGTCCGACATGTGGACCATGCCGTCGACGTCGCCCTCAAGCCCGACGAACAGCCCGAACTCGGTCGAATTCTTGACCTCGCCCTCGACCGTCGAACCGACCGGATGCTTCTCGGCGAACGCAATCCACGGATTGTCCTGCGCCTGCTTGAGGCCAAGCGAAATCCGGCGCTTCTCCTCATCGACCTCGAGCACCTTGACGTCGACTTCCTGCGACGTGCTGACGATCTTGCCCGGGTGGACGTTCTTCTTGGTCCAGCTCATTTCGGAGACGTGGACGAGGCCCTCGATGCCCGCTTCCAGCTCGACGAAGGCGCCATATTCGGTGATGTTGGTGACGCGGCCGCGGAACACGCCGCCGACCGCATATTTGGCCGCCGCGCCTTCCCACGGATCGCTCTCGAGCTGCTTCATGCCGAGCGAAATGCGCTGCGTCTCGCGGTTGATGCGGACGATCTGCACTTTCACCGTGTCGCCGATGTTGAGCACTTCGGACGGGTGATTGACGCGCTTGTAGGAAATGTCGGTGACGTGGAGCAGGCCGTCGATCCCGCCCAAATCGACGAACGCGCCGTAATCGGTGATGTTCTTGACCACGCCTTCGATCACCTGGCCCTCGGCCAGCGACTGGATCAGGCCCGAACGCTGCTCGGCGCGGGTTTCCTCGAGGATGGCGCGGCGCGACACCACGATATTGCCGCGGCGGCGGTCCATCTTGAGGATGACGAACGGTTGCGGCAGGTCCATCAGCGGCCCGACATCGCGCACCGGGCGGATGTCGACCTGCGACCCGGGCAGGAAGGCGACGGCGCCGCCGAGATCGACGGTGAAGCCGCCCTTGACCCGGCCGAAGATCACGCCCTCGACGCGGTTGGCGGCGGTGAACTCGCCCTCGAGCTTGTCCCACGCGGCTTCGCGGCGGGCGCGGTCGCGCGACAGCATCGCTTCGCCCTGCGAATTCTCGACCCGGTCGACATAGACCTCGACCGTGTCGCCGACGGCGATCTCGGCCTTGTGGCCCGGCGCGGCGAATTCGCGCAGCGCGACCCGGCCTTCCGATTTCAACCCGACGTCGATCACCGCCATGTCATTTTCGATCGCGGTGACGATGCCCTTCACCACCTTGCCCTCGAACGTCTCGTTCTCGCCGCCGAGGCTCTCGTTCAACAGGGTTTCGAAATCGTCGCGGGTCGGGAATGCCGTGGTTGCCATAAAATGAGTGTTCTTCCGTACTTCAAAAAGGCCTGCCGCGCCGGCCACCGTGGCCGGCTCCAAATTGCGGACCTGGTTGATCCAAACCGCCGCCGCTGCACCGTGCAGAGGCGGCGTCCGAAGGGCGCTTCGCGAAACGCCGCGGAAGCCACCATCCTCAAACGAAAAGGCGCGTCAGAGTGCCGGCATCAGACCGGAACTCTTACGCGCTCGCGAGAAAGCGGGCTGCCGCAGGTGCTTAGCTGAGCGCCCGCCGGACGTGGGCGCCATTAGCGGAGAGGGGGGGCGGGAGCAAGGACGCGTTATCGGTCCCATTCGATTGCGACCTTACCTTGCGAGGCGAGCCCGGTCGAATCCGTTATCAGGACCGCATCGGTGATCTTGAGCCGGTAACCGATCGGATCCTGGCCGGGCAGCTTCAGCTGTCCCCTGGTCTCCACGCCGAGGTCGAAATCGCCCTCGAGGGCGTTGCCCAGCTTCGGGTCGATCTCGGCGTCCCGGCAGAGCTTGCCGATAAGCTTGAGGCGGACGCAGACCTGGACATGGAGGTTGTGCGGCTCGGTCGCCTGCAAGCGATAATGGACCTTGCCGACAGCGGTTTGAGACAGCGCCGCCGTTCCGGCCACGCTCGCCCGGCCGCTGGTGCTGACGAGCACATGGCTTCCGACGCCGGGGCCGGGACCCGGATCGAACACGGCATGGAGCGGGAATTCCCCGTTTGCGCCGAGATCCGCTCGCAATCGCAGCGTCCCGGACTGCAGCCAATCGGCGTCAACCCCGAGCAATTGCGTTTGCAGCCACGCCCGCCGGCCCGGCGAAAGCTCTACGTACCAACTCAGCCGGCGGCGTCTGCCGCGCAACACATAATCCGACGCGTCCGCCGATTGGACGAGCTTCACGGTCCTCGAACTGAGCTGGAGGGCGCTGACCCGGCGGAACATCTCGTGAAACAGCGAACCGTCGGCGCGAACGCGCCAATCGACGTCGCGAACGAGGATCGGCTGGACCGCAGTGCTGACGTCACGGCGCAGCTGACCGACTTGGGTTTCGAGCCGGCTATCGTCGATCGGCGTGGCGCATGCGCTGAGCGCGAAGGCCGCGCACAGGGGAAGGCAGTTGCGCCGCATGTCTCTCACCAGGCCAGAAACACGTGAATCCCGTCGCTCAGGAACAGGATTCGCTTCGCCCTGAGTGCGGGTGAGTCGGAAATCGCCGGCCTGACGATCTGCACCGGCACTCTCGACCCGCCGAACGGCAGCACAGCGTCCTGCGGCCCGCCGGCGTCATCGATCCGAAACTCACGCCGAAGCGGGATGGTGAACGAGGGGAAACGCGATTCATATTCGTAGAGCTTCGCCTGCACGACGTCCTTGGCGACGCCGCGAAGTTTGAATTCGGAGAGTCCCGACTTCACGTCGGGTATGACGTCGATCAGGCGGACCCTCATTTCTGCCGTGTCGAGGTCCGCCGTATCGACGACCGTTTCCAAATAGGCCTCGATGCTCAGACGAACCTGCGTTTTGCCGCGGTGGGCCGTGGCCTCGATCAGGAGGCGGGGATAACCATCGCCGAACGCCGCACGAACCGAACTCAGATGAATGACCGTGGCCGGTGCGCGCGGGAGCGAAAAATCGCGTCCGTCCGCGCCCGCGAGAACCGCATTGATCGCCGACGTGCTGACAAACGCTTCGGCAATTGTCCCGGCTTTCAAATCCGGAGAAGCGGCTAGCGCCCGTTTGATCGCGCTAAGGTGGTCGCGCTCTTCCACTAGTTGGAGATGATGGTGCATCGCGAGCCGCGAATAGGTGTCGCATCCACCCAACGTCAGGGCGGCAAAGGCCAGCGCGCATTTTAGCCGAGCCATAGGTCAGTGCCCCTGGACGGCGATTCGGCGGATCGAGCTTCCGTCGATCCTCCGACGGAGTCAACCAAAGGCGCCCAGCGTCGGCTCGCCGCATCCTAGGAATTTGCCTATTGCACTTAGGGAACAAATAGGGAACAATGTGGCTGCGTTTCGCTCGGAGTCGCTGGTGATGCTTGTTCTCGATCCCTCGATGATGATCGCCTTCGCGGCGTTGATCAGTAGCCTGTCGGCGTTCGTGTGGGCGGTGCGGCGCAAGCCGTAAGTGCTGGCGCATCCGCCATGGATACGGCAGGGCTTGGCGGGAGTTAAAGGCGAAACCCGATCGAGGAGGCCAGGCGGAATGGCGAAGAAGGCGAGCGCGAAAAAGAGCAGCAGCGGCGCGAAGCCGAAGAAGGGTTCGGCCAAGAAACCGAGCGGCCGCGCGGGCGGATCGAGTGCGGGTGACGCGTTCGTCGGGCTGCTTCAGAGCCCCTTGGTCGCCGAGCTGGTCGCTGTCGCGGCGACCGCGGCGCTGGCGACGCTCGCCGAAGAGGGCTTCGCCGGTCGCGGCAGCGGTGGGAAAGGCAAGCGCGCGGGCAAGGCGGTGAAGCAAGCGGGCAAGGCGGCGGCCGCGGCGGTCGGCCGGCGGCTGAGCATCGAGATCGACGAAATCAAGAAAGCAGCGAAGAGCGCTAAGGCCGGTGCAAAAGCGTAAGCCGGGCGCGGCCGATGTCGCGGACAACGTCGACCTCGAGCCCGCACGGATCGAGCGGATCGTCGCGGCTGGTCTCGACGCTCATCCAGCCGCCCGGCGCCAGCCAATCGGCATAGAGCACGGCGCGAACGATGTCCGAGCCGGCGCCCGGCGCATAAGGCGGATCGGCGAAGACCAGGTCGAACGGGGCGCAACGAACCAGCGCCAGCGCCGAGCCGCCGAGAATCTGGACGCGGTCCATGGCGCCGAACTTGTCGGAATTGCGGTGGATGGTCGCTGAAGCGTCGGGGCTGCTCTCGACAAAGGTCGCGAATGCCGCGCCGCGCGACAGGGCCTCGAGGCCGAGCGCGCCGCTGCCGGCGAACAGATCGGCGACGCGCAAATCCTCGAACGATCCCAAGCGGCTGGCGAGCATCGAGAACAGGGCTTCGCGGACGCGGTCGGCGGTCGGCCGGGTAGCCTGACCGGTCGGCGTCTCGATCGCACGGCCGCGCCACTCGCCGGCGATGATCCTCATTTGAGCGTCCCGCGGAACTCGGCCAGGTCCGCCGCGCGAACCTCGTCGACGTCGCCTGGTTCGAGCCCGCCGACGGTGAATGGCCCGTAAGCGGTGCGGATCAGGCGCGAGACCTGCAGCCCGAGATGCTCGAGGACATTGCGCACCTCGCGGTTCTTGCCCTCGGTCAGGCTCATTTCGATCCAGCAATTGCGGCCGGTCCGGCGCTCGAGATTGGCGTTGATGGAGCCATAGCGCACGTCCGCGATGGTAATGCCTTCGGCGAGCTGTTCGAGCTGGGCCTGAGTCACCACTCCAAAGGCCCGCGCGCGATAGGTGCGGGTGACGCCAGTCCTGGGCAGTTCGAGCTGTCGCTTCAATTCGCCGTCGTTGGTCAGCAGCAGCAGTCCTTCGGTCATATAATCGAGGCGGCCGACGGGCATGACACGCGGCAGTCCGGGCGGCAGGCGGTCGTAAATCGTCGCGCGGTGCTTGGGGTCGTTGGCCGCGGTCAGCGTGCGCTGCGGCTTGTAGAAGCGGAACAGGCGGGTCGCCGCTGCCGCCCGCACCGGCTTGCCGTCGACCGTCACCTCGCTCAGGTCATCGAGCAGGGTCGCCGGGGTGGTGAGCTTTTCGCCATGCAGCGCTACGCGGCCTTCTGCTATCATCCGCTCCACTTCGCGCCGTGAAGCAACGCCGGCGCGAGCAAGCAACTTGGCAATCCGCTGTTGCCCGCGCTCGCGCGGAGGGGAGGGCGCATTGCGGTTCGCGCCGCGGCGGGGCACTCGTTTATGGTTCGTTCGTTGCGGTGGCACGGTCATCTCGGTTGGAGCTGTAATGCTGTTCAGTAAGCGCAAGCGGGTCGTCAAGCGGATCCTCATCGTCGAGGACGAGCCGCTGACGGCGTTCGACACCGAAACCATGCTTGCGAGCTTCGGTTATGAAGTAGTGGCGACGCTCGACAATTTCGAGGAGGCGGTTGGCAAGTTCGAGCGCGAAGAAATTCATCTGGTGATCGCCGATGTCCGGCTGCACGGCGAGAATCTCGGCGTGGAGCTCGCAAAAATCGCGCGTGAGCGCGGCGTCCCGACCCTGCTCGCGACCGGCCACTGGCCGCCCCCGGCGAGCGCGCACGCGATTGGGTGCCTGTCGAAGCCTTATACCGAGCGGTTGCTCAAGCAGGCGCTGGAAAGCGTCGACCGGTTTCTCCAGGGCGAAAGCGTGAAGCCGCTTAAGGGCCTCGAACTTTACGTCATCAAAGCCGAGTAGCGGCCACCGTTCATTGCGGGGCTAGGCAGGTCGTGAAACCAAGCTAAGGTTTGGGGATACCACAAACGTTTGGGAGAAGCAGGGGATGGCGACGGAAGCAGGGTCCGAACAGGTTTCCGGCTGGCGTTCGGCGCTTCCGGCGGGAGTCAGACCCTATACCGAGCCGGCGCCGCTGGCGGCGTTGTTTCTCGGTATTTCGTCGGGCTTTCCCTATGCGATGATCGGCGCGACCCTGACCACGCGGCTCAAGCAGGACGGGATCGACAAGTCGACGATCACCGCGTTCACCTTGGCCTTCCTCATCTACAACCTCAAACCGCTTTGGTCCTGGGTCGTCGACGGGGTCCGGTTGCCGGTGCTCGGACGTCTTGGCCAGCGGGTCTCGTGGATGATTCTCGCAGGCATCCTGGTGATGGCGGCCGTGGCCAATCTGGCACTCGTCAATCCGGCCGCCAGTATCGCATCAACCGTGACGGCCGCGATCCTGGTCGGGTTTGCGGGGGCGACCTTCGATATCGTGATCGATGCGTATCGGATCGAACTGCTGGAGCCGCGGCAGCTCGGCGTCGGGTCGGGCATGTCTCAATATGGCTGGAGGATCGGTTCGGCGGGTGCCGGCGCGATTGCTCTCATCATCGCCGCTAATGGGAATTGGCAAGCCGCCTATCTGGTGTGCGCATCGCTCGCGCTTCCGGCCATGCTGGCTGCGCTGATCATGGGCGAACCGAAACGACACCGCGAGCCGGCGCAGAAAAAAGGATTTTCGCGAACCGTCGAAGCGATCTGGAAGCCGTTCGTGGAGTTCTTCCAGCGTAAGGGCGCGCTGATCGTCCTGCTCTTCATCCTCCTCCACAAGATTGGCGATACGCTGGCCAATCTGACATTCCGGCTGCTCTTCGATGACCTCCATTTCAGCAATAACGAAATCGCGATCTACGACGTGGGTGTCGGATTCTGGGCCTATTTGATCGGGATTTTCGTCGGTGGGGTTCTCTACGCCCAGCTGGGGATGAAGCGGTCCGTGCTGATCAGCCTGATCCTGATGGCGGTCAGCAACTTCAGCTTCGCGCTGTTGGCGGTGTCGGGGCATAGCAACCTGGGGATGGCGGGCGCGATCGGGTTCGAGAATTTCGCGAGCGGAATCGGTGGAGTCACGGTTGTCGCCTATTTCTCGGCGCTGACTGATCTCCGCTTCACAGCATCCCAGTACGCGCTGATCTCGGCGGCGGCGAGCGTCGTCGGCAGGTTCCTCACCGGCACGACTGCCGGCGCCTTGATCGACGCCATGGGCTATTTCAATTTCTACCTGCTGACGACCGTGGCGGCGGTGCCGGGAATTGTCCTGTTCTGGTGGATGATGCGTATTGGCCTGGTCGACAGTTCGATCGGATCAGCCGGGACAACGGGCAGCGGTGACGTTCGCGCCGATCATCCAGACAAGGAGCTGGGCGACCGGAAATGATCGTCTATTTCGGAATCCTCGCGCTGCAGGTCTTGTGCATCGTCGATGTGATCCGGCGCGGCCGGAATTCGATCTGGATCATGGCGCTGATCTTCCTGCCCGTGGCGAGCGCGCTCGCTTATTTCATCGTCGAGATCCTGCCGAGCCTGCAGCACAACCGTCATGTCCGCGTGGCCCGGCAGACGGTGATCGAAAAGCTCGACCCGGAACGCGAGCTGCGGGCCGCGCAGCAGGCGCTCGACATCGCCGACACGATGGCCAACCGCTTGCGGGTCGGGGATGCACTGACGGCATTGGGCCGCCATTCCGAAGCCTTATCGCTGTACCAGCGTGGCGCCGGCCCGCGTCCCGATTTCCGGACGGGCGAAAAACTGGCTCGCTCGCTGTTCCTCAACGACAAGCCCGACGAGGCGCTGTCGGTGATCGATGCGCTGCCCAAGGTTACCGCCCAATCGGATCGCGATCGCGCGGCTTTGCTTAAGGCGCGCATTCTCGAAGATTTGAAACGGAGCGACGAGGCGCTGGAGCTCTACGTGGACGTCGTGGACAGGGTGCCCGGAGATGAAGCGCGCTGCCGCTATGCGGCCTTGCTCATCAAGGTTGGGCGCAAGTCCGAGGCCCGGCGCGTGCTCGAAGATGTCGAGCACCGGATCAAGTATATCGACCGCCATACCCGCGTTTCGCAGGGACCGATGTACGAGTGGGCGATGCGCGAGCTGACGACGCTCCGGACCTAATCGGGAATCTCGCCGTTGGCGGCGAGCACCTCGCCCGCGAGATAGAGCGATCCGGCAATCAGCCGCGGCGCCGGAAGGCTCGCCAGTGCGTTCCGGAGCGAAGCGGCGGAGCGTCCCCCGAACCGCCGCGCGAGGTCATCGGGATCGTGGTGCTCGTGGTCTGGGACCGGCACGAAAGTGAAGGACAAAGCCCGCGGGCGCAGCGCCTGGACGATCGCGGCGGCATCCTTGTTGGCGAGAATCCCGAGCACGAAGTGCATTGCGCCCTGCTCCGCCAACGCATCCGCCAAAGCGGCCGCCGCGGCGGGGTTGTGAGCCCCGTCGACCCAGGTTGCGGTTTCCCCGACCAGTGGTCCATCGCGCAATCGCTGGAAGCGCGCCGGCCACTGGGCGGTGGCGATCGCCTTTACGAATGTGGAGTATGGAACGTTGACCATGTCCTGAGCCGACAACATGGCCCAGGCGAGACCCGCGTTGCGGCGTTGATGCGGTCCAGCGAGGCCGGGCTTGAGGTCCCCGTCGACGGTCCAGTCGCGCCCTTCGAGGAGCAATGTCGCGCCGCGATCGGCGGCGACGGCCGCGATCGCCGCCTCGGCCTCCGCCGGCTGCGCAAGGCTGACCAGCGGCACGCCGCGTTTGGCGATCCCGGCTTTTTCGGCTGCTATTGCCGTGAGGGTCGATCCGAGGAAATGCTGGTGGTCGAGCGCGAGGCTGGCGATGGCGGTAACGGCCGGTCGGTCGACCACGTTGGTCGAATCGAGCCGCCCGCCAAGGCCGACTTCCAAAATGCAGGCGTCGGCGGGTGCGCGCGCGAAGGCCAATAGCGCGGCCGCGGTCGCGACCTCGAAAAAGCTGGGCTCGATCGCATCGCTGGCGTCGATCACCTCGGTCAAAAGCGCCGCGAGCGGCTCGTCGTCGATCAGGCGGCCAGCCACGCGGATGCGCTCATTGAAGCGAACGAGATGCGGACTGGTAAAGGTGTGGACTGCGTGACCGGCGGCTTCGAGCGCCGCCCGCAGGAGGGCGACGGTCGAGCCTTTGCCGTTGGTGCCGGCGATATGGAACACCGGCGGTAAACTGTCCTGCGGGCAGCCAAGCCGGTCGAGGAGCTCCGTGATGCGATCGAGCCCGAGCCGGTCGCCAGCCGGCGAGAGCATGGCGAGGCGATCGAGCTGGGCCTGGACGCCCGGATGTGCCGAGCGCGCGAAATCAGCCATCAGGCGGCCTTTTTCGCCTCCGGCGTCAGATAGGAAATGAGCAGCGCCAGCTTTGCTTTGAGCTCGCCGCGAGGGACGACCATATCGATGATCCCGTGATCGAGCAGATATTCGGCGCGCTGGAATCCCTCCGGAAGCTTCTCGCGGATCGTCTGTTCGATCACCCGTTGGCCGGCAAAACCGATCAGCGCGCCCGGTTCGGCAATCTGAATATCGCCCAGCATCGCGTAAGATGCGGTGACGCCGCCGGTCGTGGGGTCGGTCAGAACGACGATATACGGCAGGCCGGCCTCACGCAGCTCGGCCAGCGCCACGGTCGTCCGCGGCAATTGCATCAGCGACAAGACCGCTTCCTGCATCCGTGCTCCGCCCGACGCGGTGAAGATCACATAAGGGACCTTGTCCTTGATCGCCGCGCGAACGCCGGCGACGATCGTCGCGCCGACCGCGATCCCCATCGAGCCGCCCATGAAAGCGAAATCCTGAACGCCGACGACGGCCTTGTGGCCGCCGATCTTGCCGCGCGCATTGATCAACGCATCGCGTTCACCGGTCGACGTCCGGGCTGTTTTGAGCCGATCGGAATAGCGTTTGCTGTCCTTGAAGCGGAGCGGATCTTCGCGAACCTCCGGTGAGGGCAAAACTTCGTATTTCGCCGCGTCGAACAATTGCTCGAACCGCGCCGCGGGCCCGATCCGGTCGTGGAAGTCGCAGCGCGGGCAGACGCTGTAATTTTCTTCCCATTCCTTCAAGAACACCATTGTCCCGCACTTGGCGCACTTGTGCCACAAGTTCTCGGCGCTCTGGCGCTTGGGCAGGAACGGAATGCCGCTGCGAACTCGGCTCAGCCAACTCATTCGGTAACCTCTTGTGCAAGGCCCAAGGCGATGTCGCGCATCGCCTGAGCCGGGTCGGGGGCGCCGGTAATCGGCCGGCCGATGACCAGGATCGATGCCCCGTCATCCAGAGCCTGACGCGGCGTAACGACGCGTTTCTGGTCACCGACGTCGCCGCCCGCCGGCCGAACGCCGGGAACCACGAAGAATCCGTCAGGCCAGGTTTCGCGCGCGGCGCGCACTTCCGCGCCCGAGCAGACGATGCCGTCGATGCCGGCTTCCCTGGCGAGCGCGGCCAAGCGGCCGACCTGATCGGCCGGTGAGCCGGCGATGCCGCCGGCCGCAAGGTCGTTCTGGTCGAGGCTGGTCAATACCGTGACGCCGACGACCTTTGTCCCTTTCGGTGCGGCGGCCTTCGCGGCGGCCATCATTTCACGGCCTCCGGCCGCGTGGACGGTCAGTATGGCCGGCGCGAGCGGCGCCAGCGCTTCGACAGCTTTGCTCACCGTGCTGGGGATGTCGTGGAGTTTCAAGTCGAGGAAAATCGGCATCCTGTGCTCGGCGACGCGGAGCACGCCCTCGCGACCATTGGCGCAAAAGAATTCGAGGCCGAGCTTCACGCCTCCGGCGGTCCCGCATACCTGGCGCGCAATGGAGGCCGCTTTGTGCAGATCGGGCGTGTCGATGGCGACGAAGACCGATTTCATTGGGTTGCAGCCTCGTCGTCGACAGCGGCGGCTGCGACGGGCGGCGCGGCATGTTGGCGTTCGAGCGCCTCGAAGCGCCGCCGAAAGGTCCAGATCCGGGCCCGCATGATCAGCCACGTCGGCAGCCAGCCGATCAACAGTGCGATGATCAGCAACAGCGGCAGCTTGATATCGGCCTGCAGGTTTGCCCACAGGTTGATCGGTACTGGGTTCCAATTGACCCAGGCGAACAGGGCGGCGATCGCGGCGAGGAGCGCCCAGAACAGCGTTTTCAGGAATTGCATTTGTATTCGCTCTCCAGCGGCGGCTCTTAGGGGAGCGGAACAATGAAGGCTAGAAGCCCGTTCGTCGCAAGGCTGAATCATCTCGTCGCAAGCTCGGCTGGCGCCCGATTGTAGCCTTTGAACCGCCGCGCCACAGCTGCCGTGGGCGGGGAGAAAAGTTCTTGGAAACAACGGTGAAAGTCGCATTGGGCGCCATCGCTTTGCTGATGGGCGCCTCGTTGTTTGCGACGCGGCCGCATAGTGACGCGGCCGAAACCGCCAAACCGGTGCAGGCCCATCTGAAGCTCGCTGCGCTCTCGACCGAGTCCCGCCGCGACGTCGATTATGCGCTGCTCGACCAGCGGCTGAAGCGCCTGATCACCAAACCGGCGATGGTCGGAATGGCGGTCGGCGTGGTCGAGAACGGCCGGATCACCTTCCTGCGCGGTTACGGCGAAACGCTTGCGAACACTGGCGAACCGGTGACTCCCGACACGGTCTTCCGCTGGGCGTCGGTATCGAAGGGCGTCGCCGCGACGATGGTCGCCAAGCTCGCCGAGCAGGGGAAGATCGATCTGCACGCGCCGGTTGCGAATTATGCCCCCGATCTCAAGCTGCCGGCCGGCAACGAGAATCGCGCGACCGTCGGGGATCTGCTGTCCCATCGGCTCGGGCTCTATCGGAATGCGTATGACAACAAGCTCGAGGAAGGGACCGATCCGAGTTTCCTCCGCCAGACGCTGGTCCAGCTCAACCCGACCTGCCCGCCGGGAACGTGCTGGTCCTACCAGAACGTCGCCTATGACGCGTCGAGCGAGATGGTGTCGCGGGCGACCGGCCTGCCGTACGAGCAAGCGGTCAGGCGCTATTTGTTCAACCCGATCGGGATGACCAGCGGCAGCGTATCGCTGGCGGGCCTGGAAGGCAGCCGCAGCTGGGCGCGGCCGCATAGTGTCGGCAAGCGTCCCCTGCCGATGGTCGATACCTATTACAAGGTGCCGGGCGCGGGCGGAATTAACAGTAATATCAAAGACATGGCGCTGTGGATGGTCGCGCAGATGGGCGAAATGCCGGACGTGCTTGACGGCCAGGTGCTCGACACCATCCATGCGCCATATGTCGTGACCCCGACCGAGCGCGGGCGGTTGCGCAAGTTCCTCGAACGCCTCGGCACCGCCTGGTACGGTTACGGCTGGCGGAGCTACGATTACGCCGGCCATCACATCATCGGCCACCGCGGCGGGATCAACGGTTACCGCTCGCTGATCCTGTTCGACCCGGCGAAGAAGAGCGGCGTGGTCGCGCTGTGGAACAGCAATACCAGCCAGCCCGGTGGACTCGAATTCGAAGTGATGGACATGGTCTATCACCTGCCGTTCCGCGACTGGATGGAACTCGACAAGAGGGGCCAGGGACCGAGCGTTCTTGAAACCGACCCCGAGGTCGGTAGCGGCGATTCGGCCCCGTCGCTGCGGGGTGCGAGGCGCTGAAATAGGAGCGCCTCGAATCCAGCGCGTCTTGTGATAAGCGGGGCGGCATGAATCCCGTGCCGCTGATCACCGCATTCTTCGACGAAGCGACGAACAGCGTCAGCTATCTCGTCGCCGACCCGAAAAGCCGGGTCGCAGCGGTGATCGACGCCGTGCTCGACTTCGACTCAGCGAGCGGGACTGTGTCGACGAAGTCGTCCGGCAAGATCATCGCCACGGCCGGCGAACAGGGGTTGCGCATCGAATGGGTGCTCGAAACGCACGTCCATGCCGATCATTTGTCCGCCGCTGCGCACATTCGCGAGCGCACGGGGGCAATGGTCGGGATCGGAACGGGAGTTAAAGTCGTCCAGGCCGCCTTTGCGCCGGTCTTCGGGGCGGACGATCTTGTCGACGGGGATTTCGACCGATTGTTCGACGACGGCGCGACCGTGGCGCTGGGCGATCTCACGATCGAGGTGATCGCGACCCCCGGCCACACGCCGGCTTGCGTTAGTTACAAGATCGGCGACGCCGCGTTCGTCGGTGATACCTTGTTCATGCCAGATTATGGCACCGCGCGGACCGACTTTCCTGGCGGCGATCCAGCCAAGCTGTATCGGTCGATCCAACGGATTTTCGCGCTTCCGCCCGAGACGCGGCTGTTCCTGTGCCACGATTACAAGGCGCCGGGACGAAGTGAGTATGCGTGGCAGACGACGGTTGCGGAAGAGGTCAGCCGCAACGTTCATATTGGCGACGGCGCGTCCGAAGAGGCGTTCGTCGAATTGCGACGCGCCCGCGACGCAACGTTGTGCGCACCGAAGCTGCTTTATCCCGCGATCCAGGTGAACATTCGTGGCGGGCGGCTGCCACCGCCCGGTCCGGACGGGTCGCGTTACCTCAAAATCCCGCTGACGATCGCTTAGGCACCGATATAGACCGGCGTGCCGACGTCGGTGACGGTGTAGAGCTTCTTGGCGAAGGCGACCGGCAGACGGACGCAGCCGTGCGAAGCCGGGTAGCCGGGATTGTAGCCCGCGTGCATCGCCACGCCGTATTCGTCGATAAACTGCGCGAACGGCATTGGCGCATTGTCGTATTTCTTCGAGCGATACATCGGCGTCTTGCCGCGAACCGCGAAGATTCCCGTCGGCGTGTCTCGGCCTTCGATGCCGGTCGAAATGGTCGCCACCGCCATCAAGCGGTCACCGCGGTAAACATAAACAAGCTGGTCAGTCAGGCTGATCACGACCCGTTCCGGCCCAGACGCGTCCGAGACGTTGCGCCACAGATATTGACCTGGCTTCAGCGTGCGGAAGCCGAACGCCTCGAACATGTCGAGCGTCGCATGGGAGGCGGCGTCGCCCGCCTCGGCTTTAGCCTCGGGAGTTTCGAGTGCCGTTGCAGTCGCGGAAAACGCCGTGGCCCCCATCACAAGCGCGCCCGCTGCATAGAGCATGAGCGCCAGCTGTTTCATATTACACCAGAATTTGCCGTTTCCTTTGCCGCGAGAATGCTTCGGGTCCGAGTCGGGTTCCGTTTTCGGGTCCGAGTCGGGTTCCGTTGGGGGTTGCTGCCTCTCACGACGACGCCAACGATTGGCCTGCGCGGATTCATCCGAGTGGCGGACGTCGCAGGGTCGCCATGGTATGGGGTCGCGCGATGGAAAAGACTGGACGCATCGTCGCAGCTATCGCCGGCCTCGTGGGGTGGGCTGGCCTCGCGCTGCAATTCGCCGTGATTGTTCGAAACCTCGGACCCGCAACTGGCCTGTGGCGGTTCGTCGGCTTCTTCACGATCCTGACCAACATCGGCGCGGCAACGGTGGCGACCGCGATTGCGTTGGGAGCAACGAGCGGTCTCGGCGGAGCGCGCGCCAGGCTGATGGCCGCAACCTCGATCATTACCGTCGGCATCGTCTACTCAGTCGCACTCCGTGCGCTGTGGAGTCCGACCGGGCTGCAGAAAGTTGCCGACGTCGCGCTGCACGATGCGACGCCGCTCCTGTGGCTATTGCTATGGTTGGTCCACAGGGCCCGAAGCGTGCACTGGCGCGAGCTAGGCTATGCGCTGATTCCACCGGCCCTTTATGCCGCTTACGCGCTGGCGCGCGGCGCCGTCGACGGCTGGTACGCCTACTGGTTCCTGGACCCGGCGAAGCAGAGCCCGCCGGAGCTGGCGGTGAGCATCGCGGTGATGATTGCAGGCATCTCCGCGGTGGCCGCGGTTCTCGTCCAGCTCAACCGCTGGCTGACGGTAATGCGCGAACGCGAGGGCGACCCCGCTGGCGACGCCATGGTCGACGAGGCCAGTGAGGAATCTTTTCCCGCGAGCGATCCGCCGAGTTGGACTCTTGGTGAGGAGCGAGAACCGACGTGACGGCAAGCCCATCGGTTTCCGAGCCTATTCCTACAGAGAGCGGCCGAATCCTCAGCAAGCTCAACTGGCTTCGCGCCGGGGTGCTGGGCGCCAACGATGGGATCGTCTCGACCGCCGCGATCATTTTCGGCATCGCTGGCGCATCGGCCAGCCACAGCACGATCATGCTGGCGGGGATCGCGGCGGTCGCCGCCGGGGCCCTGTCGATGGCGGCGGGCGAATATGTCTCGGTCGCGACCCAGCGCGATCTCGAGGTTGCGGAACTAGCGCGGCAGCAAGCCGATCTCGAACGGGATCCCGATGGCGAGCTCCGACTGCTAGCGCGGCTGTTCGAGCAGCGCGGTGTCGAAGCCAGGCTCGCTTCGGAAGTCGCCCGCCAGATGAGCGCCAAGGATGCACTGGCTGTTCATGCGCGCGCCGAGCTCGGACTCGATCCCGATGCGGTGACGAACCCGTGGGCGGCGTCATTCGCTTCGCTTGTTGCCTTCACCATCGGCGGGTTGATCCCGATCGCCGCGATGCTGATGTCGCCGCGCGAAGTCGAGATCTGGATCACTGGAGCCGCGGTTGTGGTTGCGATGGCGCTCACCGGCGCCGTGTCCGCCAGACTCGGCCGCTTGCCGCTGGCCGCGTCGGTGTTCCGCAATGTCGCCGGCGGTCTGCTGGCGATGGCGATCACTTACGGCGTCGGGCGCATCGCCGGGACGCGGATCTAAGGCGCTTACTCGAGCCCCAGGATCTTGCGGTAGGCAGGGTCGAGCAGGTCCTGCTCTTCGGAATGCTTCTTGATGTAGGCGGCGAAGAACGGGCAGATCGGGATAACCTTGAGCCCGCGTGTCCGGGCCGATGCCAAAGCGAAACGGATCAATGCCGAACCGACGCCCTTGCCTTCATGCGCCGGCGGCACCTCGGTGTGAGTGAACATGATCTTGCCTTCGGGCAGCGTGTAGTGCGCGACAGCCAGGCCGCCATCACCGAGATCGATTTCGAAACGATGCTTTTCGGCGTTGTCGCGGAGGGTGTAAGAGTGAGTGGCGGCGGGCATGGAGCGGCCCGTACCTGTCCGGTCCGCGTTGCGCCAGTTGGCGTCAGTGATGGAAGGATCGTGCGATGCCGATTGAGCTCAAGCCGCCGCTTTCGACCTATTACGAAGCGAGCAACGCGCATGACGCAGACAAGGTCGCCGCGTTGTTTGGCGAGACCGCGTTGGTCCATGACGAGAGCGCGGACCATCGCGGCCGCGCGGCGATCCGCGACTGGGCGCAAGGCACGTACGATAAATATAGAGTAGCGCTGACTCCGCGTGAGGCGCGCCGTGAAGCTGGAGTTGCGTTCATCACCACCCGAGTGTCCGGAACGTTTCCCGGCTCTCCGATCGAGCTTGGGTTCCGCTTCACGCTGGATGGCGACCGGATCGAGGAATTGAGGATCGGCTAAACTGGGTCAGCGATCGGCTGGTGCCATCGCCAGGCGTCACCAGCGGTATCGGTAATAACCGTACGGGCTGTAGTTGCGGACATACCTGTAGCGCGGCCAATAATCATAGGCCCGGTACCGGTATGTCGGATAAGCGTAGCTGTAGACGGGATAACCGGCATAGCCATAGGGCGCGTAGCCACCGTAGCCGTAGGCGTAATAATGGTGATGGCGGTGATGGCGATGCCGCGCCTCGGCGGGCGCTGCGAACAGCGCGACCGCCGCGGTGGTCAAGACGAGTGTTTTCAGCATTGTCCGAGCCTCTGCGAGAATTTCCCTCACTCAACGCGATTGGCCGTCCGGTGTTTCGCCCGCGGAATGCCTCCGTGGCCCTAATGCGCCGGCGTGAGCCGTAGCTGCGGCGGGAGGTCGTGGATGCTCGCCCCTCAGAGCACGGCATCGAGCAGATAGTCACGGGAGAGCCAAGCAGGGGCGTGGTACCGTTCGAAGGTCGATCGACGGCCAGCACTTACAATCACGCATCAAAGCGCCTACATGCAACCTTGCTACCAGTCGCAACGGACGGTCAACGGGTGCTTTGCGGCTCCTCATTTCCTTCTCTTCGCTTCTCCTAGCATTGGAGGACCGATTGGCGGTTCGCCACAGAAAAGGAAATGATTATGTCGATTACCGGCACCGTAAAATTCTTCAACGACTCCAAGGGTTTTGGTTTCATCGCGCCCGACGATGGGGGCGCTGACGCGTTCGTCCACATCACTGCTGTCGAGCGCGCCGGACTGCGCACGCTCTCGCAGAATCAGAAGGTCAGCTACGACCTCGAAGAGGACCAGCGCGGCAAGACCAAGGCCGTCAACCTGCAGGCCGTCGAAGGCTAAGAAGGCGCGGGGAGCCGTCCCACGCGGACGGCTTCCCGACCTTTGCATAGGAATGGCCCATTTGAGCGATCTCGAGACCTATTCCGCCCGTGCCGCCGAAGCGCGCGCGGATGCGGACGCCGCGACCCTCGAGAATGTGCGCGACCGCTGCTTGCGAGCCGAAGCAGCATGGATCGCGATGGCCGAACGCGCGGCGCGCAACGAGATAATGCGCGCGACTCTGCTCGCGAAGAAAGCGGCGGATGCGGCCGAAGCCGCTCTGCTGGAAACCTCAGACACAAATTAAGCGCCGCTGCGGGTGCGCCAAGGGCGCGCTGAGCCGGCACACAAACAAGAAATCAGAAATCATGAAAATCGAAAAATCGAACGCGCAGGCCCAACGGCCGGCGCGCAAAACACTTACATTGTTCAAGCGTCTGCCCACGGCGGAAGCTCGCCGCGTTGCCTATGAAGCCGCGCTGGCGGTGATCGGGTAAGGCGATCACCCAAGGCTGACGAAGCTATCGAGCACTTTCTTGCGGCCGGCATGCTCGAAGTCGATTTCGAGCTTGTTGCCCTCGATCGCCGCGATCGTGCCGTAGCCGAACTTGCCGTGGAACACGCGCTGACCGAGCGCGAGGTCGTCACGGCCCTTGTTGCCGAGGCTGACGGCCGACGCGCGCGCTTCAATGACGCGCTGCGGCTCGGGATTGTAGGCGGTGTGGCTGGCACGCTGCCAGCCGGGGCCGCGCGAGGGGCGAGCAACGTGGGCGAAGGGATCGGAGCGCTCCGACCATTGTGCGCGCCACAGGCTCTCGCCGCCGGACATGGTCGTTTCTTCTTCGATGTGCGCCTTGGGGAGCTCGGCGACGAAGCGCGACGGGATCGAGCTGGTCCACTGGCCGTAGATGCGGCGGTTGGCGGCGTGGAAAATTGTGCATTTGCGACGTGCGCGGGTGATCGCGACGTAAGCGAGTCTCCGTTCTTCCTCCAGCGCGGCTAATCCGCCCTCGTCCATCGCGCGTTGTGAGGGGAACACCCCTTCTTCCCAGCCGGGGAGATAGACGGTGTCGAATTCGAGGCCTTTGGCGGCGTGGATGGTCATGATCGTGACGCGCTCGCCCTGGCGGGCTTCGTCATTGTCCATGACCAGGCTGACGTGCTCGAGGAACGCCTGCAGCGATTCATATTCTTCCATCGCGCGCGCAAGCTCGGCGAGGTTTTCGAGCCGGCCGGCGCTTTCGGCCGAACGGTCGGCCTGGAGCATCGCGGTATAGCCGGATTCTTCAAGTACGATACGGGCGAATTCAGGATGGGGGAGGGCCCCTCCACCACTCGGCCGCGCCGAGCGGTCCCCCTCCCCGAGCAAGCTCAGGGAGGAGCTTGATGCCATCCCCCGCCAACGCGCGATGTCGGCGACGAAGCGGCCCAAGCTGCGGCGCGCCTGGGGGGTCAACTCGTCGCTGTCGAGCAGGTTCGCCGCAGCAAGGAGCAGGGATTGCTGAGAGGCCCGGGCGTAGCGGTGGATGGTGGCGATCGCCTTGTCGCCGAGGCCGCGCTTGGGTTGGTTGACGATGCGTTCGAACGCGAGGTCGTCGGCCGGTTGGACGACCAGGCGGAGGTAGGCGATTGCGTCGCGGATCTCGGCCCGCTCGTAGAAGCGGAAGCCGCCGATGATCTGATAAGACAGGCCGATCGCGATGAACCGCTCCTCGAACTCGCGGGTCTGGAACTGGGCGCGCACGAGGATCGCGACATCGTCGAGCGAGCCGCCGCGGATCTGGTGGGATTCGATCTCCTCGCCGACCCGGCGCGCCTCCTCCGGCCCGTCCCAGACGCCGATGACCCGGACCTTCTCGCCGTCGCCGGCGTCGGTCCACAGGGACTTGCCGAGGCGTCCGGCATTGTGCGCGATGAGCCCGTCGGCGGCGGCGAGGATGTGGCTGGTGGAGCGGTAATTCTGTTCGAGCCGGATGATTTTCGCGCCGGGAAAGTCGTGCTCGAACTTGAGAATGTTGGCGACCTCGGCACCGCGCCATGAGTAGATCGACTGATCGTCGTCGCCGACGCAGCATAGGTTGCGCCGCGGTTCGGAGAGGAGCTTGAGCCACTCATACTGGGCCTGGTTGGTGTCCTGATATTCGTCGACCAGCAAATAGCGGAAGCGCTCGCGGTAGCTTTCAAGCACGTCGGAGTGACGGCGAAAGATCACCAGCATATGGAGCAACAGGTCGCCGAAGTCGCAGGCGTTGAGCGTTTTGAGGCGCTCCTGATATTGGCCGTAGAGCTCGGCGCCGCGACCGGCGGCGAAGCCCTCGGCCTCGCCGGCGTCGATCTGGGCCGGAGTCCAGCCTCGGTTCTTCCACCGGTCGATCAGCCCGGCGAGCTGACGCGCCGGCCAGCGCTTCTCGTCAATGTTCGCGGCGCTGATCAGCTGTTTGAGGACGCGCAGCTGATCGTCGGTGTCGAGGATGGTGAAATTGGAATGGAGCCCGACCAGCTCAGCGTGGCTGCGCAGCATGCGCGCCGCGACCGAGTGGAAGGTGCCGAGCCACGGCATGCCCTCGATCGCGCCGCCGCTGATCGCCGAGACCCGCTCGCGCATCTCGCGCGCGGCCTTGTTGGTGAAAGTGACGGCGAGGATCTGGCTTGGCCAAGCCTTGCGGGTCGCAATGACGTGGGCGAGGCGGGCGGTCAGCGCCGCGGTTTTGCCCGTGCCCGCGCCGGCGAGGACCAGCACTGGCCCCTCGGTCGAAAGGACCGCCTCGCGCTGCGGCGGATTGAGGCCGGCGAGATAGCCGGGCTCGGGAGTGAGGGCAGGCGATTCAGACACTTGGCGGAGGTAGTCGGAGGGGAACGGATCGGCAACCGCGGCGCCCGTTGGCCGAGTCGCGATTCGGCGATTGTGACCGGGTTCCTACGGTTGTTCCCGATATCCCCGTTATCCACAGGGTTCTTCCCAAATTTTTCGCTTCCCCGACTCGGAAGCGATGTGCATGGTCAACAGGTGATCGGGACGGCGGTTCCGGCCTCCCCAAGAGCCAGCAATGGCAGGCGGGTGCGGCAGGTGGCCAAAGGTCCGATCTCCGCCGGCAGGCAATGTTGAAGTTCCTTCGGGAGTAGAGACGGGGCCAGCTGGGTAGAGGCGCCGGAAGAGGTGATCGCCTCTCGCGCGACGCGGCTTTGAGTGGTCTTCGGATCAATTGAGGCAAAGCGGGACGCAAGAGTGGTTACCCCAAGAAGGGCCGTGGAACATCCGGTTGTTTTGGCTTGGAGGACTTCGGTTCGAAAAGGCAGGCCGGGCAGGTTGAAAGATCGATGATCCTCCGGGTTGTTGATCGGTAGATCGGTCTGGCTTCTCGCAAGAGAGAGCGATCAGATAGGAAGCGACGCCTGAGCTGGTGAGCCAGGATCGAGAGCAGGTTGGTAAGCCTTCGGGTTCTATCAATCAGGTTACGAACACCGGCAGATCCTTCGCTCGGCGCAGTGGGGGCTGGCAGCAATGCCGGCCCCCATTTCTTTTGGGCGTCGCAAAACGCAGGCCCTAGCCTCCTGACCGCAACCGCGAACGCGAGCCTTATCCTTCTGGCCACAGCCGAACCGCGGGCCATATCTTTTTCTGGCGCCCGCGCGAGTTGCCACTCTTTCCATCCCACAAATCCATCGGTTCCTCGTCTCCGAGGGAGAGGCGAGTGCGCCAAGGCTGGTTTCGGGCGTTTGAGAGCGGCGGCGGCGTCAATTTAGGCGCCGGAGCGGGCGCAGGAGGAGATTGCAACGTGCTCCGCCCGATTGTTCCGCTTATCCTCGCCACGGCCGCGCCCACGCTGGCAAGTACGCCAGGGCTGTCGGTCGATCCGTGGTGGGAGAAAATCACCGTCACCATGAATCACGACGGCGAGGCCCAGGGCTGCCGCTACGAGACGAGTACGGGATCGGCGACCGGCAAGGACTGCAAGGTCGTCGGCGCCAGCGCCGCGGCCGCCGCGCCATCGGCCAAAGACCAATATGCGACGATCACGTTCGAACGACGCTTCAGCCCGGGCGGCGCGCCGCCGGCCGAGTCGGCGATGGTGGCCGGCGACAAACTGCTCGGCCGTCAGGTCATGTCCCTGGCGATCGACGGAACGGGCAAGGTCAGCGGATGCAAGGTCGTCGCCGCATCCGGCGACACCGGCCTGACCTATGGGTGCGAGGACGTCGCGGCGGAACATTTCGCGACGAGCGCGCCGGCCACGGCTGCGTCCCAACGGCAAGGGTTCATGACCATTTTGGTTTACGGCCACGCCGAGCATGTGGTCTGACGTTCGAGACATATTGAACCTATTTGGTAAAATAGATCTTGACATCGTTACGCTAGTTGGTTAGAACCTAGGAACGGTCGAAAATTGTGATTCGGGCTCTTCGGCCGCTCGGGATGAGCGGACCGGCGGGCCCGATTTGATTCCAAAGGAGTAAAGGTGGCTCGGAAGTCGAAGCTTGTACTGATCGGGGCGGGGAAACCGCAGTTGCGCAAGGCCACGCAGCAGATTTGTCGCCCGGAGACGTCGACGAGATGCGTGAGCGGATCATCAAGAAGTTGCAACGACTGAAGAAGCGGCGCGACGAGGAGCAAACGGCAAACACATGACCTTCGAGGACGCGCGGCGGCTGTTCGAATGGCTGTGGGACGCGACCGAAGATCAAGTCCAAAAATTCATCGCGAAGATGACCGCGGCAGGCTTGCTGCGGCTCGATGCCGGGTTCGAATTGTGGGCCCACGAGAGTCAATTGCCGCCATTCGGCGAAGGCTGGCGCGTGTGTTTGATGATGGCCGGCCGCGGGTTTGGGAAAACCAGGGCCGGGGCGGAATGGATTCATCGGCTGGCGAGCGGGAAGCGCGGTCTCCGGATCGCGCTGGTCGGGGCGTCGATCCGGGATGCGCGGAGCACCATGGTCGAAGGCGTCAGCGGATTGCTGGCGGTGGCGAAGCTCAATCGCAGCCGGCTGGTGTGGGAGCCGAGCCTGGGGCGGTTGAAATGGCCCAATGGAAGCGAGGCGCAATTGTTTTCGGGCGATCATGCCGACGGGTTGAGAGGTCCGGAGCATGATCTGGCGTGGTGCCGTCCAGACGCTAGAGTTGCTGGTTTGTCCGGCAATAGAGGAGGGGCCGCGCGTGGCGCCGCCGGCGACGCCAGCGATCGGCACCTGCTACATCGTGGCCGCTAGCCCAACGGGCGCGTGGGCCGGAAAATCGTTGAATCTGGCGGCCTACACGGCGGGCGGCTGGCGTTTCGTGGCTCCGGTCGATGGCGTCACTGCATTCGTCCGATCTTTGTCCGTGTGGGCGACCTTCCGGGGCGGTGCCTGGGAACTTGGAATCTTGCGCGGTTCGAACGTGACAATTGCCGGTCAGCGGGTCGTCGGTGATCGAACTGCAGCCATTCTGGGCCCGAGCGGAGGCAGTGTTGTCGACGTCGAAGCGCGAATCACGGTTGGGCAGATTCTCACGGCCCTCCGGGTGCATGGACTTATCGAGACGTAGAAAATTCAAATGCCGCAAAGAGTTGCGATTCTGTCGAAAAAAGAATGCGGCTTTTTAGCAACAGTCCGACCTCATTCCCGACCTTGCACCGCAACCGGCGCTCTCATAATGTGTTCAGGCGGTTCAATCTTAGAACGCATGTGAAAGGGGAAGATTATGCGCAAGCTGGCCATTGCGATGGCGCTCGCATCGACGGGTCTGGCGACTCCTGCAGTCGCTCGCGACCACTCACCATATGTGGGTGTCGAAGGCGGCGTACTGTTCGTTGAGGATACGGACCTCGATTTTGACGACGGCGTTCTCAACCTGCAGGACGCAATTACCGTTTCGCACGATGTGGGTTTCGACGTTGATGCCATCGCCGGCTACGATTTCGGGATGGTGCGTCTCGAGGGCGAACTTGGCTACAAGCGCGCATCGGTCAATCAGCTTCGCATCGATCCGCTCATCGCGGGCGGCAACCAGGGCGACAATTTCGACGCCAGTGGCAGCGGCCGGGCGCTGTCAGCGATGCTCAATCTTCTTCTCGACTTCGGCGATGACGATGGTCTGAGCGGTTACGTAGGCGCTGGTATTGGCTTGGCCAGTGTCAAGTATAAGGCGGCGGCGGCAACGCCGTTTGGCCCACTCTCGTTCTCGGACACGGACAGTGGGATTGCCTGGCAAGGCATTCTCGGTGTCCGTTATGCGGTCAGCCAGAACATCGATTTCGGCGTGAAGTATCGCTACTTCAACGCTACCAACCTGAAGTTTAGCGAAAGCGGTCAGCGCGGAACTGTTGATCTTTCTGGCCGCTGGCGTTCGCACAGCTTGCTGGCGAGTTTGATTTACAACTTCGCGGCTCCGCCACCGCCACCGCCGCCACCGCCGCCACCCCCGCCGCCGCCTCCGCCGCCACCTCCGGCGACGCAGACGTGCCCGGACGGCTCGGTGATCCTGGCGACGGACGCGTGTCCGGTTCCGCCGCCTCCGCCTCCGCCTCCGCCGCCTGCGCCGGCGCCGGAACGCGGCAACTGATCCAGTTGCACTGACGAATAAGGAAAGGCCCCG
>DATFUB010000068.1:0-11634 GCA_035261225.1 Sphingomicrobium sp.
GATACAGCAACGGGACCGCCGACAGGACGATCAACGCGACCGCCAGCCAACGCGACTCCCACCACGGCGGCGGCTGTGTCGACGCCCCCCGTTCAGCCGAACCTTGCGTTTGCGTCATGCCCCTCAATCACCCCGCGGTCGGCCGCGGCCATGCCAATGACCCGCCGTGCATTCAACCGGCATACAGCTTTGCGCTCTTAATTTCGGATTTCCCACAGGGAGGGCACAATCATGAGAAACATGTTTTTGGTCGGCGCTGCTGCGGCCGCCATCGTCGCGATCGTTCCAGCCGTGGCGCAACCGGCCCCGCCGGCCCCGCCGGGGGTTGCCGAAGGAACCGCGCCGGGACCGAAGATCGAAACCCGCATCTTTCGCATGCCGATGAAGGCCGAGACCCGCAACGACATGGTCGCCCACGTGCGCGAGATGTTCGGCAAACTCGACACCAATAAGGACGGCTACGTCACCAAGCAGGAAGCCGAGGCGGCGCATCACGTCTTGGCCGGCGACATGCATGAGAAGATCGCCAGGCACATGGCCGATGGCGACTTGCCCCATCCGGACCGCGGCGCGATGTTCGACAAGCTCGACACCAACAAGGACGGCTCGATCACCCGCCAGGAATTCATGGCCGCACAGCCGAAGATCAAGGAACGTCATGTGATCGTAATGCGCGATGGCGACGAGCCCGGTGACGGCGATGCGCCGGTCGAGGTCGACGGCGGACCCGGCGAGCCGCACGTCAAGATCATGCGCATGCACGACATGAGCGGGATGCATGGCCGCATGTTCGAAAGCGCCGACGCCAACCACGACGGCCGCGTGTCGCTTGAGGAAATGACCAACGCCGCGGTCCAGCATTTCGACGCGGCCGATGCCAATCACGACGGAACGCTGACGCCCGGGGAACGGATGCAGATGCATCGGCATATGAAGGCCGGGCGCGACAAACCCGCCTGAGCCTCTGCTCAGTCCTTCGAACGAAAGGCTCGACGCTTGCGCCGGGCCTTTTTTCATGTTTCGTGCCGCGCTTCCCGTTGGGAGAGATCGACCATGCGCCTTTCGAAAATTGTTGCGTTCGCCGCGGTCGCGGCACTGCCCTTGACCGCCGCCCGCGCCGATGAGGGCATGTGGACGATCGATGCCTTCCCGGCCGCGAAGATGAAGGCCGATTATGGTTGGGCGCCCGATCAGGCGTGGCTCGACAAGGTCCGCTCCGCCGCAGTTCGGCTGACCGGCGGATGCTCAGCGAGCTTCGTTTCGGGCAACGGCCTGATCCTCACCAACCATCACTGCGTCGCCGGCTGTCTTCAGGACGTATCGACCGCCAAGCTCGACTATGTCGATAACGGCTTTACCGCCGCCGCGCGCGCCGACGAGAAATTGTGCCCGGGCCAGCAGGCCGAGGTGGTCACCGCGATCCGCGATGTCACCGGCGACGTCAAAGGCGCGATCGGCTCTGGCACCGGGCTCGCCGCGGTCAAGGCCAAGACCGCGGCCATCGCACAGATCGAAAGCGCCGGCTGCCCCGACACCAAAGTTACGCGCTGCCAGGTGGTGACGCTCTACGGCGGCGGGCAATACAAGCTCTACACCTATCACAAATATAGCGACGTCCGGATCGTCTGGGCGCCCGAGGCGAAGGCGCCGCAGTTCGGCGGCGACCCCGACAATTTCAACTTCCCGCGCTACGCGCTCGATGCCGCGTTCCTGCGCGCCTACGAGAATGGTCAGCCGGTGGCGACGCCGCAGCATCTCGCCTGGTCGCCGCGACCGCCGGTCGAGGGCGAGGCGACATTCGTCGTCGGCAACCCTGGCTCGACCCAGCGCCTGCTGACCCAGGATCAGCTCGCTTTCCAGAAGGAAGTCGTCGCGCCGATCAACGCCACCACCTATTCGGAGCTGCGCGGACGGCTGATCTCGGCGATGCAGCTGAGCCCGGCGCGGGCTCGCGAGGGCAAGGAAGAGCTCGATGGCGTCGAGAATAGCCTCAAGGTCTACATTGGCCGGGTCAAGGCGTTCAACGATCCCGCCTTCATGGGCCGCCTGGCGCAAGCCGAGGCCGACCTCCGTGCCGAGAGCCAGGGCAACGCCGCGATCGGCGATCCATGGACCGACATTGCGAAAGCGACGGCAGCCTATCGCCAGCTCTATTTGGCATCGCGCTACATCCAGCCGCAGGGCGACCTTTACTCCTATGCCGCGCGGCTGGTGCGCGCGGCGGAGGAGCGGACCAAGCCCAACGGCGACCGGCTTCCCGGCTACAGCGACAGCGCTTTGCCGTTGGTCGAAAAGCAGGTCCTCGATGCGCAGCCGATTTATCCATGGCTCGACGAGCTCGAGCTCGAATGGAGCCTGAGCAAGGCGCGCGAATATCTCGGGGCCGACGACAACGACACCAAGTTGCTGCTCGGCAAGGAATCGCCCGAGGCGCTGGCACACCGTCTCGTTACCGGAACGCGGCTGGCCGATCCGGCCTACCGCAAGGCGTTGTGGACCGGCGGCAAGGCGGCGATCGACGCGTCGAAGGATCCGATGATCCTTTACGCCCGCCGGCTCGACGCCCGCTATCGCCATCTCCAGGATCAGGTCGACGAACTCTATCAGGGGCCGGTGACCGCGGCGCAGGCCAAGCTCGCCGATGCGCGCTTCGCCGCCTACGGCGACACGCTCTATCCCGATGCGACCTTCACGCTGCGGATCAGCTACGGCAAGGTCGTCGGCTGGATCGAGCGCGGCCGGCCGGTGCCGCAGGTGACCTTGCTCGGCGGGACCTACGACCGCGCGACCGGAGCTGACCCGTTCGACCTGCCGAGCAAGTTCGTGACCGCGCGGAGCAAGATCGACCCGAACACGGTCTATGACTTCGTCACCACCAACGACATCATCGGCGGCAATTCAGGCTCACCGGTGATCGACAAATCCGGCGCGGTGATCGGCGCGGCGTTCGACGGCAACATCCACAGCCTCGCCGGCAATTACGGCTATGACGGGTCGAACAACCGGACCGTGGTGGTGTCGACCGACGCGATCGAGGAAGCGCTCGAGAAAATCTATCCGGCGCCGGCGCTCGTCGCGGAGCTCAGGGGGCAATGATCAGGCGGCGCTAGCCTCCAGCGCCTTGCGGCGCGACGCAGCTCGCGGCTTTCTCGCGACCGGCGGCTCGGCGGCCAGCCGGCGATAGCGCTGCTCGGCTTCGAACATGTAATCGCGCGCGATCGGCAATGCGCGGCGGTCGCGAACGTACTGCACCTGGTAATTGCAGGCGGCGCCGCTCTCGAACATCACGATCCCGCCGGCGAGATAGAATTCCCACATGCGGAAAAAGCGCTCGTCGTACATCGCCTCGATCAGCTTGCGCGCCTTCAGCGCGCGCTCGAGCCAATGGCGCAGCGTCAGCCCATAATGGAGGCGCAGATTCTCGACGTCGCTCGAGATCAGCCGGACGCCCTCGCTCGCCTCGCTCATCTGGCTCAGCGACGGCAAATGATAGCCGGGGAAGATATGTTTATCGGTGAACGGGTCGGGGCCCTTCGATATTTCGCCAAGCTTGCCGATCGTGTGCAGGAGCATGACGCCGTCGGGCTCGAGCAGCTCGCGGCACTTGGCGAAGAATTCGTCGTAATGCCTCGCGCCGACATGCTCGAACATGCCGACCGAAACGATCCGGTCGAAGCGCTGCTCGAGATGGCGGTAGTCGATCAGCTCGAACTTCACATGATCGGACACACCCGCGGCCGCGGCGCGCTCACGCGCGACCGCGAGCTGGCGTTCGGATAGCGTGACTCCGAGCACGTCGACCCCGGCGACCTGATGCAGGTAGAGCGCCATCCCGCCCCAGCCGGAGCCGATGTCGAGCACGCGCATTCCGGGCTCGAGCGCAAGCTTGGCGGCGATGTGCGCCTTCTTGTCGGCCTGCGCTTGTTCGAGGCTGTTGTTGGGGTCAGTGAAATAGGCGCAGCTGTATTGCTTGTCGTCATCGAGGAAGAGTTCGTACAGCTCATCCTTGAGGTCGTAATGGTGCGCGACGTTGCGGCGCGAGCGCACCGGATTGTTGCGGCGGAAGAAGCGGCGCAAGCGGCTCTTGCCTTTGCTCAGCGCGGCGCGCCCCTCGCCCTTATCCTCCCACCGGTTGGACCCAACGATCAGCTCGAGCAGGTCGAGGATCGTGCCGTCCTCGATGATCAGGCGCCCATCCATATAGGCCTCGCCGACGCCGAGCCGCGGATTGCGGATGATATCGAACGCGACCTTGCGGTCGGTGAAGCGGATCGTGAGGTGCTTGTCGCCGCCGGGGCCGTAGATGTGCGGTTGCTTGCCCGGCCGCTTAAGCGTGATGCTGCCCTTGGTCAGCAGTTTGTCGACCAGCTTGCCGATCAGCGACATCCGCACACCTCCTTTACGCCGCGGCGTGGACCTTGCGTTTCTTCTCGGCCGCAGTCTTCAGCTGCCCGCACGCCGCGTCAATGTCGCGGCCGCGCGGAGTTCTCACCGGCGCCGAAATCCCGGCTTCGAACACGATATTGGAAAACGCCCGGATCCGTTCGGGTTCCGAACATTCGTAAGCCGCGCCGGGCCAGGGGTTGAACGGGATCAGATTGACCTTGGCCGGGAGCTTGTAACGGCGGATCAGCCGAACCAGCTCGCGCGCGTCGGCGTCGCTGTCGTTTTTATCCTTGAGCATCACATATTCGAACGTGATCCGCCGCGCATTGTTTGCGCCCGGATAGGCCGCGCATGCTTCGAGCAATTGCTCGATCCCGTACTTGCGGTTGAGGGGCACAATCTCGTCGCGAATGGCCTTGGTCACCGCGTGCAGCGAGACCGCGAGATTGACCCCGATCTCCGCCCCCGCGCGGGCCATCATCGGCACCACGCCCGAGGTCGACAGCGTAATCCGGCGCCGCGACAGGCCCAGCCCGTCGCCGTCCATGACGATCTTCAGCGCATCGCGGACATTGTCGAAATTATACAGCGGCTCGCCCATGCCCATCATCACGATGTTGGTCAGCATCCGCCCTTCGGGCTGGGACGGCCACTCGCCGAGCGCATCGCGGGCAAGCATCACCTGGCCGACGATCTCGCCGGCCTCGAGGTTGCGCACCAGTTGCATCGTGCCCGTGTGGCAGAAACGGCAATTCAGCGTGCACCCGACCTGGCTCGACACGCACAACGTCCCGCGGTCGGCGTCGGGGATGAACACCATTTCGAACTCATGCCCGTCGTGCGTTTTCAGCAGCCATTTGCGCGTACCGTCGGTCGACACCTGCGCTTCGACCACTTCGGGCCGGGCGATCGTGAAGCGCTCGGCGAGCCACGGATGCTGCGCCTTGGCGATGTCGCTCATGATCGCGAAATCGGTCGCGCCGCGGTTGTAGATCCAGTGCCAGATCTGCTTGGCGCGGAGCTTGGCCTGCTTCGGCTCGAGCCCTGCAGCCTCGATTTCGGCGCGGATCTGATCCTTACTGAGCCCGACCAACTCGGCCTTGCCGTCGGCGCGCGCCAGCGCGGCCCGCGGAACGGGCACGGGGTCGATCGGGCCGGGAATCGGCATCAAGCTGGTGTCGGCACTCATGGCGAAGCGCCTATCTAGTTGGGCTCAGCCGATTTTGCCAGCGCAGCGCTTTGGCTTATCAGTGATTGCCGGTGGATGACCGAGTGGCACACGACGCACGAGTGGTTACCGCCAACCTGCCTGCCGAGTTGGTGTCTCGGTTGGACGTGATCGCCGAGCGGATTGATCGCACGAAGAGCTGGATAGTTCGTCAGGCTCTCACCGAATGGTTGGCCGAGGAAGAACTACGCTACGAACTCACGCTTGATGCCCTCAAGAGTGTCGACGAGGGTCGGACCTTCACCCACGAGGAAGTGCTCAGCCATTTTCAGCGGCGCAAGCGCGAGCGTAAGGCCGTCACTTGACCTTGCCAGCACACGCCGCGGCGGCGTCGATCGCGGTCGGCGCGCCGTCGAGCGCGTAAGGATCGCTGAACCGTTGGCCGGCCAGATCGCGCGCCTCGACCCGCATTCCGCTGGCGCTCCGCACCGCGGCGATGATTGCCTGCTCCTGCAGTGGCCCCCGGCTCCACGCCCAGTTACCGCGCGCGGCGAGCAGGAACGGCTGTTTGCCGACCGTCAGGATCACGCTCGATCCCGGCCGCGGCATGCGCGGCAATCGCGCATGGAATTCGCCCCACTGTCGCCGGTCGCGGGCGAAGCTGAAGCCGGCGGTCGCCTGGACTTTGCCTTTGGCGGCAATCCGCGCCGAGCGACCGAGCGCGACACACGCGCCGCCGCGGTCGATCGCCGCCCAGCTCCCGCCCGCGTAGACGATCGCGCCCTTCGCCAGCGCCACCGCTGGGCAAGTCAACGTCATCACTAGGACGATGCGAAGAGATAAGCTCACGCCCATCTCCTAGCGCGCTCAATTGGGCTGTGCCATCTTGAGGCCCCACGTCCGCTCTGCGTGTCCCAAATCCAACGATTGTGCTTAATTTACTTTCAGTTAAACTCTGCCGCGCCAAATCGCCGTTTCCGGGAGGAGTACACCCGGCGAAAGGATCGTGATGAAGAAGCTAATGTTGGCGTTGGTCGCATCGGCACTGATTGTGCCCTCTGTGTCAGCGCAGGTTCGCGTCAAAGGCTACGTCAACAAGAACGGCACCTACGTCGCGCCCTATTATCGATCGAGCCCAAACAATACGACGTTCGACAACTATTCCACGAGAGGCAACGTCAATCCGTACACGGGTAAGGTAGGGACCAAGGATCCCTACTCGAATAGCTCCAGCGGTTATGGCTCAACCCTTTCCAAGCCGAAGACGTCGACAAGCTGCACCTATCTTTGCTCATCAAATGACGGCGACGACGACGGTAATTAAGCACCTCTCATGCGTCTTCATGCGTTTCTGTTCTTTGGTTGGGCATTCGGCCTAAGCCTGCCGGCCGTTCCAGTCGTAGCGCATCCCGGTGGCCTTAACGCCGAGGGCTGCCATAACAATCGCAAGACAGGCGGATATCATTGCCACCGCGGGCCCTCGGCTTCCGCGTCGAGTGCGCTGCGCGCCGTTTCCTCGAACTCCCGTCGCGAGTTCGCGAATTGTGCACAGGCGCGCGCCGCCGGCGCGGCGCCGGTGCGCGCTGGTGACCCCGGTTACGGCCGACACCTGGACCGAGATGGCGATGGGGTGGGCTGCGAGTGAAAGCGAAGGAAGCAAGATGCAGCTAGGTACGACTGTTTCAGTCGACGACGACTTTGCTCGCTTTGGGAACAAGAGCTACGCCATCAACAAGATCAACAGTGTAGAGGTGCGCGCTCGCAAGCCATTCGGCGAGGGCCCCATGTTCGCATGCGGCATCCTTGCAATCATCTGCTTCCTAAGCGGGCTCAGTCAACTAACTGCCAACACCAGTGGCGCACTGGTCATGGTGCTGCTCGCCGGTTTGTTCGGCTTCTTCGCCTACAAGGCGTGGCAGAAGACCCAGATCGTGGAATATCAACTGTTCCTCATGACTTCTTCATCAGAAGCCCAAGCCTTCGTCACTCGGGACGGCCGTGAGGTTCAGGCGCTTAGAGACCGCATCGAAGGCGCGATGGCCCGAAAGCCCGTCACAGCGTGATACTTGAATTCATGGCCCAGGTTGTCGCCTCCGGAGCAACCTTTGCCTGCACACCAGTTGCCGTTTGGGATGGCGATGGGCCGATTTGGTGCGCGGAGGGACCGAAGGTCCGAATAGCTGGCGTCGCTGCCCGCGAAATGGATGGCACTTGTCGACCCAACCAACCATGCCCATCAGTTGCGCCCGTCGAGGCGCGCGACCGATTAGTCCGCCTGCTTGGCGGCTCTCGCGGCGTTCGACCATCAGGGCACATAATCGTCCGTTCGGCAACAATGACTTGTCGTTCGGACGGATCCGCCGGTGGATCGCGAACCGCAGCTTGGTGCACTTCACCTGTTGTCGGCGATCTGTCCTGCGCCGTTGTTCGTGTGGGCGGTGCAGTGCGGTGGCGTGGGTACTGGAAGGACCACGCTTGTTGAAACTTGCTGCATCCGCCGCGCAAAATTGCTCGACGGCACCACAGCGTTGGCAGACCGGCACGTGGCCAGCGGAAGTCCGTGACCGAATGAGCCCAATTCCTAACTGGTTTTAGTCGATTACTTCTTCTGAATTTACGTCAATAACAATCCAATTCGTAGCAATCCATATCGGAAACGGTTGCACTTGCGAGTTCAGATTGTTCCGAATAGTAAATGCATCGCTCGGTTCGCCTTAAGTCGCCCAAGTGGCATGATGGAAACCGCGCATTTGTCTCGCTATAACAATATAGAATCCCCGTGCGATGCGACGGATTCACAGGATTTTCTTACCGGCGACGTTTACCTGCAGATCAGTCTGCAACTACAGTTCGACGAGACGGTAGGTTTCACAGCCAAGGCCCTGCGCAAGCAAAGGCAATTTTCGCCCACGAGCAAGGAGCTCCGTTGGCTAGCATGTCGAATCTATGAGGCGCGACGTACGCGAGAAAAACATCTGGAACCTAAGCTGTTCGGTGAGCCCGCCTGGGATAAGCTGCTCGCATTGTTCCACATGCCCGCGCGTGGCGAGATGCTGAGCGTCACTGGGCTCTGTCACGCATCGGGTGTTGCCCTGACAACCGCACTCCGCTGGCAGCAGATCTTAAGGGACGAAAACTTGATCGAGCGGGGGTCCGAGTGGGACGGACGCCAGGCGCCAAATCGTCCGCCTCACTCCCAAAGGCCGAACCCTGATGTCCGATTATCTTACTCGCTTGTATTCCTTCGACAGCCCAATGCCCCCGCTTAGTTGACCTCGCTCCCTCGTCCGCTGAGTCGGCGGGCTGGCTCGCCGGCAATGCCGAGCCCGGCTCCGGCCCCGTCCTGACCCTCGCCGGCGACTTCTAGTCGCGGCTTGGCCATGGCTGCGTTTTGCCGCTAGTCCTTCGCCGCGAACCATGGATATTTACCTCCCGATCGCCGGCCAGTCGGTCAACGCGCTGTTCATGATCCTGCTCGGCTTTGTGGTCGGGTTGCTGTCGGGCATGTTCGGGGTCGGCGGCGGCTTCCTCACCACCCCGCTGCTGATCTTCTACGGCATCCCGCCGACCGTTGCGGTAGCCTCGGCCGCGACCCAGATCACGGGCGCCAGCGTGTCGGGCGTGATGGTCCACATGCGTCGCGGCGGAGTCGACCTCAAAATGGGCGGGGTGATGATCGTCGGCGGCCTGTTCGGTTCGCTGGCCGGGGCCGCGCTGTTCCGGTTCCTCCAGACCACCGGCAAAATCGACCTCGTTATCGGCGCCCTTTACGTCTTCATCCTCGGCTGGATCGGCATTTTGATGCTCAAGGACGCGCTGGTCGCGCTCGGCTATCTTGGGCTCAAGCCCGCGGCGCAGGCGCCGCGGCGGCACAATCGCTGGGTCGCCGCGCTGCCCTTGCGCTGGCGCTTTTACAGTTCGGGCCTGTATCTTTCCCCGCTTGCCCCACTCGCGCTCGGCTTCGTTGCCGGAATGCTGACGCTGCTGCTCGGGATCGGCGGCGGGTTCATCCTCGTGCCGGCGATGATCTATCTGTTCGGGATGGCGGCGCGGGTGGTCATCGGGACCAGCCTTGTGATGATTCTGGCGATCACCGCGGCGACGACCATGGTTCATGCGCTGACCACGCGCTCGGTCGATATCGTGCTTGCCGGTCTGCTCCTGATCGGCGGCGTGATTGGCGCACAATATGGCGCGATGCTCGCCACGCGGGTGAAGCCCGACCTCCTCCGCTTCGGTCTCGCGATCATCATTCTGCTCGTCGCGCTGCGCATGGCGCTCGGCCTCGCCTGGCGCCCGGACGAAGTCTATTCGATCGAATTCCTGTGAGCCGACGTCGCATTTCGCTTCTGGTGCTGGCCGTCGCGCCGTTGCTGATCGCCGCGGACAAGCCGGTCCTCGTCCCCGACATTTCCGCGCGCAAGGTCGAGATCCGCTACAGCTTCACCGGGGCCCAGCTGCTGCTGTTCGGGGCGATCGTCTATCCCGGCGGCAGGCCGCCGCCACGCGCCGCCGATATCGTCGTCGTGCTGCGCGGTCCGGTCCAGCCGATCCTGGTGCGCGAAAAGCAGAAGATCGCGGGCATCTGGATGAATGCGGATTCCGACCGGTTCCGGTCGGCACCATCATTCTATGCGGTGGCCTCGTCGCGGCCAATTTCCCAGCTGGTCGATGACCGCACCGCGGCGATCTACGAAATGGGCCTGCACAATCTGCAGCTCTCGCCGGGCGGTGGCGCGCTACCAGAGAAGGAACGCCGGTTCGAAGCCGGGCTGCTCGATTTGCGCAAGCGGCACGGCCTCTATTCGGAAAATCCGCAAGGGGTCGAAATCAGCGGCGGCGTCCTCTACCGGGCGACGATCACCATTCCCAGCCAGGTTCCGGTCGGGACCTACACCGCCGAGACTTTCCTGGTCGACCGCGGGCGGGTGCTGGCCGTGGCGACCAAGGACATCGAAATCAACAAGTCCGGGTTCGAACGCTATGTGGCGTTGGCGGCGCGGCGCCATGAGGGATTGTACGGCCTCGCCGCGGTGTTGCTTTCGCTCGGGCTCGGCTGGGCGGCCGCCGCCTTCTTCCGCCGCCGCTTCTAAGCCTAAGCCAATTTTAACCGCTCGTCGGTATGACGCCTGACACGAATGTCAGTGAGGTAGCGGACAATATGAACGATCAGCCGAACCTGCGTCAGTTTCTCGACGAAGTGAACAGCTTTGCCGAGGAGGGTCAGGCCCCAACCGCCGCGACTGCGAAGGGCCAAGTGCTCGCGCCGATCGGCAAGGTGCTCGAAATCGCGGGCTCGGGCTCGGCGATCTGCATGGACGCGAAGCACCTAGGGGAGCTTCAGTCGCATTCCGATCCGTCGGTCGCGATGTCCGGTCAAGTCGGCAGCCAGGTCAAGATGATCGTCGGCAACGCCTGGCTGATCGCGAACGTGCGCACCATGCGCGCCGATGAGGGCGGCGAAATCATCGCCCACGTCGACTTTCTCGGTGAGGGCAGCCGCGACGCCGCCGGCAAAATGAGCCATTTCCGCCGCGGTGTGACCCGCTATCCGATCCCCGGCTGCGACGTTCATCCGGTCACCACCGATGATCTTCGTTCAATCTTCGCCGCGAGCGACGAACCGCATATCGAGATAGGCACCGTCTACCCGACCGACGACATCCGCGGCGCGCTCTATGTCGACCCGATGCTCGGCAAGCACTTCGCGGTGCTGGGATCGACTGGTACCGGTAAATCGACCTCGGTCTCGCTCATTCTCCATCGTATCTCGGAGCTGTCGCCCGAGGGTCACATCGTGATGATCGACCCGCACGGCGAATATTCGGCCGCGTTCAAGGGCTGCGGCGAATTGTTCAACGTCGACAACCTCCAGCTGCCCTATTGGCTGATGAATTTCGAAGAGCATTGCGAAGTGATGCTGACGACCCATGACGCCGAGCGCCAGCGCGACGCCGACATTCTCGCCAAGTGCCTGCTGGCCGCGCGTACCAAGGGCAAGGACATGAGCCAGTATGGCAAGGTCACGGTCGACAGCCCGATTCCCTATCTGCTGGCCGATCTGAGCGGCATCGTCGTCA
>DATFUB010000069.1:0-30962 GCA_035261225.1 Sphingomicrobium sp.
CCATATCGGCTGCGGCCGAGGGGGTTGCCACAACACCTGCAATCACCGTCAACGCGCTCAATAAAGTTGTCACGCACTACTGCTTTCTGAAGCCATTCATGCGCGACATGCCCGCTCGGGCTAATGACCGCAATGGGTCGATTCCGGTCATTAGCTAATCAGTCTCGCAGCAAGCTAGCAATGTCCCTTATGTATCGCGCCGCAGCCATCGCCTCGGCCGATCGCCCTCCATGTTTCCACGCGTTTCGATTGCCACTTGGTGCGCCGGGATTAGTTCCGCCGTGCATTCTGCATCGCCGTTTCCCCTTCACGGCTGGCGACTGGCAAGGTGTCCCCGAGCGGGTTCGGGCCAGGCAGCGCAGCGCTCTTGCTAGCCTCGCGGGTTGCATCGGATTGTTCGTCTGATTTCGCAATTTCCTGACCCCCCGTGTGCTGGTGGAATTGATCGGCGATGACGGCCTGCCCACCTTCATTCACATGCACATGGCGCACGGTTTGCTCGCGCGGCTGGTGCAGCCTCGTCAGCGCCTCCAACGTGGCACGGCAATTGCCCTGAGCCTTCAATGCCAGCCGCCCATAGCGTTCGGCAGCATTGATATATTCGCCCATGTTGAGGGCCGCGCGCCGGGCCAGCTCGGTAAACATGCTATCCAGCGTGATCGCTTGGGCCGCAAGCAATTGGCTGGCAATGGCGAGATCGCCTGTCTCTGCCTTCCCGGTTGCCTTTTGAACATGGTCCACAAAATCCATGATGCCCGGCCCCTCAATGTCATTGCCAAGCACTTTCCCCGCATAGGCGGATGCGCTGAGCGCGTGCCTCAGGTGCGGCTCCAGCACTTTTCGCGCCATTGCCTGTGCGCCGGTTTCATCCGCGGTATGCTCGACGGTCAGGGCATTGTTCGGTTTCATCCCGCCTGTTGGATTGGACTGTTTGGCCATTGTTAGTTCTCTGCTTTACGCGCCTTCGCGCCAATGTTTTGCGAGGTGCCGCAGCGCTTGCCGATCACGCGCCCGCCCGGCTCCAGCCGCTCCAGCTTGAATTGTGACGCAGCTGCGCCGCTGGCGCCCTTCAGGACGTACGACAGTACCGCGTCCACATTCACAGCGTGCAAGCCAGGGCTGCCCATCTCCAAGCCCAGGCGGCCCCCGACGGGTTTGCTGTGGATCACGCGCGGCCGGTAGGGTTTGCCTGTGATGCCGCGCAACCAGCCTCGTTGCAGGCGTGTCAGGAGGGCCACAAGCGAGGGGGGCACGTGTGCCAGCAAGTGACAGTGTCCGCCCTTTCGGTCGCCATTTTCATGCGCCCAGAGCCAGGCAGTACTGCTGCCATGCCGCGCCAGCGCCTTGGTCATCAGATCCGTAAAGTGGCCGGTCGCTCCAGCCATGCGATCCAAGGGTAAACCGGCCGCCTCCCAGTGGATTGTCACCATGCGCGTGAAGGGCAGGCAAATTGCGTCCGCGTACCGGGCGGCCGCCGTCAAGTTGGCAACATGCGCCACGCTTAATTCATGGCTCTCGCGGTCGGCTCGGTTGCGCGCGCCGCCCCTGCGACCAGTGCAGCCAGGCAAAAGGGCTGCCACACCTAATGTAAGGTAACTAATCGCAAGCGCCGTGCCAGTTTCGGAGATCGGCGGTTTTGCGGGCATTCGCGGCTGGAACGGTGCAATTGAAACTTCACCCAAAGGCGCCCCCGGTGAAGTTTCAAAAGGCGGCCAAGTCGAGCGCGATGTTGCGGTCGGCGCAGGGCAGGTGTTCATTGCGCGCCAGCCAGGGGCGGCAGGTTCGCTCGGTCAAGTAACTTCGCTAGCCAATCAGCTTGCGCTTCACTCATGGGCGAAGGATCAACGGCAAGCTGACCTAGAAATTGCCCGGCCTTGCGGCTGAGCCGGTGAACGCCGTTGAGCAGCGCCAGGGCCGCCTGCCGATGATCGGAAAAGTGCCTGCCAGTCATCGCGGCTCTCCCTCACGCCCCAGCCTGGTAGCTCGGGAGACTGGCTAGGTAGGCTTCGAGATCGGCAAACGAGATCAGCGTGCGCCGCCCCGCCTTTCGGGCCGAGAGATCGCCCCGCTTGAGAGCTTCATAAATCGAAGTGCGAGACATGCCGGTTGCCTTCACGGCATCCGGGATCGTGACTGCGATTGGTGTTTGCATCGGAGGGTATCCCGCAAGGTCCGTGCAGGATTGCCGGGACGTTGCGGGACAGAATGAACAGTCAATTCGTTCCGGCTAACAGCGGGGGTTATTCGGATAATTTCGGCGGCGGATTAACCCATTCGTGTGAAAGCAGAAGTTTCGCCCAATCCAGCGGCATTACTCTGGACATCTCGCTCGACAAGGATTGGTCCACTTCCATCCGATCGGGCGAATTGCTAGCGCTCTGTTGTATCCGCTCCCTAATTTCGACCAGTTGCTTGGCAGTGACCGTAACGGGCCAAGCGGAAGCATTGATTAGCTTTGCGGCTTGCTTTGCGGCGGGCTCAACGTAGGGTCGCTGCCCCTGTGCCCGGCAGTGGCGCACACAACATTCCATGACGATGCCCATTTGACCCTCGAAGGCGAGCTGCATGACTGGCTTGCGCGGGCGGCCTCCACTTCCTTCCCTTTTCGGGTCGAAAATGGGGTTAGCAACGCCGTTATCGGCATCAACAATGGCGGCCATGACTGCTTCGATCGGCTTTATCGCTGCGTGGGGGATCCCACGGCTGGTGAAATAGTCGACCAGGTCAGCCATTGCGCGATACACCCCATATCGCCCGCCGTCGCCGTGGTGCTGGAAAAACTCCGTCGCTACGGCCAACCCTTCATGGAGGAGATTGAACGCAGCATTGCGGCTGGCGGTAGGGGGAAGCCTCTCTAGCAGCTTCTTACGGGGTCGGATGCGGATGTCTCCGGTAGTTTCGTCGACCGCGTAATTTGGCACGGACGTGGGAAGCAAGACACGCTTCATACCTCCGCCCATAGGGCTAGATCCCCCAGCGCCCTTACCGCTGCATCACTGGCAAGGTGCCCGTAGTGCCGTTCAATCATCTCGGCACTGGTACCTGAAATTTGCGCGATCGTGAGCAGCGGAAGCCCCCAGCTCACGAGGTCGGTGATCGTACTGTGTCTCAGTGTGTAGGCAGTGGTGGCGCTAGGCAGTCCAGCCACCGCAGCTGCTGCCGCAATTGGCAGTTTCCAGCTATTCTTGTCCCATGGCTTGCCGTTGGTTCGCATAAACAGGGGAGCGCCGGGCAGCTTGTTCGCAGCCTGCGCTGTCAGCAGCTTTGCCGCGTCGGCTGGCAATCGAATCCGTCGGGGCTTGCCTGTCTTGTCGTTGCCGATTGTTAGTTCTGCCGTGCGCTTGTCGAAGTCACCAGCGGTGAGAGACGCAAGCGCACCGGGGCGCAAGGGCAACAGGCAGAGCGCGAGCACAAAAGACGCTGCGCCCGCGTGAGTCTTTTCCACCAGCTTCCGGCGCTGGCCTCGGTCAAGATAGAGGGTGCGCCGCCCGTTTGCATTCTGGGCCGGCTTCAATGCCTCCTGCCAAGCCGCCTCGCTGTTCGGCGCGCCGGGGGCTAGCACCTTGGCTAATGCCGCGCGCACAACGGCCATGTCCCGATTGACCGTCGATGGCGCGCGCTTGCGAAAGATCGGCTCACCTTTCTTACGGCGGCTCACGAGCGCAGGTTGCGCCTCCAGCCGCTCGCGCCACTCTTTGACATGGCGGCGGCGCAGCTTGCCCAGCTTCACCTTGGCTATCGGATTTTCGTAGATGTAGCGACGGAAGCGCTGCCCGGCTTCGGGACGCCCTTTCGCATATTCTCGGCAAGCATCCGCGACGGTTTCAACCGTCACGCTCGTTTGCCCACCAGATTCCACTAGGTCAGCTAGAGCCTCGGCTTCCTTTTTAGCGGCTACGAACATTTCATTTCCAGGCAGCGTTCCGAAGTCGCCAAGGGATTTCACACGATATTTCCTGGCATCCTCGTCATATGCACGGGCAATCCACGTTCCCTTGCCGCCGCGCTTGGATGGGCGGAAGCCAAGGAAACATCCGGCGCGAAGCCTTTGCCAGTGCGGCTCGCGTTGCACCTTGAACCGTTCCCGCTCACCAACTTTGCTCAGGTCCAATGCCATAGCCAGTCCTCTCTTCCCGTTCTGTATGTAATGGGTATGGAATACAATAGAGGATGAATCTGGACAAGTACGGATACGAAACGCTGGTTTTGTGGGCTTTCTTGAGTCCGGTTGCGTCCATACTTGAAGGTTAGCCCTGCACTCCGAAGGCAGAGGTCACAGGTTCGAATCCTGTCGGGTGCGCCAGCCCTTCCATTGACCATCGACACGACCGCTGACCGAGCCTAGCAGCAGGCGGTTCTCGGGGGAGACGGCCGATGGCGAAGATTCTGTGCGTGCTCTACGACGATCCGCACGGCGGGATGCCGACATGCTACCCGCGCGACGATCTGCCGAAGATCGAGCGCTATCCCGACGGGCAGACCCTGCCGACGCCCAAAGCGATTGATTTCCGGCCGGGCGAGCTGCTCGGCTGCGTTTCGGGCGAACTTGGGCTGCGGCCGTATCTCGAAGGCCAGGGCCACACCCTCGTCGTGACCTCCGACAAGGACGGGCCGGACAGCCAATTCGAGCGCGAATTGGCCGACACCGACGTCGTCATCTCGCAGCCCTTCTGGCCGGCCTATATGACACCCGAGCGCTTCGCTAAGGCGCCGAACCTCAAGCTGGTGATCACCGCGGGCATTGGTTCGGACCATACCGACCTGCAGGCCGCGATCGAGCGCGGGATCACGGTCGCCGAGGTCACCTACTGCAATTCGATCAGCGTCTCGGAACATGTCGTGATGATGATCCTGTCGCTGGTCCGCAATTATTTGCCGTCGTGGGAAGTGGTGAAGGCCGGCGGCTGGGACATCGCCGACTGCGCGGCGCGGTCGTATGACGTGGAAGGCATGCACGTCGGGACGGTCGCCGCGGGGCGGATCGGATCGGCCGTACTGCGCCGGTTGAAGCCTTTCGACATGCACCTTCATTACACCGACCGGCACCGGCTTCCGCCCGAGGTCGAGCGGGAGCTTGGAGTCACCTTCCACGAATCCGCTTCGGACATGGTGCCGTATTGCGACGTGGTGACGATCAACGCGCCGCTGCACCCGGAGACCGAGAATCTGTTCGACGCGACGATGATCGCGCGAATGAAACGCGGCGCCTATCTGGTGAACACCGCGCGTGGGAAGATCGCCAACCGCGAGGCTGTCGCGGCGGCGCTCGAGAGCGGTCAGCTCGCGGGCTATGCCGGCGACGTCTGGTTCCCGCAGCCGGCGCCGGGCGACCATCCGTGGCGGACCATGCCGCATCACGGCATGACGCCGCACATCTCGGGCACGTCGTTGTCGGCGCAGGCGCGCTATGCGGCGGGGACTCGCGAAATCCTGGAGTGCTTCTTCGAAGGCCGCCCGATCCGCGACGAATATCTGATCGTCCAGGGCGGTCACCTCGCGGGCGCGGGAGCGCACAGCTATACCGAGGGTGACGCGACCGGCGGTTCGGAAGAGGCAGCGCGCTTCAAAGCGAGTTAGGCCGCGGGCCAGCCTTCAAGGATTTCGACGAAGCGGGTGAGCCAGGCGTTGGTCTGGTGGCCGTCGACCACGCGATGATCGATGGTGAGCGTGACATAGGCCATCGGCAGGATGACGATCGCGTCTTCGCCCTCGATCTCGCGCACGACGACGCGCTTTTCTAGCTTGCCGACGCCGAGGATCGCGGCCTGGCCCGCGTGGAGGATGATTGGCGACGCGAGCAGCGATCCCGACACGCCGTGGTTGGAAATGGTGAAGCTTCCGCCCGACACGTCCGCGCCAGTCAGCTGGCCGTCGCGCGCGCGCCGCGTGAGGTCGTCGAGCCTGGCGCCGATCTGTTCGAGGCTGAGCGAGGCGGCGTCCTTGACCACGGGCACAACGAGTCCCTTGTCGCCGAGCGCGGTGCCGACGCCAATGTCGATGGTCGGCGAGATCGCGATCCGGTCAGGCTCCCACCGGCCGTTAATCGCCGGCGCGACCGCCATGGCCTCGGCCGCCGCCTTGACGATGTAGGCGGTGTAACTGAGCTTCGCGCCCCGCTTTGCGAGCGCCGATTTGTGCGCCGCGACGGCGGAGAAATCGGCTTCGAACAGAGCGGTGACGTGCGGCGCCTCGGCGACCGCGCGGACCATGTTCTCGGCGATCTTCAAGCGCATCCGATCGTGCGGGATGTCGCCGGGCGCGGGTTGCGATGGCTGAACGACAGCCGGCGCTCCCGCGATTGCGCGATCAACATCCTCGCGGGTGATCCGTCCGCCCCGACCAGTGCCCTGAATCCGCGCCGGGTCGATGCCGTGCTGCTGACATGCCCGGCGAACCGAGGGGGACAGGCGCGTTTCACTGTTCCCCGGCGAAGTCCGGGGTCCAGGAGCGGCGGCAGCCGCTTCAACTCGCGCGCGGGATTCAGGCTTCGCCTCCTGGGCCCCGGTCTTCGCCGGGGAACCATCGACACTAATCCACCCCAGCAGCGCACCCGGTACCGCCTCCGCATCCGTATCGAGCACGATCTCGGCGAGCACACCCGCCGCCGGAGCCGGCACTTCTTGCGTGACCTTGTCGGTTTCGAGTTCGACTAACGGATCGTTCTCGGCGACCTGATCGCCGATCGCCTTGAGCCAGGCGCGGACCACCGCCTTGGTGCCCTCTTGCTCGTCGGGAACGCGGACATCGATCATTTGGCTTCGATCACCTCAGAAGCCCACCAGCCGGTCGATCTCGGCGCGAATGCTGGCCGGCGAGGGCAACGCCCATTCCATCAATTTGGGGTGATGCGGGCTCGGAATGTCGGGCATGGTCACGCGCGCGACCGGCGCATCGAGATCGAGGAAAGCCTCATCGGCAACCACGGCGGCAATTTCCGCGCCGAAGCCACCGGTGCGCAAATCCTCATGGACGATCAGGCAGCGGCGCGTGCGGCGAACACTGTCGAGCACTTGTGCCTTGTCCCACGGCATAAGCGTGCGCAGGTCGATGACGTCCGCGCTGACGCCGTCCGCGGCGGCCTCGCAACGCGGCACCATCGCGCCCCAGGTGACGATGGTGATCTGATCGCCCTCACGCGTCTTCTTCGCCCGGCCGAACGGCACGACGTAATCGTCGCCCGGCCACGGCCGCCGCGCCCAGCTGTCGTCGAGCATGGCGCGATGTTCGAAAAACAGCACCGGATCGTTACCGCGAAGAGAACCGCGTAGCAGGCCAACCGCGTCCTCGGCGTTGGATGGCACCGCGACCTTCCAGCCGGGATTGTGGACGAACTCGACCTCGTTCGTCATCGAATGCCACGGGTCGCCGCATTTGAAGAAGCCGCCGGGCACGCGCAGCACCATCGGAGCGGCGAAGCGGTTGTGGGTGCGCCAGCGCATCGTCCCGCAATCGTGGATCTGCTCGGTCGCAGGCTCGGCATATTTGCGGAACTGGATTTCCGGTACGGGCATCAGACCGGCGAGCGCCATGCCGACCGCGCGGCCGACGATGCCTTCCTCATTGAGGCTGGTGTCGAATACGCGCTCGTGGCCGAATTTCTCCTGCAGCCCGAGCGTGACCGCGTGGACCCCGCCCTTGGGACCGACGTCCTCGCCAAACACGAGCACGCGCGGATTGGCCGCAAGCTCCTGATCGAGCACGCGACGGATCGCGGTGACCATGTTAATCCGCTGCCCCTCGGGCCTGGGCTCATCGGTCGTGCCGTCGAGGCTCAGGCCGGCGCGACCGCCGACCTGCTGCAGTTCGCCTTCGAAGAACACGTGTTTGGTCACATCCTCGGGCGAGGAAATGCCGCGCGCTTCGGCTTCCGCGCGCGCCGCCTCGACCTGCCACGCCGCCTCGCGCTCGAGGTCCGCCCATTGCTCGTCGCCGATCTGCAGCTTGGCGGCATGCGCCTTGAGCTTGGGCAGCGGATCGCGCGCCCATTCGGCCGCAATCTCGGCCTCGCTCTTGTAGGTCTGGGTATCCTGGAAGCTGTGCCCCTCCAGCCGCGGTACGGTCAGCCGCAGCAACGCCGGCTTCTGATGCTTGCGGACGTGGCTGATTGCCTCATCGACCAGCCGCGCCGCCTCGGCCGGCTCGGTGCCATCGCCATTGAAGATCGTAAGGCCCTCGAAACTCGCCAGATTGGCCGCGATATTCTTGCCAGGTGTTTGATATTCCGAGGGAACCGAGATCCCGTAGCCATTGTCCTCGATGTAAATTAGCAGCGGCAATTGTTGTGTAGTGGCAATAGTTAGCGCCGACCAAAATCCGCCGGTCGCGCAGCTCGCATCCCCTCCGAGCACCAGCGAGATCGAGTCGAGCGACCCCGCCTTGAGTGCGTGCTGTTTGTATTTGATCGCCTGCGCCCAGCCGGCCGCCGGCGTATATTGCGCGCCGACCCCACCGCACATCGGCAGCGCATGGGCGCCGCCCGGATTGGGATAATTGAACACGACGCCAATATCGCGCCCGTCCGAATAGCCGCCGGCGAGGCCCATCCCCGAGCCCAAGGCATCGGTGAGCGGGACGCCAAGCGACAACAGCAGCGGGCGCGAACGATAATAGCCGAACACGCCGTCACCATCCTTGAGGTGCAACCCCAACAGGACCTGCGCCATGTCGTGGCCGCGCGCGGAGAATTGGTAGAGGACCTTCTTGGCCGGGACGAGTTCCTCTTCCTCGATCCGGTCCAGCTCGCGGCTGGTCAGCACCAGCCTCGCGACCTCGCGCCAATCGACGTCAGATGACACTCGACCCGGGTCGCGATCGGCCATGATCAGGCGTCCAGCGCCTCGACCACGGCGGCGATAAATCGGTCGATCTGGCCGTCGCCCATGCCGACGACGTTGAACCGGCCGCTGTCGGCCATGTAGATTGCGTGGTCCTCGCGCAGCTTCAGCACCTGCTCGCGGCTCAGGGGGAGCATCGAGAACATGCCGAACTGGCGGCCGACGAAGGCGAGCCGCGGATCGGCCGCGGCGATCCGCTGGCGCACCGCATTAATCCGGTCGCGCATCGCGGCGAGCTCGACCAGCCAGCGCGCGCGAAGTTCGGGGTCGTCGAGGATGATGCGCGCCGCGGCGGCGGGATGATCGGGCGGCATTGACCACATTTCGCGGGCGCGCTGGAGTACGTGGCTGATCGCCGTCGCGGTCCTTTGAGCGGACCCCGTCTTTACGAAGATCGAGCCCAGGCGGTCGCGATAGACGCTGAAATTCTTGTCGCAGCTTTGAGCGATGATCACCTCATCGCATTGCGAGAGGATGCCGTGGAGGCCGGCCGCGTCCTCGTCCAACCCGCGCCCAAAGCCCTGGTAGGCGATATCGACCACCGGAATCAGGCCGCGATCGCGGCAGACGTCGGTGACTTCGGCCCATTGCACCGGGTTGAGGTCGGCGCCGGTCGGATTGTGGCAGCAGCCATGGAGCAAGGCGACGTCGCCCGGCTCGCCCTTGTTCAGCGCGTCGAGCATATCCTCAAAGCGGATCGCGCCCTGCCCTCGTTCGTAATAAGGATATTCGACCACATCCAAGCCGACTGCCCGGATGATCGGCGGGTGGTTGGGCCAGGTGGGCGCTCCGACCAGCACCCGCGCACCCGGATTAACGGTCGCGATCAGCTCGAACCCCAGCCGGAGCGCGCCGCACCCGCCCGGCGTCTGGATGCCGGCAATGCGATCGTCACCGGCATGCTCGCCGAGCACGATTGGACGCAGCAATTCGGCAAAACGCTTGTCGCCAGCGCTGCCGAGATAGGCCTTGGTCGCCTGGGTATCGATCAGCCGCTGCTCGGCTTCCTTCATGACCTTGAGGATCGGCGTGTTGCCCGCGCCGTCGCGGAACACGCCGACGCCGACGTCGATCTTGTCCGGCCGCGGGTCGGCATTGACCATGCCGATCAACGCAATCAGCGGATCCTCGGCGACGGGCGAAAGATCGGCGAGGCCGCGGGTCTTTTCGTAGGTCGGGGTCAACATGGAAATGCGATTAGCGAAGTCAGGCGTCGTAATCCACCGCAACGCCATCGCCCAACGGCACCGACTGACAGGTCAGGACGTAGCCGTCGGCGACCTCCTCGTCCGTGAGGCCGTAACGCGCCGCCATTTCGACCTGGCCGCTGATAACTTTCGCGCGGCACGTCGCGCACACGCCGGCCTTGCACGCGAATGGCGCCGGGAGGCCGGACGCACGCGCACTGTCCAAGATGTTGCCGGCGGTGAACGGCACTTTTCGCGTGCGGCCATCGAGCGTGACCGCGACCGTAACGCCCTCGGCCTTGGTCTGGAGCTCGGCGATCTCGCGCGCGACGGCTTCAGCCGGGCGGTCGGCGGTGAAGCGCTCGATGTGAATGCGTTCCTTGGGGATATTGCGGTCGAGCAAGGCGCCTTCGGCCGCGTCCATCATTGGGCCGGGGCCGCAAATGAACCAGCCGTCGACCTCGGCCGCGTCGGGCACGAGCAAAGCGATCGCTTCCTCCAGCCGTTCGCGATTGAGCATTCCGTTGAACAACTCGATGTCCTGCTCCTCGGCGTCGAGGAAATGATAGAGTTCGAGCCGGCCGAGATAGCGGTCCTTCAAGCCGGCGAGCGCTTCGAGGAAAATCACCGAGCTGCTGTCGCGGTTGCCGTAGAGCAGAGTGAAGCGGCTGTTGGGCTCGCTGCGCAACACCGTCTTGATCAGCGACATCACCGGGGTGATGCCTGACCCTCCCGCGATCCCGACCAGGTGGCGAGCGTTGGTTTCATCGAATTCGCACGTGAACGACCCGTGCGGCGGCATCACCTCGACCAAGTCGCCGGGCTTCAGATTGTCGCCGACCCAGTTGGAAAACAGCCCCCCGCCGATCCGCTTGACCGTGACCATCCAGTCGCTCTCGTCGGGCGCCGTGCACAACGAATAATTCCGCCGCGCTTCCTCGCCATCGATGGTCGCGCGCAGCGTCAAATGCTGACCAGCCTTGAACATGAATCGGTCGCGCAGGTCGGGCGGGATTTCGAAACGGATCGAATTGGCCTCGGCGGTCTCGGGGACGATCTCCGCGACCCGCAGCGCGTGGAAGTGCTCGGCCATGTCGGCGCCTACCAGGTCGCGTCGGGGTAAGTGCGCGGCAGGAACTGCATCTGCGCCAGCAAATGGCCGAGATGCTCGCTGTGGTGACCCCGTCGGCCGCCGAGGATCGGACGCTGGTCCGCGGGTGCTTGCAGATTCGCTTCGCGCAACACCGCGGAGATGGCCGACCAAAATTCATCCTCAAACTCACGCGGATCAGGTGCGATTCCCGCGTCGATCGCCGCGTGCAGCGCCTCATCGACCTCGAACAATTCGGGGACGAAACGCCAGCACCAGTCGAGCCCCTCGGCCATGCGCCGCTTGCTTTCCTCGGTGCCGTCGCCAAGGCGGATCGTCCATTCGCTCGCCAGTTCGCGATGATAGGCGATTTCCTTGATCGCCTTGGTCGCGAATTCGCGCAGGAATTGGTCGCTCGCCCGCGTTAGCCGCTGCAGCAGCAGGTGCTGCCAGGTCGTGTAAAGCAGATGCCGCGCGATGGTCTGGGCGAAGTCGCCGTTGGGCTGCTCGACCAGCAGGCAATTCTTGAAATCGAGCACGTCGCGGCGGAAGGCCAACTGGTCGCCGTCGCCGGCTTCGTTCAGCAGCAGAGTCGCCTGCCCGATCTGATCGAGGGCGAGGTTGGCGAGGCTGATGTCGACCTCGAGCACCGGCCCATGCCCGCACCATTCGCCGAGGCGCTGGCCAAGCACGAGCGCATCGTCGCCCAGGCGCAGCAGATAATCGGTGCGCGGATCGACAGCGACGGTCGCCATCAGATGTGCTTCACCTCGTCGGGGATGTCGTAGAAGGTCGGGTGCCGATAGATCTTGCTTTCCGCCGGCTCGAACAGCTCGCCCGCTTCGTCAGGGTCGGATGCGACGATCTCCGCGGACGGGACGACCCACAGGCTCACCCCTTCCATCCGCCGCGTGTAGGTGTCGCGCGCATGCCGAAGCGCGAGCTCCGGGTCAGGAGCATGAACGCTGCCAACGTGGCGATGCGCCAGCCCGCCCTTAGAGCGGACGAAGACTTCCCAGAGCGGCCAGTCACTGCTCACGCCGCCTTCCTTGCGAGGCGCTTCGCTTCATGCGCGGCGGCGGCTTCACGCACCCACGCGCCATCGTCCCACGCCTCGCGGCGCGCCTTCATCCGCTCCTTCGCGACCGGGCCTTCGCCGCGCACAACCGCGTAAAATTCGTCCCAGTCGACGGCGCCGAAGTCGTAGCCGCCCTTGTCCGCGTTCCACTTGAGGTCCGCGTCGGGGACCTTGAGATTGATGAAGTCCGCTTGCGGCACGGTGATGTCGACGAACTTCTGCCGCAACTCATCGTTGGTATCGCGCTTGATCCGCCAGCGCATCGATTGCGCGGTGTTCGGGCTATCCTCGTCCGGCGGGCCGAACATCATCAGGCTTGGCCACCACCAGCGGTTGAGCGCATCCTGCGCCATCCGCTTCTGCTCCGGCGTGCCGTTGGCCATGGCGATCATGATTTCGTAGCCCTGCCGCTGGTGGAAGCTTTCCTCCTTGCACACGCGAACCATCGCGCGGGCGTAGGGCCCATAAGACGTCCGCTGCAGCGGCACCTGGTTCATGATCGCCGCGCCATCGACCAGCCAGCCGATCGCGCCAATGTCGGCCCAGGTCACGGTCGGATAATTGAAGATGGTTGAGTATTTCGCTTTGCCCGAGTGCAGCGCCTCGATCATCTGCTCCCGGCTCGTTCCAAGAGTTTCCGCCGCACAATAGAGATAGAGCCCGTGGCCCGCCTCGTCCTGGACCTTGGCGAGCAGGATCGCCTTGCGCCGGAGCGACGGAGCACGCGAAATCCAATTGCCCTCGGGCAGCATGCCGACGATCTCGGAGTGCGCGTGCTGGCTGATCTGCCGCGTCAGCGTCCGGCGATAAGCGTCGGGCATCCAGTCCTTGGGCTCGATGAACTCGTCGGCCGCGACCCGCGCCTCGAACGCCTCGAGGAGTTTCGGATCCTCGAGATTTTCGATCCTGGCCGTCTTCTGAAGCTCGGTCGTATACATGTGGATGATGTAGCGTCTGCGGTGCCGCGGTTCAAATGGGCGCGCGATTGCATTAAGGCTGACGGAATCAAACGAACGCTTGCTGTGCTCCAAATCCACAGGAGGACGTGATGGTCACCGACACCTCAAGCGCCGGCATGTCTGGCAAATCACTGATTTCCGAATTTGCAGCGCACACCTGGGGCTGGCTCTTGCTCCGTGGCGTCCTTGCAATTGCGCTCGGCAGCGTGGCGGTCTTGTTCCCGTTGAGCGCGCTATTTGCCTTCACTCTAATGTTCGCGGCCTATGCGTTCGCCGATGGCGTGGCCTCGTTGATTGCCGGGATTCGCAGCGCACGAGCCGGCGAGCGCTGGGGCGCGATGGTGTTTCGCGGCGTAACCGGGATTCTCGTCGGCGTAGTATTCGTGCTGTTGCCCGTGGTTGCGACCCTGACCTATGCCTTCTTGACGGTCGTGATGCTCGCAATCTGGTCGATCATTGCGGGAATTTTTGAAATCTCAGCCGCGATCCGCCTGCGCAAAGTCATCCAGGGCGAGTTGCTGCTCGGCATCTCCGGCTTGTTTTCCCTGTTGCTCGGCTTCGCGATCCTCGTCCTGGTGATCCCGAGCCCCGCCGCGACGATCCTCTCCGCCGCCTGGCTGATCGCGATTTATGCTTTTGCGGCCGGAATCGTGCTCATCATGTTGGCCTTTCAGTTGAAGCGGAAGGCCGCTGCCTGAACGGCTGCCCCGTCGCAGACGCCGTTCAAACGCAAGCCTGAGCCGTCCGGCTGCCATCCCTCTGGTAATGGTGACCGCAGTTGGTAGTAGGCCGAACCAGCAGCAGGGAGAAAGCTATGCTCCAGAAGGTCGCGTTCACCATGTATCCGGTCAAAGATATGCCCCGCGCCCGCGCCTTCTATGAGGACACATTGGGGTTGGGTCCGGGCAGCGGCGGCGCATCAAGTCCGTGGGTCGAGTTCGATCTGCCCGGCGGCGGCTGCCTCGCCATCACCACCGTCACCCCGAACGAGCCGAGCGCGAGCGCGGGCGGCACGATCGCGTTCGAAGTCGATGACCTTCAAGCGACGATCGCCGAGTTCAAGTCAAAGGGCGTGACGTTTCTTGCCGAGGGGATTGAGAGCCCGGTCTGCCGAATGGCGATCATCAACGATCCGGACGGCAATGCGATCGTACTTCACAAGCTCAAGAGCGCGGAAGAACGGGAGGGCTAGGGAACCACAACCCCGCTGATCGTGCGCGAATAGCCAGTAAACTCGGCGATCGGGCGGCCGTCAGCCGTGCGAACCGTGACCCGAGTGACGCCCGACCTGCCGGCAGTCGCGGCTTCCTCCGCTTCGGCGATCAGTGTCTCGCCCTCCTTCGCGCTGCCAAGGAAAACGATCGACGCCTGAGCGGCCACTGTTTTCTCGTTTCGGCCGTTGCAAACATAGGCGAAAGCGGTGTCGGCAAGCGCGAACACCATCCCGCCGTGGACGGTCCGGTGGCCGTTCAGCATGTCGTCGCGCACCAGCATCGACAGCCGGGCGTAGCCCGCGCGCGCTTCCTCAATGGCGATGCCCCACGCCGGGCCCGTGCCCTCGTCGGCAAGCATGCCGTGAGCAACTTTGCGTGCGAGTTCGTTTGCGTCCACGCCCTCTCCTTGGCTAGGCCAAGGCATGGCTTACGAGACCATCGACTTCAAGCCGGACGGCCCGGTCGCGCGGATCACGCTCAACCGCCCCGACCAGCTCAACAGCTTCACCGTCCAGATGCACGAAGAGATGCGCGACGCACTCGCCAACCTCGGTGACGCCCGGGTACTTGTCCTCACCGGCGCCGGGCGTGGCTTCTGCGCCGGTCAGGATCTCAACGATCGCGCGGTTGCGCCGGGACAGGCGGTCGATCTTGGCGAAGCGGTCGAGCAATGCTGGAACCCGCTGATCCGCACGCTGACCTCGCTGCCCCAGCCGGTGATCGCGCGGGTCAACGGAGTCGCGGCGGGCGCCGGCGCGAATATCGCGCTCGCCTGTGACATCGTCGTTGCGGCCAAATCAGCGAGATTCATCCAGAGCTTTTCGGCCATCGGGCTGATCCCCGACAGCGGTGGCACTTGGGCATTGCCGCGACTCGTGGGACAGGCCCGCGCACTCGGTCTCGCACTGACCGGCGAACCGCTTCCGGCGGAAACCGCTGCCGATTGGGGGCTGATCTGGAAGGCGGTCGAGGATGACGCCCTCGACGCCGAAGTCGACGCGATCGCGGACAAGCTCGCCTCGCTGCCGCCGCTCGGCCTCGCCGCGATCAAGGAGATGATTCGCGCATCGTGGCAATACAGTTTGGACGAAGAACTCGACCGCCAGGCGGGTGCGATGCGCCGGCTGGGCTTCACCGCCGATTATCGCGAGGGCGTCGCGGCCTTCCTCGAGAAACGGCCTCCCAGCTTCACCGGCAGTTGATCAGGCCACCAGCTCGCTGAATTTGGCGAGATCGATGTTGCCGCCCGAGACGACACAGACGATGGGTCCATCGCCCGCCTTGCCGGTAAGCGCGGCGGCGAGCGACAGTGCCCCCGCCCCCTCGGCGATCGCCCGCGTCTTCTGGGCGATCAGACGCATCGCCTGACGAGTCTCGTCGAGCGTCACGACGATCGATCCGTCGACCACGGGCCGCATCCGCTGCCACATCCTTGTCGTGACGCTTTTGCCCCCCGCGCCATCGACGAACGACGCCTGCCAGTCGGGGAAGCGTTGCGGCCCGCCGTGTTCGACCGAACATGCGTAGGGCGCTGCCGTCTCGGGCTCGGCGCCGATGACCCGGACCTCGGGCCGCAGCGCCTTGACCGCGCTGCCGACGCCGGTAATCAGCCCGCCCCCGCCGATCGCAGCGATGACTGTCCGCACGTCGGGCAAATCCTCGACGATTTCGAGGCCCATGGTGCCATGGCCGGAAATGAAATCGTGATTGTCGAACGGGTGAATGAAGGTCGCGTCCATGCCTTCGAAAGAGTGCGATTCGGCCGCCTGCCACGCGGTTTCGTAGGACACCGGGACGATGGTCGCGCCGAGCGCGCGCATCCGGTCGAGCTTGGTTTGCGGCGCGGTCTCGATCGCCACGACCGAGCACGGCACGCCGAACGCGCGAGCGGCATAAGCGACGCCCTGCCCGGCGTTACCGGCGCTGATTGTCCACACGCCGCGCGCGCGTTCTTCGTCCGACAAATGCGCGACCGCATTGGCCGCGCCACGGATCTTGTAGGCGTTGGTCGGCTGCAGGTTTTCGAGCTTCAGGTAGATGTCTGGCGCATCCGTACCGTGATCGAGCTTGACGAGCGGCGTGCGCAGCACTGTCGCCGCGATCCGCTGCCGCGCCACCTCGATATCGCCAAGCGCAATCGGCCGCACCGGGTCAATCATCCTAAGCTCCTGCCTTCACTGCAAATTTCCACGCGGCCTGGGCGAGCATCGGTACGCGCTCGGCCATTTCCGCGGCTTGCGCATGGCTCGCGGTGCCGTCGATCACGCGCTTCTTGATGCCCTGAACGATGCCGGTGAGGCGGAACAGATTATACGCAAAATACCAGTCGAGCCGGTCGGCCACGGGCACGCCCGATCGCTCCGAATAACGCGCGACGATCTCCTTGAGGCTCGGAATGCCGAGCGTCTCCAGGTCCAGCCCGCCCAGTCCCGCGCCGCCATCCGCCGGCATCATCCACTGCATCGCGAGATAGGAGAAATCGGCCAACGGGTCGCCAAGCGTTGCCAGCTCCCAATCGAGCACCGCGGTCAGCGTCCCGTCGCCGTCGAACACGACATTGTCGATGCGATAATCGCCGTGGACGATCGAGGTTCGCGCCTGCTCGGGAACCGTCTCGGGCAGGAACGAAATCAGCCGCTCCACTTCGATGATGTAGTCGGTCTGCGAGTCGCGATACTGCCGCGTCCAGCGCGCGACCTGCCGCTCGAAATAATTGCCCGGCTTGCCGAAGTCGTCGAGTTCCGCTGCTCGTGGATCGATGCTGTGGAGGTCGGCGAGCGTATCGACCAGCTGCCCGTACATATGTTGCCGGGTCGGCGGGTCGAACTCGGGCAATGCGCCATTCACGTAAGGGCGGCCCCGGGCCAGCTCCATCACATAAAAGATCGAGCCGATAACGCCCGGGTCGGCGCACAAGGCGAGCGGTCGCGGGACTGGAAAGTCGAGCGGGTGAAGCGCCGAGAGCAAGCGATATTCGCGGTCGACCGCGTGCGCCGAGGGCAGCAATTCTCCGAACGGCTTGCGGCGGAGGACATAATCGCCCGACGCGGCGGCAATCCGATAGGTCGGATTGGACTGACCCGACGGGAATTTGGTCAGCTCGAATGGGCCGATGAAGCCCAAGACGTTGGCTTCGAGCCAGCGTCCGAGCGCGTCCTCGTCGAGCCCTTGCTCGCTCATTTGTGCTTCTTGAACTCCAGCCGGGCAATGGCGCGGCGGTGGACCTCGTCGGGACCGTCGGCGAGCCGCAAGGTACGGATCGAAGCGTAGGTCCGGGCGAGGCCGGCATCCTCCGACACCCCGGCGGCGCCGAACGCCTGGATCGCATCGTCGATGATCTTGAGCGCCATCAGCGGCGCCGCGACCTTGATCATCGCGATTTCGCCCTGGGCGGCCTTGTTGCCGGCGCGGTCCATCATGTCGGCGGCCTTGAGGCACAGCAGCCGGGTCATTTCGATATCGATGCGGGCGTTGGCGATGCGTTCTTCCCACACGCCCTGCTCGGCCAGCGTCTTGCCGAACGCGGTGCGCGACATCAGCCGCTTGACCATCGCATCGAGCGCTTCCTCGGCCGCGCCGATGGTGCGCATGCAGTGGTGGATCCGGCCCGGGCCCAAGCGCCCCTGTGCGATCTCGAACCCGCGCCCCTCGCCGAGCAGCATGTTCGACGGCGGCATGCGCACGTCGTCGAGTACGATCTCCATGTGACCATGCGGCGCGTCGTCATAGCCGAACACCGGCAGGTGACGCTTGATGGTCACGCCTGGCGCATCGAGCGGCACCAGGATCATCGACTGCTGTTTGTGGGTCTCCGCGCCGGGGTCGGTCTTACCCATCAGGATCGCGACCTTGCAGCGCGGATCGCCGGCCCCGCTCGACCACCATTTGCGGCCGTTGATCACATATTCGTTGCCGCGCATCTCGATCGAGCACTTGATGTTGGTCGCGTCCGACGACGCAACATCGGGCTCGGTCATCAGGAAGGCCGAGCGAATGTCGCCGTCCATCAGCGGCTTCAGCCATTCGTCCTTCTGTTCGCGCGTGCCGTAGCGGTGGATCACCTCCATGTTGCCGGTGTCGGGGGCCGAACAGTTGAACGCTTCGGACGACCACAGGATTCGCCCCATCTCCTCGGCGCAAAAGGCATATTGGAGGTTGCTGAGGCCCGGCCCCTCGAACGCAAAGCTGTCGTCGACCGGAGTCGCGCCGTGCGACGGCGGCATGAACAGGTTCCACAGGCCCTCGGCGCGCGCCTTGGCCTTCAGCGCCTCGATGACCGGCAGGACCTTCCACCGCTCGCCCTCGCGCTGCTGCGCGTCATAGTCAGCCACGCTGGGGCGGACATGCGCGTCCATGAAGGCGCGAACGCGATCGCGCCACTCGGTTTCGGCCGGGGCCAGGGTGAAATCCATTGCGCTGCTATAACAGCGGAGTTTCGCCGTCACAGCCCTCTGCTATGAGCGGCGACATGAGCGGACGTTTGACTGGCAAGGTAGCTATCGTAACCGGCGCCGCATCGGGCATCGGCAAGGCGGCGGTCGAGCTGTTCCGGAGCGAGGGCGCGACGGTCGTCGGCGCCGATGTGTCCGATGGGGCTGACGTTCACGCAGACGCTGGCAGTGACGCCGACGTGAAGCGGCTGATCGACGATGTCGTCGCCCGGCACGGCAAGCTCGACGTGTTCTTCGCCAATGCCGGAATTTCCGGTGGGCTCGCGTCGATTGTCGAGCAAACGGCCGAAGACTGGGCCGAAATCCTGCGCATCAATTTGATCGGGCCGTTCCTCGCGATCAAACATGCCGCGCCGGTGATGCGCGCACAGGGCGGCGGATCGATCGTCTGCACCGCCAGCGTCGCGGGCCTCCGCGCCGGTGCCGGCGGAGCGGCTTATTCGGCATCCAAGGCGGGCGTGATCAATCTCGTCCAGAGCGCCGCGCAGCAATTCGCGGGGACCAACATCCGCTTCAACGCGGTTTGCCCTGGCCTGATCGAGACCGGCATGACCAAAATGATGTACGACCTCGCCCGCGAGAAGGGCCAGACGCACCGCATCGGCGAGCTTAACCCGCTCCAACGCGGCGGCGAGCCGATCGAGATTGCCCGGGCGGCCCTGTTCCTCGCGTCGGACGAGGCGAGCTACGTCAACGGCCAGGCGCTGGTCGTCGATGGCGGGCTGTCGAGCAGCCACCCATATAGTCCGCGCTACCACATCCGGGCGGAGTGAAATGAAGACCCAGCAGCTCTTGAACTACGAGCGCGACCGGTGGATCGCGGGCGACGGCAATCTCGCCGAACTGTCGAGCGCGATCGACGGTGCGCCGGTGGCGACGACCGGTTCGGGCGGGTTGGATTTCGGCGGCATGCTGCGCCACGCCCGTGAGGTTGGCGGCCCGGCGCTGCGCAAGCTGACGTTCCACGAACGGGCGCGGATGATCAAGGCGCTGGGCCAGGCGGTCATGGCCCGCAAGGAGGAACTGTACGAGCTCAATTACCTGACCGGCGCGACGCGCAAGGACGGCTGGATCGATATCGAGGGCGGCGCCGGGACATTGTTCTCTTTCTCGTCCAAGGGGCGGCGCGAGCTGCCCGACGGGCATGTGCTGCTCGACGGTCCGCTCGAGACGCTGTCGAAGAACGGCACGTTCATGGGCCAGCACATCTACACCTCGCTGCAAGGCGCGGCCGTGCACATCAACGCCTTCAACTTCCCCGTGTGGGGAATGCTCGAGAAGCTTGCGCCGACCTTGCTCGCGGGCGTCCCGGCGATCGTCAAGCCGGCCAGCTCGACGGCGTATCTGTGCGAGGCGGCGTTCCGGGTGATGATCGACAGCGGCGTTTTGCCGCCGGGCGCGATCCAGCTGATTGTCGGCGGCGTCGGCGACCTGTTCGACCATCTGACGGGGCAGGACGTGGTCAGCTTCACTGGATCGGCCTCGACCGCACTGAAATTGCGATCGCACCCCGTCGTGCAGCGCGAATCGGTGAAATTCGTCGCCGAGCAGGATAGCCTGAACGCGTCGCTGCTCGGCCCCGACGCCGCGCCGGGCACGCCGGAGTTCGACCTGTTTGTCAAAGAGGTCGTGACCGAGATGACGGTCAAGGCCGGACAGAAATGCACCGCAATCAGGCGCGCCATGGCGCCGGCCGAGCATCTCGACGCGGTTGAGGCCGCGATCCGCGAACGCCTCCAGGCGACCAAAGTCGGCGACCCGCGCGACAAGGACTCGCGGATGGGCGCACTGGTCAGTTGCGCCCAGCGCGACGATGTTCGCGGCCAGATCGCCAAGCTGGTGGCATCGGGCGCGCGGATCGTGTCGGGCGATCCCGAAGCCTCGCCCGGCACTGCCGGCGGCGCGTTTCTCGAGCCGATCCTGCTGCGCACCGACGATCCGTGGGGCGCGGCCGCGGTTCACGATGTCGAAGCCTTCGGCCCGGTGTCGACCGTCATGCCCTACCGCGATCTCGATGACGCAATCGCGCTCGCCAATCGCGGCATGGGCAGCCTTGCCCTGTCGCTGTTCACCCACTCACCCGATGCCGCGCGCGAGTTCGTCCGGGGCGCCGCCGCCTATCACGGGCGGATGCTGGTCATCGACCGCACCAACGCGGCGGAATCGACCGGCCACGGCTCTCCGCTACCGGTGCTAGTCCACGGCGGTCCCGGTCGAGCCGGCGGCAGCGAAGAGATGGGCGGGGTGCGGGGGGTCAAGCATTACATGCAGCGCACCGCGATCCAGTCGTCACCGACGATGATCGCGGCGATTACCGAGCAGTACATTCCCGGTGGACCGAAGCAACTGATCAACGTCCACCCGTTCCGCCGGAAGATGAGCGAGCTTGCGATCGGCGACACCTGGAACACCGGCAGCCGAACGGTCAGCATCGAGGACATCGAGCATTTCGCCGAATTCACCGGCGACAGATTCTACGCCCACATGGACGAGGAGGCGGCCAAGGCCTCGCCGATCTTCGAGGGGCGCGTCGCCCATGGCTATTTGATCCTGAGCTTCGCCGCCGGGCTGTTCGTTCACCCGGACCCGGGTCCGGTGCTGGCCAATACCGGCCTCGAGAACCTGCGCTTCCTGACCCCGCTCTATCCTGGCGATTCACTGCGGGTCGAGCTCACGGTCCGCTCGAAATCGCTCAAGAGCGAGGACACCGGCGTGGTCCGCTGGGCGGTCGAGGTGTTCAACCAGAAGGACGAGCTGGTCGCGACCTACGACCTGCTGACCGAGAACATGCCCTGACGCTCGCAACTTCCCGCGACGGCCATTCGTTGGGTTGTCGAATTTCCTCGAGGGAGAGCGAACATGAAAGTCAGCGAAGTGATGACCCGCGATGTCCAGACGATCAGTCCGGACCAACGCGCACGGGAAGCCGCGTCCTTCATGCTGAGTGCCGACGCTGGGTCGATTCCCGTAACCGACGGCGACAGACTGATCGGAATGATCACCGACCGCGACATCGCAGTGCGCGGCGTTGCGAAGGGCTTTGGTCCCGAGACCCTGGTCCGCGATCTGATGTCGAACGACGTCGTCTGCGCGCGCCACGACGAAGAGATCGAAGATGCCGCGAGCAGGATGAGTAAGGCGCAGGTTCGCCGCTTGCCGGTAATCGACGAGCAGGAGAAGCTGTGCGGGATCGTCAGCCTGGGCGACCTCAGCCGCGAAACCGACAGTGGGGCGGCAAGTCAGGCCCTGGAAGGTGTCAGCCAGCCAGGCGGCCAGCATCAGCAATAACGGACTGCGCTCCCGCGAAGGCAGGAGCCCAGGCTCTTTTTTTCGGACTGGACCCCGGCCTTCGCCGGGGAACGGCTTAGCGCCCGGCGATTTCCTTGATCGCCTGATCGACGAGCTTGCCGTCGCTCGCTGCGTCGTGGCGTTCCGCAATGAGCCGCGCCGCGGCCTTGGTCGCCGCTTCGGCGGCGGTCGCGCGGAGCTGGTCGATCGCCGCGCGCTCCTCGGCAGCGATCTTGCCTTCGGCCATGCGGGTGCGGCGTTCGATCAACGCCTCGGCGTCGGTCTTCGCTTTGGCGACGATTTCCTCAGCCTCGTGCTTCGCGCGCTCGAGCAGCGCGGCCGCGTCCTTGTCGGCCGACTTGGACTTCTTTTCATATTCTTTCTTGAGCGCTTCGGCCTCCTTGCGCAGGTCCTCGGCCTCGGCGAGTTGATCACGGATCAGCTTAATCTTGTCGTCGAGCGCCTTGGCGATCGCGGCCGGAACGCGCTGCCAGATGATGATCGCAATCACGACCAGCATCGCTAGCGAGATCGCGACGGGGGCAGTCACGAAGCCGAACGCGGCCGGCTCCGCATGCTCGGCCCCAGCCGGTTCGCTGACGAGGGTCATGGCCGAAAGCTCAGACATTCAGTTCCGCCTTCACCGCGCCAGCGGCTTCCTTCGCGTCGATTTTGATGCCCGTCAGCCGCGCAACCATGTCCCGCGTCGCATCGGCCGACACCGCCTCGATCTCGGTACGCGCAGCCGCAACCGCGTCGCGAATCCTGGCTTCGGCGCCTTCAACCTTGGCGTTGAGCTTGTCGGCCGCGGCGCGGACCTTGGCTTCGGTCTTGGCCGCGCTGTCCTGCTTGGCTTCCTGGGCGATCCGGGCCGCATCGGCGCGCGCCACGTCCATCCGCGCCCGCCACGCAGCCTCGGTTTCCTCGGCTTCGGAACGGGCGGCCTGCGCGCGTTCGAGATCGTCCGCGATCTGCTTCTCGCGCAGTTCGACGGTCGACTGGATCTTCGGCAGCATTCCCCGTCCAATGACGAAGAAAATGATGCCGAACACCACCGCCAGCCAGAACAGCTGCGATGCGAAAATGTACGGAAGTTGGACGATCTGAGGCATTTACGGTTCTCGGTTCCTGGCTACGCTCGCGATTAACGCGCGTAGAGGATGATCATCGCCACGGCGAACGCGATGAGGCCGAGAAGCTCGGCGGCCGCGAAGCCAATGAACAGCCGGCCCTGCTGGCTGTCGGCCGCAGCCGGGTTGCGCAGCGCGCTCTCGAGGAACGAGCCGAAGACGTTGCCAACGCCGACGGCGGCGGCGCCGACGCCGATCGCCGCGAGACCGGCCCCGATGACCTGTGCGGAAGCGAAATCCATGTTGTAACTCCTTAGTGAAGGTTGATTGCGTCGTTGAGATAGAGCGTCGTCAGAAGCGCGAAGACGTAAGCCTGGATGGCGCAAACCAGCAGTTCCAACGCCGCGACTCCGATGATGAAGGCGAAACTGAGCGCGCCGACACCCCAGCCGATGGCGCCGCCGTTAAATCCGCTGACGATGAAGCTTCCAAACACTTCCATGAGGATGTGACCGGCAATCATCGCGACGAACAGTCGCAGGCCCAGGCTGAACGGCCGCACCATGAAGGAAATGAATTCGATTCCCGCGATCAGCGGGATCATGATCTTGGGCGTGCCGTGCGGCACGAATAGCGAGAAGAAGTGCAGACCGTGGCGCCAGAATCCGACGACGAGGACGATCGAAAAGCTCAGCACAGCGAGCACGCCGGTGATACTGAAGTGGCTGGTGGTCGTGAACGGGTGAATGCCGACGACCGCGAGCGGAAGCAGGCCGAGCAGGTTCGACACGAGGATGAACATGAACAGCGAAAAGATGTACGGGACGTACGCCTTGCCCTTGGGCCCGATGTTCACCCGGACCATGTCATCGATGAAACCGGTCAGGCCCTCGACCGCCACCTGCCAGCGGCCGGGCACCAGCTGCCGCTTCATGCCCAGCGCCATGAAGCCGTAGATCACGACCAAAGCGACCAGCAGCCACAGCGAGCTGGTCGTGAAGCTGATGTCGTACGGCCCGAGATGCAGCGGAACCAGCGGCTCCACTGTAAACTGATGCATCGGGTCGATCTTGCCTTCGGCCGCCACGCTCTTCGCTACCTCTATCAATAACCCGGAGGCGTCCGGGTGTTAGTAATCCGTATGACGTTCCGGACGCCGACGCCGAACCCGAAGAACAGCATCAGCAACAGGAACAATGGGAAGGTCCGATGGCCGGTCAACGCGGCCAGGGAATCCAGTCCCCATCCGATCACTGCGCCACCGACCGGGGCGCCGATCAGATGACCGAAGGCCTGCTGCGCGACCCGGGTGCCCGGGCTCGGCTGCTCTACTCCGGTCCGCTTCGCTTCCGCCTGTTGCATCTTATCGAGCCGCTGATCGAGCGATTCGAGCCGTGCGTCGGGTGGAAGCTTCGGAACCTCGTCGGTTTCGTCCTCTGCCATGCATCTCCCCTGTGCGTCGCCCCTGCTCAATTTCAAGGACTCAAGCGAAGGCGAGGAACATGGCGGCAAACGAGCCCGCCAAGGCGCCGACCCTTTATGAACGGGCGTTTAGTTAGTCAACCGCGGCCGCCGTGGCTCAGCGGCAATAGTCCGGTACCGGCGAGTGGCCAGGCGCTCGCCGCCGCCACCGACCGTCGGCCCCGAGATAGACTTCGCCAATTGCGACGCGCGCCAGGAGCTGGCAGCCGGCCGTGATCCCGACATCCTGGGGGCTCGCGCCCTTGCTCGCGGCGAGCCGGCTGTAGAGCGCGCGGCGCTGGATGTTGATCGCCGCGACCTGGCTGCGCACCGCGGACGATACCGGCGCGGCAATGCCAAGATAACCGTCGTAGCGCTCGCCGACGATGCCCGCGGCCCGTGCCGCGTTGATCGCCGAGGTCTGCGCGACCGCAGGCGCGCTGGCGAGCAGCGCCGCGAGAAGGAGAACCAGGACTCTCATTTGGGCGGCTGCGTCGGATTCGTCGGCGGGAAGGCTTGCGGGTTCTGCTGGATCAATTGTTCGACGTCGCGCTGCAACCGCACCAGCACCTCCTGTCGGATCGTCACGTTGAGGTTGATTTCAATTGGTTTTTCAGGGGTCTTGACCGATATGCAGCTAGTCAGCGGCACAGCGGCAAGGCCGGCCGCGGCCACGCGCAGGATCCTCGATTTGTAGGTCATGGTCATCTCTCGCTGGCAGGGGTTGGAGTGACGGTCTCTTTGACCGGGGTTTGCGATTGCTGCTGGTCTTCGTCGCGGCGGCGGACTTCGGTGACGATCCCGGGCACGTTTTCGAGTGGCTGCGGGAGCACGGCGCCGATCTGCTGGCGCGGGTCGCGGTACGATTTGGCGGTCTGGATCAGCGCGCGGAACGGCCCCTTGATCGTGATGTTGAACCGGAAGGGCACCTTGCGGAAGGCATTGCGCAGGATCTTGGCCGGGCCCGTGCTTCCGCTAAGACCGAGTTGCTCGATGGTCAGACGCGTCGCGAATTCGCCGGCCAAGTCACCGTCGAGGCGCACGATCATCGAGCGGTAGCGCAACTGTTTTAGGGATTCGAAAGCGATGTTCGCCATCATCCCCAGGTTCGATTTGTTGATGACGCCGACATAGGACAGCGTCCCGCCCTCCGGACGTGAATCCAGCCGCCCGCCGACGATCCTCCCCCCGTTTTCGTCGAAAATCATCGGCAGCACACCATCGAACTTCCCGGTGGCGGCGACCTCCTTGAAGCCGAGGCTGTCGATGAAGGTCTTCGCGTCGAGGCCGACGACCTCGAACGTCAGCCGTTTCGCCGTCGGCTTGCTGAAATTGAGCACCGTTTCCTGAAGAACGAGGCGGCCACCCATGAACGGCCATTCGCCGCGCTCGATCTTCACCAGGTTGTCGGGCAGCAGCTGGTAGTGGATCACGCCGTTTTCGACCAGAATACCGGGGTTGATCGACTCGACGGTCATGGACTGACCGGGCGGGGTGGTGAGCCCGAGCAGATCGTTGAAATGGATGGTGCCGCGCATCCCGGTGACTGGTCCGAACGGTGCAGCGAAATCGAGGTGCGCGGTCGTGAAATCGCCGGTCGAGGTGACCTTCCCGTCCGAGTCCCAGTCGATCCGCCCCTGCCCGCTGATGGTGCCGACGACCAACGCGATCACGTCCTCGGTAAGCCGTGTCAGTTCTTCCGGCTGAAGGCCCTCGCCAAACGTCAATGACGGGACATCGAGCGTGGCGTGACCGGCGCCGGTCGACAGGCGGTGCTCGATCGCGACCTCGGTCACCCGCGTTCCGCTGGCGGGATGCTTGAGCGTGCCGGTCGCGCGGACATAGTCGCCGGCCAGCGTGAAATGGAGATTGTCGCTCTTGAGCGGATAGAAGCGTGGGTTCGCGTCGCGATCGGTCACCTGGGTATTGGCGTCGATACTCAGATCGCCGTTGTGGACGAGCCACTTGCCCGACGCCTCGCTGAGCAGCAGCGGGACATTGCCGATGGTCGTCCGCCCACCTTCGAAACCACCACTAACGCCCGACCCGACAAAGCTGCCAGTCAAACGCGCGGCGTCGAACAGGATTGGCGAAGCCGGCTTGCCGAGCCGCATGGCCAGGCGATCCATGGCGAATTGCTTGCCGACGATCTGGCCGCCGGCCGCGGCCAGATGCAGCGGCGACTTGCCCAGGCTGCCATCGAGGACCGGTCCGCTGAACCGCGCGCTGGCGAGGACCGGCCCGCCCGGCTGCTTCGACACCATGGCCGGTCCGACCGGACAGATCGGAAGCCGCGCGGCGCCCAATTGGAGCGCGCCGGTCCGCAGGGCGTTGAAGCCGACGACCGCGCAGGACGTGCCGAAAGCGAAGCTGCCGCCGCGGCCGATGCGGCCGTCGATCGGGACGCGCAGCGCCTGGACCTGGCCGTCGGGAAACGGGCCATCGAGCTGGGCGAGCGTGTGGAGCTGGGTGCTGTTGTTCGGTCCCGGGCCAAAGCGGATCGGCGTCAGCGCGAGGCGCGAACCGTGCGCCAAGTAAGGTGCAAACTCGGCGATCCCGCTCATCGGCATGCCGGCTTTCGCCTGGCGAAGCGACACATGGCCATTGGGCAGCCCATCGCCGGCCAGGGCAATATCGCTGTCGATCCGGAGCGCGTTGGACGGCCAATAGTAAGTCACGCCGCTGCCGCCGGCGATGCGGGCGCGGGCGCCGCCCGGACCGATTACCTGGGCGCGCTCGATGCGGGCAGCGCCGCCGCCGGGGAAGTTCACGACCTTGATGTGGCCCGCACTGTTGAAGCTCCGCGCCGTCCGGCCGATCGCGTCGCCTATGGCGGTGGCAATCGGCCCGATCGGGGTCCTGGCAGCGGCCTTGAGTGGTTCGGTCACTCCGGCGAGCATTGACGGATCGAGCGCGGCGCTGTCGGCAGCGAAGTCGCCGGCCAACGAAAAGGTGCCAGCACGAATCCCGAGACGGTAACTGCCGTCGAGCCGCGTCCGGTCGGCGTAAATCGTCGCCATGCGCGATTTTTGAGCCGCAAGTTTCACGTTACCGCGCACGTCCGCCAACGGCCCTTTGTAGCTGAGTTCACCGGCGAACGCCGCGAGGCCATTCGCACCGGCTGTCAGGGTCGAGATCGCCATCCGCCCGCGGCCATCGACGCTGGTGAACGACTCATTGAAGCTCGTCGCCGCATCAAACCGCGGGCTAACGATGTCGAAGCGGCTGGCGGGACAGGCGAACCGGTCGAGGGTGATTGGGCCATCCACGCCGGGACGTCTGGCGACAACCGCGACCGCGACATAAGCGCGCAGGTTCGTGGCGGCGCAGCGGCCGGGGATCAGCTGCGGGCTGACGACCGCCGCGCGGCCCTTGAAGCCGCCGCTGAGCTTGCCATTGCCTTCGAGTGCGACCCCGATCGGCCCAAAGGGCGTGGCCAGCGAAATGCTGCTGTCGGCGACGTCGAGGACGAAATTGGGCAGCTGGAACGGCTTGCCGCTGGGTGGCGGCAGCAGCTTGTCGATCTGGCCCCAGCTGACCTTGCCGTTGATCATTCGTCCACGCAGCCGGACGCCGCGGGCGACGATGCGATAGACTTCGAAGCTGCCGTTCCACTTCACGCGCATCTGGATCTGGGCGACGCGGGCGGTGACGTCGGGCCGCCGGGGATCGCCGATGACCAAGTTGCTGACCTGCTGAGTGCGGAACCCGACGCGGTCCAGATGATAACTCGCCTGGACCCCGCGATCCTCGAACGCGCTCTGCAAATATTGCGTCGCGAGGGACCTTCGCTCGGTCCACAGCACGGCTATCGCGATAAGCACAATCGCGACGAGCCCGAGCGCGCCAAACATCGCGATGCGGCGCCAACGCGGCCCGCGGCGCACAATCACCGTCGCCTCCTCATGAAACCGCTCGCCCATGGGGCTAACTAACCCCCTTGCGCGATGACCGTTCCAGACGCGGCATGACCGCTTCCCTCGCCCGCGCATCTGTGGTTGAGTACGCGTTGCTCGATCGGTCGCAAGGGAGCGGCATGGACGGGCGAGGCATCGCAAGCGGGAACGACAAGCAATCGGCCGGGCATCGCGCGCGGCTCAGGCGCAAGCTGCTCGACGCCGGGCCGGACGCGTTCCACGATTATGAGCTGCTCGAATATCTGCTCTCCCTGACCATCCCGCGCGTCGACACCAAACCGCTCGCCAAGCGCTTGCTACACGATTTCGGCGGAATTGGGCCGTTGCTGTCGGCCAGCCCCGATGCGCTGAAGCGCGAACGGCTCAGCGATGCGGCGGTCGCGGCGCTGAAAATCGCGCAAGCGACGGCGCTGCGCCTGCTCGAGGCGCGGATCGAGGACAGAGCCGTGCTGTCGAGCTGGGATGCGCTCGGCGATTATCTCCACGCGGCGATGGCCCACGCCCGGATCGAGGAGGTCCGCGTGCTGTTCCTCAACCTGAACAACGCGAAGTGCTAACTCTTGACGATTGAGGAGCCGCCCACCACGTAGTTTGCTCGTCCCCGATGCCGTGTGCGTCGAGGGATTTTCCCGGTGTCCCAACGCACCGTGGTGTCCGTTGCCGGGGGTCCAAACCCCGGCCGATTGAGGAGACAACCATGTTGTTGGGCCTGTGGATTGCCATTGTTGTTACCCTGCCGAACTTGGTCGACAAGTTCGCTAATTTGGTCTGGGCGTTTCGCTGCGACCCCAAAAACCAGCACTTCCGACCACCGATGGTGCCGCCCGGCAGATTGGCTACCTCTAGGCAGAGTGTGCTTCCGCCAGCAGGGTGATGGCTGCGCCAGTTTGATGCAGCTGGAATGCTGCCAAATGCCGTGCCACCACCCTGACCTCCGTGCCAGCGCCATGTCCACCGGCCTTGTTGCGCACCGTGCCGATGCCATTCTCCAAAACGGTACGAATTCCAGCGAACTCGCTTTCCAGATAATTCGGGATAAGGCCGTTATCGAACACCGCTTTCACAAGCGTTTTCGCTGGCGCATTTGGTGAAACATCCCAGTTTCGCTCGGCGGCAATGACTTTGATCACGCTTTCGAACGCCTTGCAGCATTCAACCAAGCACTGTTCGTAGTCTTGTTCGCGGAAAGCCTTGTGCGCCCCGAGGAACTCACTGTTAGGTGCCGCAAATCTGCGATCAGACAAAAGCTCCAATGCTGGCACGACAAGCTCAGAGTGGAGATACTTGGAATTGGCCTCGATCATGGTGCCGCTCTCAAATTGAAAGCCAACGCCGGCTTCCAACAGCCTCGCGTTGATCTCGTTCACCCGTTCGGGGACAAATTCTTGCATCGATGACCACTGGCTAGAAACCCAAAACAATCGACGACAGATAGCCTCGATGCAATCAACGACGTCATCGGTTTCCGGGTGTTCCAAAAACCAGTTCCTCACCTCCTCGTGCGAATAATTTCCGCTCGCGAGATGAAGTACGCCTTGCTCAGTCCGCATGAAGTCGCGAACTTCGTCATAGAATCGAGCCTTAAGTTCGTAGAACTTCTGAGTGCTGATGCGCTTGATTGTCGCGTCAACGATGTGCAGAATTTGGACGCGGACCTTGTGCGGTATAACGTCATACTGCAACGGATCGCCTGCGCCTGAGCGCATTCGTTTTCTGCGAGAGTACGTATCCGGAAGGGCGGCAAGTGGACCGTCAACTTGGTCTTCGGCCCCTTCACCACTGTTCATGAAATAATTCTCCGCCGAGCAAGAACACAGTTGGTCATCGCGACACCCTTGGTCAAGGAGCGACGGCATAGTTATCCAGTCTGTGTTCACGCAGTGTTCCGCCAGTTTGCATCCTCTTCATAGCCTTGAAGAACATGCTACCTACCTTAAGTCATTGATTTCATTGGGATGCGGTCAACGTATTCTGCATCAACGCCAAGAACATGCTGATCGCCAACGAAGCGCTGTGGCAGGGCTCGGTCGACGAGGCGTCGGTGCATGTCCGCGAAGTGATCGCGCGCGCCATCGCGCTCGGCGCGACGGCCATCATCATCGTCCACAATCACCCGAGCGGCGATCCCAGCCCGAGCCAACAGGATATCCGCCTGACCCGCGACCTGGTCGAGGCCGGACGGCACATGAAGGTGACGGTGCACGACCATGTGATCGTCGGCGCGAACGGCCGAACGAGCATGCGGGCGATGGGGCTGATATAATGTCCGCTCTCGACCCATTGCAGACATTAGAAGATCGTTGCACGTTAGTTGGATGACGATCCGTCAAATGCGCAGGATCACCGCTTGTGCGACGATGATGATCGCGCTCGGCAGTTGCACCATCGGGTACGCGGTCGATGTGCTCATGCG
>DATFUB010000070.1:0-2911 GCA_035261225.1 Sphingomicrobium sp.
TAATACCCGAATTGCTCGCTCAGGATGCGCTCTTCCAGGCTGTGGCCGGGGTCGAACAGCATCCGCATCGAGATGGTCTTGTCGGAAAGCACTTCGACCCGGCAGACATCGCGGGCCTCGTCGTGATCGGCCACCGCCGCCACCGGCCGCTTGTCGCTCTCGAGCACTTCGATGACGACGAAGGCGGTGTTCGGGAGCAGGGCGCCGCGCCAGCGCCGCGGGCGGAACGCGCAGATCGGGGTCAGCGCCAGCAGTGCGGCGTTGATCGGCAGGATCGGTCCCTGCGCGGAAAGATTATAGGCGGTGGATCCCGCCGGCGTCGCCACCATGATGCCGTCGGCGATCAGCTCCGACATCCGTTCGCGCTCGTCGATCAGGATCCTTAGGCGCGCCGCCTGATGGGTCTGGCGAAACAGCGCCACTTCGTTGATGGCATGATGAAGATGCACCGCGCCATGCACGTCGGTGGCCCGCATCAGCAAGGGATGGATCACCGATTCCCGCGCCGCGGCCAGCCGCGCATGCAGATCGCGCGGGCTGAACTCGTTCATCAGGAAACCGACGGTGCCGCGATGCATGCCGTAGATCGGCTTGCCCGAACGCATATGCTGATGCAGCGTTTGCAGCATCAATCCGTCGCCGCCGAGCGCCACCACGACATCGGCATCGGCGGGATCGTGGTTGCCGTAAAGCTGCGCCAGCTGCTCAAGCGCCTGCTGGGCCTCCGCGCCTGCGCTGGCAAGGAAGGCAATCCGGTCATATCGCTTGGGCGTGGTCATGTGGGCTTAGTGGTCATGTGGGCTTAGCCTTGGGATTTTAGCCTTGGGATTTTAGCCTTGGGATTGCCGGCTCATATGGGCGCTGAAAGGGATCGGGGGCGCGTGAACGTCGTCTATACGACCTTGGCCGGGCTTGTCGAGATAGGCTCGCCGGCTTGGCATGTCACGAGATCGCGTAATGCGCCGGAAAGCAAAGCTGGCTATCACTGCGCGGTCGCGAACCACGCCAACTTGGCACGATTTTGGGCCAGAACCCGCATCATCCAGGAAATCCTGGCTGTTAGGATTAATGCGGCCGTGGCGGGCCGATGGCGGGAAGCCGGGAGGAGAACCGATATGACTGCCGCTTTCGCCGCGCTGCGCTGTGCGCGCCTCGCGCTCGCGCTGGTCGCGTTTTCGCTTCCTTCGGTCGCGCGCGCCGACGATGCGCCACAGCCGCCACCTGCCGCAACCCCGTCGGGTCAGAAGGCGGGTGCAGGCGGGCGCGGCGACGCGGCCACTCCGCCTGCCGCCGCCGAACAACATCGCCTTCCGCCCGACACGACCACCAAACAAACGCTGGCACTCCCCGGGCGCACGCTCGACTTCACGGCAACGGCAGGTTCGATCCGCCTGTTCAACGACAAGGGCGAGCCGCAGGCCGATATCGCCTATACCGCCTACCAGCTTGACGGCGCGGACGGGCGTGACCGGCCGGTGACCTTCGTCTTCAATGGCGGCCCGGGTGCGTCCTCGGCGTGGCTGCAATTCGGCAATGTCGGCCCCTGGCGGCTGCCCATCAACGCGGAGGCGGTGACGTCCTCCGCGGCGCCCGACCTCATGCCCAACGCCGAGACCTGGCTCGACTTTACCGATCTCGTTTTCATCGATCCGGTCGGTACCGGCTACAGCCGCTTCGTCGCGACCGGCGACGATGTCCGCAAGCGGTTTTTTTCGATCGACGGCGACGTCAACTCGATCGCGGTGACGATCCGCCGCTGGCTGGAAAAGTTCGACCGCCTGCTGTCACCCAAATTTGTCGCCGGTGAAAGCTATGGCGGCATCCGCGGTCCGAAGATCGTTCGCGAATTGCAGACCGAGCAGGGCATCGGGGTGAAGGGTCTGATCCTGATCTCGCCGGTGCTCGACTTCCGCGAATATTCAGGCTCCAGTCTGCTGCAATATGTCGCGAGCCTTCCGACCATGGCGGCGGTCGCGCGCGAGAAGAAGGGCTCGGTCACCCGCGCCGACATGGCCGACGTCGAACATTATGCGCGGGGCGATTTCCTGGGCGATCTCGTCAAGGGCCCGGCCGACACCGAGGCCACCACGCGTCTTGCCGACCGGGTGGCGGCATTGACCGGGATCGACCAGGCCGTCAGCCGCAGGCTGGATGGCCGCTTCGAGGTTTCCGAGTTCCGGCGCGAATTCGACCGGCGCAACGGCAAGGTGACGGGACGCTACGACGCGTCGGTCTCGGGCTTCGATCCCTATCCGGATTCGAGCTTCCATCATTTCGGCGATCCGTCCGGCGATCCCCTGACCGCGCCGCTGACCAGTGCTGCGGTCGACGTCACCACGCGCAAGCTCAATTGGCGGCCGGACGGATCCTACCAGCTATTGGATGGCGGGGTCAGCAAAGCCTGGGATTTCGGCCGCGGTCTTAATCCCGCCGAGTCGATTTCCCAGCTGCGGCAGATTCTGGCGCTGGACCCTAAACTGAAGCTGTTGGTGGCGCACGGGCTGTTCGATCTCGCCACGCCCTATTTCGGCTCCAAGATCCTGCTCGATCAATTGCCGTCCTACGCTTCGCCCGACCGCGTGAAGCTTGTGGTCTATCCGGGCGGGCACATGTTCTATTCGCGCGACCCCTCGCGTCAGGCTTTCCGGGCCGAGGCCGAGGCGCTGATGAAGTGAAGCCGCGCTAACAAAACAGAGCGCCTGGCAATAAAAAGCCGGCGCAACCTGCAAGGCCGCGCCGGCTCGCTTGTGTTTGCCGACTTTAGTAAACGAGGCCGGTGCCGGGCGGTTTTTCCAGCGCCGCGGCCAGCGAGCGATATTCGTCGCTGCTGGTCCCGGCCAGAGCAGCGATCCGGTTCAGGTGATATTGCGCGGAATCGCGGTTGCCCTGTTCGACCTGCCACAAGCCGTAA
>DATFUB010000071.1:0-44214 GCA_035261225.1 Sphingomicrobium sp.
GCGACAATGGGCGTATCGTTTCGCGCCGCCCGCGCAGCCAAATAAATCGGTAGTCCGAGGAATACCGCAACGCCTGCCACAACGACGAATGCTGGCGTGAACACCTTGATGTCACCAAACAACATCGCAAAGACTGCGGCACCGACCCCGCTTGCGATAATCAAACCAGCGGCGATTGTAATCGTACTACGAAACTGAAGGCCCGACCCAATCATCGGCAACCTATGGCACGGGCCAATGACCGCTTTCCACCCAAAGCAGACATTGCAAAATAGGATTTAGACTGACACGCGCTTGCCGCGATGCTGCGTGAGGCCCGGCGATCCGACTTTCCATTGTTGATCTACCGCGGTGCGTTCGCGTTCAACGACCAACGACGCGCGCGTGCGTGTGACTGTGAACATTGGGAACATTCGACCTTCACCCCTTTGCCTTTCCGCCGGTTGCCGCTAGACGGTGCGCCGCCAGCTTTCGTTCATCCAGGGTGGGGAAGGAAGCGACCGGCATGAGAGCCCCCAACGGAGCGGACTGAGACACGTCTTTGGCGCAACCCCCGGACATTACGGAAACTTTCGTCCGCGAGGTCGATGAGAATCTGCGCCGCGATCGCGCGCGCGATTTCGGCAAGAAATATGCCGGATGGTTGATCGCCGCGGTCGTACTGTTTCTCGCCGGCAGCGGCGGCTGGATTTACTGGCAGAATTATCGCGGCGGTCAGTCCGAACAGGCCGTCGATCAGCTCGCGCAAATCTATACCTCGCTCGGCAAGGGCCAGGTCGGAACCGCGCCGGCGCGGCTCGACGTGCTGGCGAAGGATCACAGCGAGGGCATTCGTGCCTCGGCGCTGTTCGGCCGCGCCGCGGTCGCCATCCAGCAGAACGATACCAAGCTGGCGATCGCCAAGTTCCAGGAGATTGCGGCTGACAAGGGTCTGCCGCAGTCGTTCCGCGATCTCGCGCTGATCCGCCAGACCGCGCTCGAATTCGACGCGCTCAAGCCGGAGCAGGTGATCGCGCGCCTCGATCCGCTCGCCAAGGCCGACAGCCCGTGGTTCGGAAGCGCCGGCGAGATGACCGCCATGGCCCTGATCAAGCAGGGCAAGACGGCCCAGGCCGCCCAGATCTTCGCGGCGATCGCCAAGAATGACCAGGTTCCCGAGCAGGTGCGTTCCCGCTCGATTCAAATGGCGAGCTCGCTTGGCGTCGACGTCGGCAACGCGATACCGCAGACCGCGCAATAGGATTGATGATGACCAAAGCGACCAGTGTTCGTGTCGGGCTGATGATTGCGGCGGCGCTGGCTGCCGGCGGCTGCAGCCTGTTGAAGAAGGGCCGTCCCAAGACCCCGGTGCTTGGCCAGCGGATTCCGGTCCTGACCAGCGAGGGTGACGTCGCCGTCGACCCGGCGACCGCGGCAATCCCGATGGTTCTGCCGGATCCGGTCGTGAATACCGAGTGGACCCAATCGGGCGGCAATGCGTCCAAGTCCGTCGGCCAACTGGCGCTAGGCACTGCATTGGGCCGCGCCTTCACCGTTCCGGCCGGCCGCGGCAGCAGCCTGACCGCGCGCCTGGCGTCGGAGCCGGTCGTCGCCGGTGGCCGCGTCTACACCATCGACACGCTCGGCGCCGTCCGTGCGTTCGATGCGCAGACCGGCGGCAAAATCTGGGAAAGCCAGACGCCGTATGAAGAACGCAACAACACGCCGTCGCTCTACGGCGGGGGAATCGCCTACGACAACGGCCGGATTTTCGCGACCAACGGGCTGGGCTACGTCTCGGCGCTCGACGTAAGAACTGGCGGGATCGTGTGGAAGGTGCGCCCGGGCGGACCGCTGCGCGGCGCGCCGACGGTCATCAATGACGCGGTCTACGTCATGAGCCAGGACAACCAGATCTATTCGCTCAAGGAAGCCGATGGCGCGACCAACTGGTCGCAGGCCGCGTCGCTCGAAATCGCGGGCGTGTTCGGCTCGGCTTCGCCCGCGGTCGGGCAGGGCACCGTCGTCGCCGGCTTCTCGTCGGGCGAGCTCAACGCCTATCGCTACGAGAACGGGCGCATGGTGTGGCAGGACGCGCTCCAGCGGACCAGTATCCGGACCAGCGTGTCGTCGCTGTCGGACATCGACGCCGACGCGGTGGTCGACCGCGGCCAGGTGATCGCCATCGGTCAGGGCGGGCGCATGGTGTCGCTCGAAATCACCACCGGCCAGCGCCAGTGGGAGCTCAACATCGCCGGGATTTCGACCCCGTGGGTCGCCGGCGACTGGATTTTCGTCGTCACTTCCGACGCCAAATTGCTGTGTATCGCGCGCAACAACGGCCACATCCGCTGGATCAACCCATTGCCGCAATTCAACCATCTCAAGTCGAAGAAGGGCCAGATCGACTATAAGGGCCCGATCCTCGCCGGCGGGCGGCTGATCGTCGTCGGGACCAATGGGGTGATGATCAATATCGACCCGGCAACCGGATCTTTTCAGAGCCAGACCAGCGCCGGGGCGGGAATCAGCCAGGGGCCGATCGTCGCCAATTCGACGCTCTACATCTACGACGACGCCGGCCGCCTGAGCGCGTTCCGGTAGGCCTTCGACCGGCAGGGCGCGCCCTGCTATCGCGCCGCCATGGCAGTCCCCACCGTCGCAATCGTCGGCCGGCCCAACGTCGGCAAATCGACCCTGTTCAACCGGCTCGTCGGTAAGCGGCTGGCGCTGGTCGACGACCGTCCGGGCGTCACGCGCGATCGCCGCGAGGGCGAGGCGAACCTGCTCGGACTTGAGTTTCGAGTATTCGACACCGCCGGGTTCGAGGATGAGGACCCGGAATCGCTGCCTGGCCGCATGCGCGTCCAGACCGAGGCGGCGGTGCGCGACGCCGACGCCGCCTTGTTCATGGTCGATGCCCGCGAAGGCCTGACCCCGCTCGACGAGGAAATCGGCCGCTGGCTGCGCGCCGAGGCGACCCCGGTGATCCTCGTCGCCAACAAGGCCGAGGGCCGCGCCGCGGAAAGCGGCATCCTCGAAGCCTATCGTCTTGGTCTCGGCGATCCGATCGCGCTCAGCGCCGAACATGGCGAAGGCGTCGCCGACTTGTTCGAAGCGCTTCGCCCGCACATCGAAGCCCATGACGGCGAAGCCGAGGAAGAGGACGACAGCGAGGGCGGTCCGCTCAAGCTCGCCATCGTCGGGCGGCCCAATGCCGGCAAGTCGACTTTGGTCAACAAAATGCTCGGCGAGGAGCGCATGATCACCGGGCCGGAAGCCGGCATCACCCGCGATTCGATCAGCCTTGACTGGGAACATCAGGGCCGCGCGGTGCGCCTGGTCGACACGGCGGGCCTGCGCAAGCGCGCCAAGGTCGAGGACAAGCTCGAGAAGCTGTCGGTCGCCGACACCCGGCGGACGATCGATTATTCCGAAGTCGTCGTGCTGCTGCTGGACGCGACCCGCGGGCTCGAGGTCCAGGACCTGAAGATCGCCGACCAGGTGCTGACCGAAGGCCGCGCCTTGGTCATCGCGCTCAACAAATGGGACGTCGCCGAACACGCCTCATCGCTGTTCAACGGGGTCAAGGGCGCGCTCGCCGAGGGCCTGTCGCAATTGAAGGACGTGCCGCTGCTGACGGTCTCGGGCAAGACCGGCAAGGGCATCGACACCATCATCGATGTCGCGTTCGAGCTGCGCGAGGCGTGGAGTAAGCGCATCTCGACCGGCGAACTCAACCGCTGGTTCGAAGGCGCGGTCGAGGCCAATCCACCCCCCGCACCCAAGGGCCAGCGAATCAAGCTGCGCTACATCACCCAGGTGAAGTCGCGGCCGCCGAGCTTCGTCGTGTTCGGCAACCGCACCGACGAGCTGCCCGAAAGCTACCGCCGCTATCTCGTCAACGCGCTGCGCCGCGACCTCAAGCTCGGCCCGGTGCCGCTTCGGCTCGAGTTCCGCGGGCGGAGCAATCCGTTCGACCGCCAAAGGAAGTAGCTGCCCGCTAAGCCAAAGTTTACTCTTTACGGGCTAGCATTTGTTCAAGTGGGACCATGCCCGAGGTGATCGGGAACGGGGATAGAACATTGAGCGACGAACGACCGGAAATCGTCGACTGGGCGCTGTTCGAGAAGAATCGCGCCGAGCTTGGCCCCGGATTCATCCGGATCATCAGCTATTTCCGTGAGGACGGAGCGAAGTCTGTTGCCCAGATCGAGCAGGCGATGCGCGATGAAAATACGACCGGGCTCGTGCTTCCGGCGCACACGATGAAAGGCGAGGCGCGCCAGCTTGGCGCCGAGCCGCTCGCGGTCATCGCCGAGCTCATCGAAACGACCGCGCGGCTGTGCGTCGAAATTCACCGCTTCCCCGACGAACTCGTCCCGCAGGTGGTCGAGATGCGCAAGCTGTTCAACGAGACCGTCGACCTGTTCGACAAAGCGACCAACCCGTTAGTGGCGCGCGGCGGCGCTGGCGCCGGCGGGTTCGGACGCAAGGCTAACAACCAGGGCTTCGGCCGGATCTAATCGTCCTTCGCCGGCTCCGACTGGAGCTGGATGTAATTCTGCAGCCCCATCCGCTTGATCATCTCGAACTGGGTCTCGAGCGTGTCGATATGCTCCTCCTCATTTTCGAGGATGTCGGAGAATAGGTCGCGGCTGACGTAATCCTTGACCTTTTCGCAATGCGCGATCGCGCCCTTGAGCTGACCCAGCGCCTCAATTTCGAGCTCGAGGTCGCCCTTGAGGATCTCCTCGACATTCTCGCCAATGTGGAGCCGGCCGAGCGCCTGGAAATTGGGCAGGCCGTCGAGAAACAGGATGCGAGTCGAGAGCCGGTCGGCGTGCTTCATCTCGTCGATCGACTCGGAACGCTCGAACGCGGCGAGCTTCTTGACGCCCCAATTGTCGAGCAGGCGATAGTGCAGCCAATATTGATTGGTCGCGGTGAGCTCGTTCTTCAGCGCTTCGTTGAGAAGCTCGATGACCTTGGGGTCGCCCTTCATACCGCCCTCCGTCGCGTCCTCGGAGGCGGATGCGCCGGGCCGGCGCGGCGGTCAAGCGGTCAGGCGACGGCGCGGAGCTTCGGGCGCTGGCCGCGCTCTTCGTCGATGATCTCCTGCGCGTAATCGAGGCAGCAGCCGCATTCAGGCTCGAAGCCGTGGAAGTCATAGGCGGCCTCGGGCGTGCGCGCGCCTTTGCGTGCGGCCTCGCGGACTTCTTTCTCGGTAATGGCATTGCAGACGCAGACGATCATGGGTCGCATATAATGCTAATGCGACCTATTCGCAACGATTACCGATCAGGCTGCGGCGGGTGCGACTCCGGGCGCTACCTTCGCCAGCATTGCTCTGGCAATCAGCACGGTCGGCAAAGCGACGAGCACAAGGTGCGCGAACAATTGCGTCGCGACCCCCAGCGGCTTGGGCGGGAACGCCGCCGGCCAGCGCAGCGGAACGACGATCAGGTTCATGATGACGTAGGTGACGAGTCCGAACGCGATCCCGGCGAGGAGCGGCCGGTCGAGCAGATTCGGACGCTGGCTCACCAGGACGAGGAACGACCCGACCATGATCGCCATCAGGGTGAAGTGAACTCCAAGGCCGAGCACAGCGCCGCCTGCGCCCCATTCGGTCGCGGGCGAGAATGGCCCGGAAGCAACGGTGCGCAGCATGTCCGCCGGATCCTTGCCACGCTGCAGCGTCAAGAACACCGCGAGCAGGATGTCGAGCGTGCCGCAGATGAGCGTCGCGAGCAGGAAGAGCTTGAGGAGCGTGGATCTGATCATGGATGTCTCTCCCTGCCGGCAATCACTTCGGTCTACCCGCCTGCGGGTGAACGTCGCAATTCTGCCGTCGAACGACAAGTTTCAGTCCTGATCAGGGGGCATCGACCGCACAAACCTTCACGTCAACCAACCTTGCCGGTGGCGGTCACTTTACCCCTCCACCACGCAATCTTCGTTGCGCGGTCCCCCTCCCCATTGCTGTGAAATAGGGAGGAACGAAGTCATGCGAGCGCGGCGTCGGCGCCCATTAGCCTGGGGAAGAACCCCTCGTGCGCGGCGCGGAGGTCGGCGAGGGGGACTCCAAGCATCGAACTTCCGCCAACCGTTCCAATTTGAACTGCATTTTCCAGGAATTCGTCAGCGGGTCCGGCAAGCAGGTAACGGCCTTGGTCTTCGCCAAATGCATCGGCCGTGGTCAGCGACCGATCCAGCGTGAATCCCATGTCGCCGGCCAAAGCCATCTCGGCCAGTGCTATCAGCAGACCGCCGTCGCTTATGTCGTGAACCGCATTGGCTTTGCCCATATCAATGAACCAACGTACATCTTCGCCGCGCAGTTTTTCACCATGGAGATCAACCGAAGGCGCGCTACCGACCGCCTTGCCACGGCATTCGCGCAGCCAAGTTGACTGCCCGAGGTGCGTGCCCGGACCGCCGAACAGCCAGATTGCATCTCCTTCGTTCTTGAACCCGATCGTCGCCGACTTCTCCCAATCGCCGAGTAGTCCGACCGCCCCGATCGCCGGGGTGGGTAGGATCGCGCTGCCGCCCCCCGTCGCCTTGCTTTCGTTGTAGAGCGACACATTGCCACTCACGATCGGCATGTCGAGCGCGATGCAGGCTTCGCTCATGCCCTGCAGACAGCCGACGATCTGGGCCATGATTTCGGGCCGCTGCGGGTTGCCGAAATTGAGGCAGTTGGTGATGGCGAGCGGCCGCGCGCCGACCGCGCACAAATTGCGGTACGCCTCGGCGACGGCCTGCTTCCCGCCTTCGACCGGGTCGGCGTAGCAATAGCGCGGCGTGCAGTCGGTGGTCATCGCCAGCGCTTTTTTCGTGCCGTGGACGCGGACCACCGCCGCGTCGCCGCCCGAAAGCTGGACGGTGTCGGCGCCAACCTGGCTGTCATATTGCTCCCACACCCAGCGGCGGCTGGCGATGTTGGGGCTGGCCATCAGTTTCAGCAAATCGGCGGCGATGTCGGTGCTCTCGGGCACGTCGCCGAGCGGCGTGACCTTGGCCCAGGCCTTATACTCGTCCTGGCTCAGATGCGGCCGGTCGTAGAGCGGAGCTTCGTCGGCCAGCGGATCGAGCGGAATGTCGGCGACGGTCTCGCCATTCCACAACAGTTCCATCCGGCCGGTATCGGTCACCTCACCGATCACCGCGAAGTCGAGCTCCCACTTGCGGAAGATCGCCTCGGCCTCGCCCTCGCGGCCGGGCTTGAGGACCATCAGCATGCGTTCCTGCGATTCGGACAGCATCATTTCGTAGGGCGTCATGCCGGTTTCGCGGCACGGCACCTGGTTCATATCGAGGCGGATACCGACGCCACCTTTCGAGGCCATCTCGACCGAGGACGACGTCAGCCCAGCCGCGCCCATGTCCTGGATCGCGACGATCGCGTCCGACCCCATCAATTCGAGGCAGGCCTCGATCAGCAATTTCTCGGTGAACGGGTCGCCGACTTGCACGGTCGGGCGCTTTTCCTCGCTGTCCTCGGAGAAATCGGCGCTGGCCATGGTCGCGCCGTGGATCCCGTCGCGGCCGGTCTTCGACCCGACATAGACCACCGAATTGCCGATCCCGGCGGCGGCCGAATAGAAAATCTTGTCGGCCCTGGCGACGCCGACGGTCATCGCGTTGACCAGGATATTTCCGTCATACGCCGTGTCGAAATTGACCTCGCCGCCGACCGTCGGCACCCCGACGCAATTGCCATAGCCGCCGATCCCCGCGACCACTCCGGCGACCAGGTGCCGTGTCTTGGGATGGTCGGGTCTTCCGAAGCGCAGCGCGTTCAAATTGGCGATCGGCCGCGCGCCCATGGTGAACACATCGCGCAAGATGCCGCCGACGCCCGTCGCCGCGCCCTGGTAGGGTTCGATGTAGCTCGGGTGGTTGTGGCTCTCCATCTTGAAGATCGCGGCGTCGCCGTCGCCGATGTCGATTACTCCGGCATTCTCGCCCGGGCCGCAGATCACCCACGGCGCCTCGGTCGGCAGCTTCCTCAGGTGGAGGCGGCTCGACTTGTAGCTGCAATGTTCTGACCACATGACCGAGAAGATGCCGAGCTCGACCAGATTCGGTTCGCGTCCGAGCGCTTTCAGGATGCGCGCATATTCATCTTCGCTGAGCCCGTGCTCGGCGACGATTTCGGGCGTAATGGCGGGGGCTTCGAGGACGTCCATGCGCGGCCCCTTAGCGGGCGGGCCGAGCGGGGGCTAGGGCGCGGTCAATGACCTTGGCGCGACTCCGGCAACAGCGGTAAAGTGGCGTCGCCGGGGGGCTCGTTTCAAGGAGCACGGCAATGACCAAACCGATTCCCGACGGCTATCGCAACGTGAACGTCATTCTGACGGTCGACGATGCGGCCAGGGCCATCGATTTCTACAAGCAGGCGTTCGGCGCGACGGAGATTTCGCGGCTGCCCATGGGCGACAAGATCGGCCATGCCGAACTGCAGGTCGGCGACACGAGATTCATGCTTAGCGACGAATTCCCCGACTTCGACAACCTCGGCCCGAAATCCCGCGGCGGCACGACGGTCAACCTTGTCATCTACACCGACGATGTCGACAGTGCGTTCAAGAAAGCGATTGCCGCCGGCGGGTCCGAAAAGATGCCGGTCGAGAACCAATTCTGGGGCGACCGGATGGGCACTTTGACCGACCCGTTCGGGCACAAATGGAGCATCGCGACCCACGTCGAGGACGTCCCGCCGGAGCAGTTCGCGGAACGGATGGCGCAGAGTCAAAAGCTGCGGCAGTCCGAACCCGCCTGACGTCCGCTCAGACGTCGTGCCGCAGGAACTTCTCGCCCGAAAAGATGAAGGTCTGCGGCCGCCCGTCGACGAAATCGGCGAAGGAGGCGCGCTCGGGCGTCCACGCCTCCTCGCCAACGCGCCAGAGATTGTCGCCGATGCGCGCCAACGGCGTCTCGGTCCCGAGCCACAGTCCGCCGCCGCGTTCGACGATCGTGGCCGCACCCCACCATGGGCTGTCGTTGATGTAGCGCCCGGCCAATTTGGCAAGCGCGCGATCGGACTTGGCCGGCACGATGCCCGATCCGTCGCGGACGTAGCTCGCCGGCCCCCAGTTGGCGCCGGAGGCCACCGGGCCCTTGCGGTCGAACTTCAAAGTGAAAGCGCGAAAGTCCGGGTGAGTGGTTCGGAATAGATTGCCGCCCCAGGGCTGGAGGGCCGCCTCGCGCCCGTTGGCGACCAGGGTAAGCGGCGCGCCGGCGCGGACTTGGAACGTGCCGGCCAGGCCCGAATAGCGGCCGATGTAGGCCGCGGCGTTACCTAGCGGCACGTCGAGCGACGGCGGCAACGGGACCGGGCGCCCGGCCAGTGCTTCGCCCAGCGCGTCGACCGCGAATTGGGTGAGGATGCGCGGCCGATATTCGGCGAAGGCGCTGATGGTCGAGCTGGCGAACGCGCCGACGCCATTGGCCACATCGAGGTGGAAGGATGAGGAGAAGCTCACCATGCCGCCAGTGTGGTGGAGATAGGAGCGGCCGTTGCCGCCGACATGCATCAGCCCGTTGCCATAGCTCATCCCGGGCGTATCGCTCGGCACAAGGTGGGAGGTGAAGGCCCGCGCCTGATCGGGGCCAAGGCCGAACCCGCCACGGCCCTGGGCGGCGTCGGCAAGCGCCCACAGCCAGCGGACCATATCGTCTCCGGTCGAGGCGATGCTGCCCGCGCCAAACGTCACGTCGACCCAGGCGGCGGGGGCCAGTGGCCCGCCGCGCACGACCGGGACGGTGAGGTCGGCGGGTTCATACCCTTGTGCGTAGAGCGGCCGGTCGGCGGCGACGATCGCGCCCCGGCTGCGACGCATCCCGAGCGGCTTGAACAGGCGCTCGGAAAGCAATTGGCCGAGCGGCTTGCCCCCGACATGCGCCGCGATATCGCCGAGCAAATGATAGCCGGTGTTCGAATAATGCCAATGTTCGCCAGGCTGGTAGCCGACCCATAGCCCGCCTGCGGGGAACAGTGGCGAATCGTCGGGCAGGCCGGCGCTGTGATCGAGCAAATGTTGCACCGTGATGGTGTTTCCGCGCGGCAGCGGAACGGTCGGAAGCAAGGTGCTCACCCGATCGTTGAGGTTCAATCGCTTTTCGGCGGCCAGCTGGTGAATCACCGCCGCGGTCATCGATTTGCTGATCGATCCGACCTGAAACAACGTGTCCGGCGTAATCGGTCGCCGCGAATCGGCGTTGGCGAAGCCAAAGTTAAGCACGGTCGCGAAGCCGCCGGGAGCGGTCAGCGCCAGGGTCATCCCGGGCAGTCCGAAGGTGCGCAGGTGCTGCGTGCCGTGCGCCTGGATCGCCGCGATGGCCGCGGTCAGGCCGGGCGAGCCTTGGGCCAATGCCGGCGCGGCGAACCGGCTCGACAGTGCGACGCCCAAGGCGCCGGCCGTAAATGCGCGCCTGCTAATGTCCATGATCGAGCTTTCCCTCCGCGGCATTCCGCTGATCGGAAGCCGGAGAGGGAGAGTCAAGCGAGCGGCCGGCTAGGCCTTGCAGCTCTGGGCGTTGTGGCCGGGAACGGCGATCGTCACCGACGCCGCGGTCGGCGCGCCGCTCAGCGAATAACCGGCGGGACCGGTCATCGGCTTGCCCGGCTCGGCCGCCGTGACCAGCGACGGAACGCCGCCCTGCTCGATGCGGATGTTGGCCGATTTACTGTCCGACAGCCAGTCGACGTAGACGAGCTTGTTGTCGGCACAGCGATAGGCCTTGCTCGCCGCGATCGACGGCGGCAGCTGGATGTTGGCATTGGCCATCGTGTTGCTGGGCGAGCCCTCGTCGGGTCCGCTTGCGACGATATTGTGGTTCTCATCGCCGCAACCGGCTAGCGCTGCGGCCGCGACGAGGGTGAGGATGATAGAGGTGCGAGTCATGATTGACCCATTTGCGAGCGTAGCATGAACCGTCAAGGCCGTCGCCTTGCATATTGTCGAAGCGAACCATAGCTTCGTCGATTGTGCCCTACCAAGCCGGCAGCAGCGCGCAGCGAATTCGGGTTGGCCTGACCGGGCTCGCCGCGGCCTTCATCATTGTGCTTTTTTTCTCGGCTATAACCCGCTCGACCCGCGACGACGCCGCGAACAATGTCAGCCAGGCCTCGGCCAATGAAGCGAGCGAGCCGCTGGCCGAACTCGGCGTCGCGCCCGGGTCCGCGGAATCCGCGAACAACAGCAGCAGCACGAACAAGTGACTCGGGCGCGGGTCCGCGCTCTGTTTATTGCAATCGTCCTGGTGATCGGGGCGGCAATCGCCATTGCCGTCGCGCGTCGGGAACGAGCGGCTCCTCGTCCGGCGGCCCAGCGTCCGACCTTGTTGTTGCTTAGCAGTCTGCCACTTGTGTTTGGCGAGAGTTTCTCGGTGAATGGCGGGTCGCGGGCCCTGAGCGCGCTCCAGACCCGCTATCGCGTCGTGCCGATCAGTGTCACGGATAGCGCCGATCTCGCCCGGGGCCGATTGTTGCTCATGGCCCATCCGCTCGCCCAGCCGGCGGAAGATCTGGTTGCGCTTGACGCTTGGGTCCGGCGCGGCGGTCGGGTCTTGTTGCTGGCCGATCCGGCGTTGGACTGGCCGAGTTCGCGCCCGCTCGGCGATCCGCTGCGCCCTCCGCCAATGTTCATGGACACCGGCCTGCTCGCCCATTGGGGCCTGCGGCTCGACGCGCCCGACGAGCGTGGACCGCAGACGCGGCGGCTGGGCGGTCGCCAGGTCATGACCGTCTCGCCCGGGCATCTTTCGGGGAAATGTGCCGTCAGCGCCGATGGGCTGGTCGCGGCTTGTCGCGTGGGACAGGGCCGCGCGTCGATAATCGCCGACGCCGACTTTCTTAACGTCGAGGCGCTCGACGGACCGGCGCGGCACAATCTCGATGCTTTGCTGGCGGAGTTGGCAGAGATCGAGCGGCGCTAATTATCCGAGTCGCGAATCACAGACTTATCCACAGAGTTGTTGGCAAGGATTTCGGGTTTAACGCCGATATTACGGGCCCGCGGAAACCATTGAAAACCCATCGATTTCCATGAATTCCCATCTCATCCCATCAAAACCCATTGTATCCCGCAAGCGCTTGAGTTACCAACATAGGCTGCAGCGCGGGGGGCTTTCCCGTTGATTCGAGGCTGACGCGACGTGCGTGACGACGTGCGTTTTCGCGATCGGAGCTTTGCGCGCTGCGGACGGGGAGTAGGACGTGGCGCTCGAGCATTTTTTTCAGGGCAGCGCTTTGAACGCGGTCGATGCCAAGGGCCGCGTATCCGTTCCCGCATTCCTGCGCGGCGTGATCGAGCGCCGCGGTGACGCCCGCACCATCGTCCTTGCCAAGCATGAGGCTTTCCCGTGCCTCAGCGCCTACGATCCCGCTTACGCCGCCCTCAAGCACGCCAAGCTCGAACGTTTGCTCGAAAAGGAGGAAACCGCTCCCGACGCGCAGCTGGAATATCAGCAGCGCAACCTCATGGCGTTCGCCGCCACCGAAGAGGTCCCGTACGACAGTTCCGGCCGCATCCTCATGCCCCCGATGATGCGCCGCAAGGGCCAGCTCACCGACCTCGCTTTGTTCCTCGGTACCGGCGAGACGTTCCAGATCTGGAACCCGCAACTGCTGCTCGACGATCCGCGCATTCCCGAGGATTTGAAGGACATCGCCCGCTTCCGGCTCGAAGAGCGCGGAGCCACGTCGTGACCGGCGCCCGCGCCAACCAGGCCGCTCACGTGCCGGTGCTGATCGACGAAGTCATCGCCGCGCTCGCTGTCCACGATGGCGGGACCGCGGTCGACGGCACGTTCGGCGCGGGCGGCTATACCCGCGCCATGCTCTCGGTGGGGGCGGGACGAGTGATCGCCTTCGATCGCGACCCCGATGCGATCGAAGAGGGCCGTTCGCTCGTCCCGGACTCGCGCCTCACGCTCATCAACGAACGCTTCAGCCAAATGGACCGAGTGCTGGCTGAACGCGGCATCGGACACGTCGACGCCATTGCCCTCGATATCGGCGTCAGTTCGATGCAACTCGATCGGGCGGACCGCGGCTTTTCCTTCTCGGCCGACGGTCCGCTCGACATGCGCATGAGCCGTTCGGGATTGACCGCGGCCGAATTCCTCAACTCCGCCGACGAGGCCGAAATCGCGCGTATCCTCCGGGACTATGGCGAGGAGCCGCGCGCGCGTTCGATTGCCCGCGCGATCGTTGCCGCACGGCCGGTCGAGCGCACTGCCGAGTTGGCAGCGATCGTCCGTCGCGCCGCCGGCTTTCGGCCCGGGCAGAAGGCCGATCCCGCGACGCGCACCTTCCAGGCCATCCGCATCCATCTGAACGCTGAGCTGGACGAGCTCGAGCAAGGGCTCGAAGCGGCCGAGCGCGCGCTCAAGCCCGGCGGGCGTCTCGCCGTCGTCACCTTCCACAGTCTCGAGGACCGTATCGTCAAACGCTTCTTCCGCGAGCGCAGCGGAGGAATGCCGGCCGGTTCGCGCCACCGTCCTGAGCAGAGTGACCCGCGAGAACCGACGTTCGAGCGGGTCGCGAAGCCGGTTTCCCCGACGGAGCGCGAGCTGGCCGCGAACCCCCGCAGCCGGTCGGCCCGGCTGCGCAGCGCGGTCCGCACCAATCACCCCGCATGGAAGGCAGTTTTACAATGAGCGCGCGTAGTTTCCGCTCGGTGTTCATGGTCGCCAGTTGCGCCGGAGCGGCGCTCTGTTGCTATCTTGTGTCGCTCCGCGTCGCGTCCGAACGCTCCGCGCTCGAAGGCGTCGAGACGCAGATCGTGACGACCCAGCGCGATATCCGCCTGCTCCAGACCGAGATCGGCACGCGCGGCCGGCTCGCCCAGCTCGAACGCTGGAACATCAAGGTGCTGGCGCTCTCCGCCCCGTCGGCGGACCAGTTCCTCAACGGCAGCTTCGAACTCGCCAAACTTACGCAGCCCGAGCGCCATGTCGATATTCAGGCACCGGTCGTTCTGGCGACCGCGCCGGCGCCGGATCCCGGCCAGGCGCCGATTGGCGAGGCTGAGACCGACGATACTGGCGGGCCCGCGCCCGTCAGCCGCGAATCCTTGCTTCACCAGGCAAGTCTAAAGACCGGGTCGCGCGAGGCTCCGTCGTCCATGGCCATTGCTCCAATCCCGGAGCCGGTCGTGTTGAAGTCCCCCGAAAAGCCGGTTGCGGCGGCAAAGCCGGCAAATAAGAAATCGGTGGATAAGCCGGGCCTCGCGGCCGCCAAGCCGATGACAAAACCGGTGCGGATTGCGAAAGCCGATCCGCTTGCGCCGCTTCCGGGCAAGCCCGTCAGGACCACAGCCAGGGATTCCGGCTCCGACCGATGAACGCACCGACTCCCGCTCTCGTCGCACCCCGGCCCGAGCGGCTCCGATTGGTCGGGCAACGGCGGCAAATCCTCGCAATCATGCATCAGCGACTGATGTTTGGCATGCTGGTCTTCGCCGGCATCGTCGCGATCATCGTGCTGCGCATTTTGTGGCTCGCGGCGTTTGGCGATCACGCCGGCCGCAAGGAAGGCGCGACTTCGTTCGTTCCGGAGCGCGGTGACATTGTCGATCGGCTAGGCCAGCCGCTTGCCCGGACGATCGACGCCTGGACCATCGCCATCCACCCGACCAAAGTGATCGGCGACAATCTCGCGCTCGCGCGCCGGCTGGCGCAGCTCATGCCGGAGCATAGCGAGGAGCAGTATTTCGCGCTGCTGCGTTCGGGCAGGCCGTTTTTCTATCTTCGCCGCCGCGCCGCGCCCGGGTTGGTCGAGGCGGTCAATGCGATCGGCGAGCCGGGCCTGGCGATCGAGCGCGAGCCCGATCGGCTCTATCCGCAAACCGCGCTAGCCGCCCATGTCATCGGCTACACCGACATCGACGGCCACGGCGTCGCCGGAATGGAACGCGCGTTCGATTCGCGCTTGTCCGATCCGCGCACCCGCGGCGAGCCGCTGGTGCTGTCGATCGACAGCCGCCTGCAGCAGGCGCTCGAGCACCAGTTACTCGATGCCATGACCCATTTTTCGGCGATCGGCGCGGCCGGGGTCATCATGGACGTTCACACCGGCGAGGTCCTGGCGATGACCTCGCTCCCGCAGCTCAATCCGAACGCCGCCGGGCAGGGCTCGGACGAGGCGCGGTTCAATCGCGCGACGCTCGGCGTCTACGAACTCGGCTCGACCTTCAAGCCGTTCACCGTCGCGATGGCGATGGACTCGGGCATCATCAAGAGCTTCGGCCAGATCTACAATTGCCCGCAAGAGCTTCACGTCTACGGCCACGTCGTCCACGACACCCATCCCTATGGGCGGCAGTGCACGGTCGCCGAGATCATGAAGGAAAGCTCAAACATCGGCACCGCGCAGATTGCCGATCAGGTCGGCGCGCGGCGGCAACAATATTTCTTGAGGAAAATGGGCTTTCTCGATCCGGTGGCGATCGAACTCAAGGAGCGCGGGCGGACCCTGACGCCGGGCTCGCGCTGGGGGCCGTTCGAAACCATGACCGTCGGCTTCGGGCACGGCATCGCGGTCACTCCGCTGCATCTCGCGACCGGCTATGCGACCCTGTTCAACGGCGGCGTCTATCATCCCGCGACCTTGCTCAAGGTCGACCGCAACCATCCGGTCGCGCCGGGCCGCCGGGTATTTTCCGAAGACACCAGCTACAAGATGCGCGCGCTGCTGCGCTTAGTCGTTACCCAGGGCACCGGCAAAAAGGCCGATGCGCCGGGTTATCGGGTCGGCGGCAAGACCGGCACCGCCGAAAAGCTGCTCAACGGTCACTATACTTCGAGCGCGGTGGTCACGAGCTTTGCCGGTGTGTTCCCAATGGATGAGCCGCGCTATGTGATGGTGATGATGCTTGATGACCCCAAGGCTACCGCCGAAACCTATGGGTTCCACACCGCCGCGTGGAACATCGGTCCGGCGTTCGGTGTGACGGTCAGCCGCATCGCGCCGATGCTCGGCGTTCGTCCGGACCGGAACCGCGAGCCCGACATGTCGGGTGTCCTGCCGTTCGTTCACGAAACGAAGCCGGAGGAATAAGCCGAAGTGCGCTTGCGCGACATCGCGGACGTCGACAGCGATTCCACCGTTACCGGCTTTGCGATCGATCATCGCAAGGTCGCTAGGGGCAGCGTGTTCGGCGCGTTCGTGGGCGCGGTCGCCAACGGCGAGGAATATATTCCGCAAGCGATCGATCGCGGCGCGGTGGCGGTGGTCGCCCGGCCTCAGGCGGAGGTCGTCGGCGTTCCGCATATTGCCGACGACAATCCCCGCCGGCGCTTCGCCCAACTCGCGGCCAAATTCTACGCGCCATATCCCGAGACCATCGTCGCGGTGACGGGTACCAACGGCAAGACCTCGACGGTCGAAATGACGCGCCAGATCTGGCGCATGTCGGGCCACCGCTCGGCCTCGATCGGCACGCTCGGCGTGACCACGTCCGACGACCAGGTGAAGACCGGCCTGACCACGCCCGACATCGTCACTTTCCTCTCCAACATGGCCGGCCTCAAGCGCATGGGCACGACCCACGTCGCGTACGAGGCGTCGAGCCACGGTCTCCACCAGCATCGCGCCGAGGGCGCTCCGCTCGCCGCCGCGGCCTTCACCAATTTCAGCCGCGACCACCTCGATTATCACGCGACGATGGAGGAGTATTTCGAGGCCAAGATGCGGCTGTTCGAGGAACTTCTGCCGCCCGGCAATCCGGCCGTCATCTGGACCGACGATCCCAAGTCCGACGAAGTGATCGAGCTTGCCCGCAAGCGCGGCCATCCGCTGCTGACCGTCGGGCGCAAGGGCGAAACGATCCGCCTGATCGAGCAGTCACCGTCGCCGCTCGGCCAGACTTTGATGCTTGAACATAGCGGCAAGGCGCATCGCCTCGCGCTGCCGCTGATCGGCGCCTACCAGGCCGCGAACGTGTTGACCGCAGCCGGCCTGGTGCTTGCGACTGGTGGGGAATGGGACGCGACCTTTTCGGCCATGCAGCGTGTCGCTCCGGTTCGCGGACGCCTCGAACGCGCCGTCATCAGCGGCGCCGGCGTTCCGGTCTACATCGATTACGCCCACACCCCCGACGCGCTCGAAGCGGCGATCGCCGCGCTTCGACCGCATGTTGAAGGCCGCTTGATCATCGTGTTCGGCGCCGGCGGCGACCGCGACCGGGGTAAGCGGCCGGAAATGGGCGCGGCCGCTTCGCGCCTAGCGGACGTGGTCATCGTCACCGACGACAATCCGCGCAGCGAGGATCCTGCGCTAATCCGCGCCGACATTCTTGCCGGCGCGAACGGCGCGGTCGAGGTTGCCGAACGCCGCGAGGCGATCGCCGAAGCCATCCGCCTCGCCGGTCCGGGCGACATCATCCTGATCGCCGGCAAGGGCCACGAAACCGGCCAGGTCGTGGGCGACCGCGTGCTGCCGTTCGACGACGCCCTCGTCGCCCGCGAGTGCGCGGCATGAGCGCGCTGTGGACCAGCGATGAAATCGCGGCCGCGACCGGCGGCACGGCCAGCGCGCGCTTCGAAGTCACCGGCGTCACTTTCGATAGCCGCGAGGTCGGGCCCGGCGATCTGTTCGTCGCCATGCCCGGCACGGTCCACGACGGCCACGACTTCCTCGAAGCGGCCTTCGTCGCGGGAGCAACGGCTGCCATCGTCTCCCGGGTGATCGAGCAGCCGCACGTTCTGGTCGAGGACGTATTCGCCGCGCTCCAGGCGCTCGGCCGCGCCGCGCGCGAACGCAGCAACGCGACCATCATCGGGGTAACCGGATCGGTCGGCAAAACCAGCACCAAGGAAGCGCTCTACGCCGCGCTCGACCGCTGCCGCCCGGGCCAGGCGCACCGCTCGGTTAAGAGCTACAACAACCATACCGGCGTGCCGCTGAGCCTCGCCCGGATGCCGCGCGATGCCGAATATGCGGTGTTCGAAATGGGCATGAACAACACCGGCGAGATCACGGCGCTCACCCGCCAGGTGCGCCCGCAGGTCGCGATCGTCACCGCGATCGCCCCCGCCCATATCGAGAATCTTGGGTCGGAAGAGGCGATCGCCGACGCCAAGGCCGAGATTTTCCTCGGGCTCGAGCCCGACGGGGTGGCGATCGTCCCCAACGATACGCCGCACCGCGACCGGCTGGTCAAGGCTGCCCGCCGCCACGCCGACCGGATCATCACCTTCGGGCACGGCGACGCCGACGTCCACGCCGTCCACGCCGTCAGCGCCGGGCCGGCGGGAAGCCTTATCGCAGCCGCTCTGCTCGAACGCGAACTGACCTTCACCATCTCCCAGCGCGGTGAGCATTGGGTGACCAATGCGCTGGCGGTACTGGCCGCGGTCGAGGCGATCGGCGCCGATGTCGCGGTCGCCGGGCTCGCGCTCGCCGACCTCGGCGGGCTGAAGGGCCGCGGTGAGCGTCACATCGTCGAGCTCGACGGCGGCGAGGCGCTGCTGATCGATGAAAGCTACAACGCCAATCCCGCGTCCATGGCCGCGACCCTGAAAAGCCTCGGCGCCGAAGCCGACGTGACCCGCCGCATCGCCGTGCTCGGGCCGATGCGCGAGCTTGGCGAGCATAGCGCGGCGCTCCACGCCGCTCTCGCGCCGGCCGTGCTCGACGCCCATGTCGACGAACTGATCCTGATCGGCGAGGAAATGCGCCCGCTCGCCGAACAGGTGGTCGGCAAGGTCTCGCTCGACCTCGTCAACAGCGTCGACGAGGCGATCGACGGACTGTTGGCAAAATTGCATCCCGGCGACGCGGTGCTGGTCAAGGCGTCCAACTCCGTCGGGCTGGCAAAGCTGGTCGACCGCGTGGCAAGGGGCGTCGCATGCTCTACGTAATCGCCGAACAGCTCGGTTTCCCGGGCGTCCTCAACCTCATCCGCTACATCAGCTTTCGCGCCGGAGCGGCTAGCGCGACCGCGCTGCTCATCGGCCTGGTGCTCGGCCCGTGGTTCATTTCCTACCTCCGCGTGCGTCAGGGCAAGGGCCAGCCGATCCGCGCCGACGGCCCGCAAAGCCACCTCGCCAAGCGCGGCACGCCGACCATGGGCGGCCTGCTCATCCTGGTCGCGGTGATCGTTTCGACCTTGCTGTGGATGGAGCTTGCCAACCCCTACGTCTGGGCGTGCCTGCTGGTCACCGCGGGCTTCGGGCTCATCGGATTCCTCGACGATTACGACAAGATCAAGAAGGAGAGTCACGCCGGCCTGTCGGGCAAGATGCGCCTCGCGCTCGAATTCCTGATCGCCGGCGTCGCCACGTGGATCATCGTCCACTCCGGCACGACCAAGCTCTATCTTCCCTTTGTTCAGGGACCGGTCGTCGACCTCGGCTATTTCTACATCTTGTTCGGGGCGTTCGTGATCGTCTCGTTCGGCAATGCGGTGAACCTGACCGACGGGCTAGACGGGCTTGCGACCATGCCGGTGATCATCGCTTCGATCGCCTTCCTCCTCATCGCTTACCTCGTCGGCAACGCGAAGTTCGCGACCTATCTCGGCATCCCGCACGTGCTCGGCGTCGGCGACTTGACCGTCCTCTGCCTCGCCATCGTCGGGGCCGGGCTCGCTTTCCTGTGGTTCAACGCGCCGCCCGCGGCGGTCTTCATGGGCGACACTGGTAGCCTCGCGCTGGGTGGAGCTTTGGGCGCGATCGCGGTCGCGACCCACCACGAATTCGTCCTCGCGATCGTCGGCGGCCTGTTCGTGATCGAGGCATTGTCGGTCGTGATCCAAGTTGCGGTCTACAAGCGCACCGGCAAGCGCGTATTCCTGATGGCCCCGATCCACCACCATTTCGAGCATCTCGGCTGGTCCGAGCCGACCGTCGTCATCCGCTTCTGGATCGTCAGCTTCGTGCTCGCGCTCGCCGGGCTCAGCACTCTGAAGCTGCGGTGATCACGGCCAAGGTCTTCGCCGGCAAGCATTACGCAGTCTACGGCCTCGCCCGCTCGGGGCTGGCGACGGTCGACGCGCTGCTCGCCAGCGGCGCCAAAGTGACGGCGTGGGACGCGAAGCTAGCCCCCTCTCCCCGCCGGGGAGAGGGTCGGGGTGCGGGGGCTCAACCGCCGAGTGAACTCGCCAGCGCCGAACACCCTCACCCTGCCCTCTCCCTCCAGGGAGAGGGTTTAGTCATCGCCGACCTCGACACCGCCGACCTCGCGCAATTCGACTCCCTCGTCGTCACCCCAGGCCTCCCCCTCAACCGCCACCCGATCGCTCAGCGCGCCCACGATGCCGGCGTCGAGATCATCGGCGACATCGAATTGTTCGCCCGCGCCCGGCCCGAGCTTCCGCCGCACAAGGTCGTCGGCATCACCGGCACCAACGGCAAGTCGACGACCACCGCGCTCATCCACCACATCCTTGCAACCGCGGGCGTGCCGAGCGCGATGGGCGGCAACATCGGCCTCCCGATCCTCGCCCAGGACCCGCTCCCCGAAGGCGGCGTCTATGTGCTCGAACTGTCGAGCTACCAGCTCGACCTGACGCAAAGCCTGGACTGCGACATCGCGGTGCTGCTCAACATTACCCCCGACCACCTCGACCGCTACGAGAGCTTCGAGGCTTATGCCGAATCGAAGGTCCGGTTGTTCCACATGCAGTGGTACGGTCGTGCAGCAATTTATCGCATTGTTGACACGCTCGAATTCGGCTTCGGACTAACGGACAACCTCGAAACCGAGTTTATCGAGGATATAATCGATTTTCGCGAAAAGCCTTTCCTCAGTGAAAGGCAGAAAGTGTGGCCGGCTCTTCAAGGGCCGCACAATCTTTACAACGCCGCATCTGCGGAACGTGTCTGCGAACTCCTCGGTCTAAAAGATAATCAGATCGAACAAGCGCTCCGCACCTACCCTGGCCTTCCCCACCGCATGGAGCGCGTCCGCGAACGTGACGGCGTCGTCTTCGTCAACGACAGCAAGGCGACCAACCCGACCGCGACCGCCCCCGCGCTCGCCGCGTTCGACAAAATCCGCTGGATCTGCGGCGGGCAGGCAAAGACCGACAATCTCGACGAATGCGCGCCGCATTTCGGCCACGTGCGCAAGGCCTATACCATTGGCGAAGCGGGCGAATTGTTCGCTTCGCTCTTGTCCCCGCACATGGCCGTGGCACAGTGCGAAACGCTCGAGCGCGCGGTGGGCGAAGCGGCGGGGGAGGCGGAAAGCGGGGATACGGTGCTCCTTTCCCCGGCCTGCGCCAGCTTCGACCAGTTCCGCGATTTCGAGGATCGCGGCGACCAGTTCCGGCGCCTGGTGGAGGGGTTATGATCGGCAGCATTTCCGGCACCATCAAGGCCAAGGCCGCGCTGATGGACCCCAGCCATTATGGCCGCTCGGACACGTCGGCGATGGGCCGCTGGTTCTGGGAAATCGACAAGGTCCTGCTGCTCCTGATCACCTTGCTGATCGCGATCGGTCTGATCGCCGTCGCCGCCGCGTCGCCCGCCGCCGCCACCCGCTATTCGGGCGGCAACGTCCACGTGTCCGAACTTTATTATTTCTACCGCCAGCTCGCGTGGATCGCGCTCGGCGTGCCGGTGATGATCGGCATTTCGATGATGCCGCGTGAAAGGTTGCGCCGCTGGTCGATCGCCGGGGCATTGTTGTTCCTGATCCTCCTCGCGGTGGTCCCGATCCTCGGCGAGGAGAAGAATGGCGCGGTGCGCTGGCTCAATATCGGCGTCGGCCAGCTCCAGCCGTCGGAGTTTTTGAAACCGTTCTTCGTTGTCGCCATGGCCTGGCTGCTGAGCCTGCGCGAGGGCGACAAGTCGCTGCCGGTCTATTGGCTGTCGGCGGCGATCACCGGCGTTATCGCCTTCCTTTTGATGAAGCAGCCCGATTTCGGCAGCACGATCATCTTTGGCGCGGTGTGGATCGCGATGCTCGCGCTGGCCGGCGTCAAGCTGCGCACGCTCGGCATCCTCGCCGCGGCGGCGGTCGTCGGGATCGTCCTCGCTTACTTCTTCTATGACGTCGCGACCCAGCGGATCGACGAATTTCTGTTCGGGACCGGCGACAATTTCCAGACCGAGAATGCGATGCGCACCCTGACCGCCGGGGGGCTGTTCGGCATGGGCCCCGGCGGCGGCACGCGCAAATTCGGCTTGCCCGAACCCCATACCGACTACATCTTCTCGGTCATCGGCGAGGAGTTCGGGCTGATCGCGTGCCTCGCCATCGCCTTGCTCTATCTCGGCATCATCGCGCGGGTGCTGATCAAGCTCCTCGACGAGGATAACAGCTTCGCCATTCTCGCCGGCGCCGGGCTCGTCATCCAGTTCGGCCTGCAGGCGCTGATCAACATGATGGTCAACGTCCAGCTCGCCCCGTCGAAGGGCATGACCCTGCCGTTCATCAGCTACGGCGGCAGCTCGATGCTCGCTCTGTCGATTGCGATGGGCTTGCTGCTCGCCTTCACGCGCCGGAACCCGTATTTGACCCGCTCACCGTATGTGGTGAAGTGGAGCGGGGAGAGCCTGACCGCATGAATTTCGTCCTCGCTGCCGGAGGGACCGGCGGCCACATGGTCCCGGCCCACGCGCTCGCCGCGGAGCTGAAGAGCCGTGGCCACGGCGTGCTGCTGATCACCGACGACCGCGGCGCGCGATTCCCTGGGCTGTTCGGCGGTGTGCCGGTGCACATCTTGCCCGCCGGAAGGCTCGGCGGCGGGCCGATCGGCTGGCTCAAAGCCGCGCGCGCGGTGGTCGCTGGGCGTGGCCAGGCGAAGCGGCTGTACCGCGAACACACACCCGACGCGGTGATCGGCTTCGGCGGCTATCCCGCGTTTCCCGCTTTGCTCGCCGCCTCGGCGTTGCGCATTCCGAGCCTGTTGCACGAACAAAATGCGGTGCTCGGCCGGGTCAACCGGCTGCTCGCCGGCGACGCCGCCGCGATCGGCACCGCTTACGACCAGGTGGAGCACCTCAAGCCGCGTTACGCCCAGAAGGCGGTGCTGGTCGGCAACCCGGTGCGCGACAGCGTGGCCAAGCTCGGCGAGCTGCCGTTTCCGGCGTTCGACGAATTCGCGCCGCTGAAAATCCTGATCACCGGCGGCAGCCAGGGCGCGAGCGTCCTTGGCGAGGTCGTGCCCGAGGGCCTCGGCCTGCTCCAGCCGTCGCTCCGCCGTCGCCTCCAGATCGTCCAGCAATGCCGCCCCGACGATATCGAGCGGGTGCGGGGCCGTTATGCCGAGCTCGGCATTCCGGCCGAACTGATGACCTACATCGAGGACATGCCGGAAAAGCTCGCCGACGCGCATCTGGTGGTCGGCCGCGCCGGCGCTTCGACCATTGCCGAGCTGACCGCCGCGGGGCGCCCGGCCATCCTCATTCCGTTCCCGGCCGCGACCGACGATCATCAGACCGCCAATGCTCGCGAAATGACCCAGGCCGGCGGCGCGCGCACCATCCAGCAGAACAATTTCACGCCCAGCGTGCTCGCCCGGCAGATCGAGGCGATGGCCGCCGATCCGGTTGCACTCAACAATGCCGCGGCGCGGGCTTTGTCGGTCGGCCGCCCGCACGCCGCGCGCGATCTCGCCGACCTTGCCGAGCGCATCGGCGACGGCATCGCGCCGGTTGCGGTCGGTCCGGCGCTAAGTCCCCGCGTCACTTCAGTTCCCGTGGGCGGCGTGCCCGCATGAAGCGCGCTTTGGGCACTGACATCGGCATCATCCATTTCGTCGGCATCGGCGGGATCGGCATGTCGGGCATCGCCGAAGTGATGCACCAGCTCGGCTATTCGGTGCAGGGTTCGGACATGGCCGACTCTTATGTCGTCGAGAAATTGCGCAAGGCTGGAATCCCGGTGACCATCGGCCATTCGGCCGACAATCTCGGCGACGCAGCAGTGGTCGTCTGCTCCACGGCGATCAAGGATTCGAACCCGGAGATCGAGGCCGCGGCCGAGCGTCGCCTGCCGCGCGTCCGGCGAGCCGAAATGCTCGCCGAGCTGATGCGGATGCAAAAGACGGTCGCGGTCGCCGGCACCCACGGCAAGACCACGACGACGTCCATGATCGCGGCATTGCTCGACGGCGGCGGGGTTGATCCGACCGTCATCAACGGCGGCATCATCAATCGTTATGGCTCGAACGCCCGCCTAGGCAAAAGCGACTGGTGGGTGATTGAGGCCGATGAGAGCGACGGCAGCTTCCTGCGACTCGACGGGACGCTCGCGGTGGTCACCAACATCGACCCCGAGCACCTCGAACATTACGGCAGCTTCGACCGGGTCAAGGACGCGTTCGTGGAGTTCATCGAGAACGTTCCATTCTACGGCCTCGCCATCCTGTGCGTCGACCATCCCGAGGTGCAGAACATCATCGGCCGGATCCGCGACCGGCGCATCGTCACCTTTGGCTTTTCCGCTCTGGCCGATGTCCGCGCGGACAACATCTCTCCGGTTGCCGGCGGCAGCCGCTTCGACGCGGTTGTCCTCGGCAAGGACGGTGAACGCCGGACGATCGAAAGCATCCACGTCTCGATGCCCGGCCGCCACAATGTCCAGAACGCGCTCGCCGCCATCGCCGTCGCGCTCGAGCTCGGCCTTAGCGACGAGGACATCATTCGCGGGTTCGAGAAGTTCGACGGGGTCAAGCGCCGCTTCACCAAGGTCGGTGAGGCGGACGGGGCGGTGATCATCGACGACTACGCCCACCATCCGACCGAGATCCGGGCCGTGCTCGCCGCCGCGCGCGAGGGCGCCGTGGGGCGGGTAATCGCGGTCGTTCAGCCGCACCGCTACACCCGGCTCCAGGCGCTGATGGAGGACTTCCAGAACGCCTTCAACGACGCCGATGTGGTGCTCGTCACGCCGGTCTATCCGGCCGGCGAGGAGCCGATCGAGGGCGTTGACTCCACAGCGCTGGTCGAGGGACTGCGCGCGCACGGCCACCGTATGGTCCGCGCCGTCACGGACGTTGACGATCTATGCCGCGCGCTGCGCGACCTCGCCGCCGAGGACGACATGATCATCTGCATGGGCGCCGGCGACATCACCAAATGGGCTGCGGCGCTTGCCGACGGCATTTGCAAGGCGAGGGCGAGCAAATGACTGCCGCCATGACCATGCCCAAGGTGCGCGGCAAGCTGACCTCCGACGCCCCGCTCGCGCCGCTCGTCTGGTTCAAAAGCGGCGGCAATGCGGAATGGCTGTTCGAGCCCAAGGACGAGGACGACCTCACCGCCTTCCTGCGCGCGTTGGATCCGGGAATTTCCGTGATGGCGCTTGGTCTCGGCTCGAACATGATCGTCCGCGACGGCGGCGTTCCCGGTATCGTCGTCCGCCTCGGCAAAACCTTTTCGAAGATCGAGCCGGTCGACAGCGTCACCCTGCGCTGCGGCGGCGGCGCGAGCGGCATCCTCGTCTCCTCAACCGCGCGCGACGCCGGCATCGCCGGCCTCGAATTCCTCCGTGGCATCCCCGGCACCGTCGGCGGCTTCGTGCGGATGAACGGCGGCGCCTATGGCCGCGAGGTCAAGGACATCCTCGTTTCGGCCCGCATCGCCTTGCGCTCGGGCGAGATCGTCGACTGGCCGCTGGACAAGCTCGGCTACACTTACCGCCACAGCGAGGTGCACGCAGGCGCGGTGGTGGTCGACGCGACACTGCGCGGTTCACCCGGCAAACCCGAGGCGATCGGCGCGGAGATGGATGCGATCGCCCGCGCCCGCGAGGAATCTCAGCCGCTGCGCAGCCGCACCGGCGGCTCGACCTTCAAGAATCCGGATGGTCACAAGGCGTGGGCGCTGATCGACGCCGCCGGTTGCCGCGGTCTCACTCATGGCGACGCGCAAGTCTCGGAAAAGCATTGCAATTTCCTGCTCAACCTCGGTCGCGCGACCAGCGCCGACATCGAGGAACTGGGCGAGGAAGTCCGCCGCCGTGTGCGGGCCAAGACCAACATCACGCTCGAATGGGAAATCCAGCGGGTCGGGACCGAATGAACCGGGCGTTGCACGTCGTCGTATTGATGGGCGGCTGGTCGTCCGAGCGCGAAGTGTCGCTGACCAGCGGGCGCGGAGTCGCGGCCGCGCTGCGCGAACGCGCGTGGTCGAATGTGACCGAACTCGACATGGCGCATGACGTCGCCGCGCGCCTCGCCGAATTGAAGCCCGACGTCGTGTTCAACGCCCTGCATGGGACGCCCGGAGAAGACGGTACGGTCCAGGGCATGATGGACCTGATGGGCCTCAAATATACCCACAGCGGGCTCGAAACCTCGGTCATCGCGATCGACAAGGAATTGACCAAAATGGTCCTCGTGCCGGCTGGCATCCGCATGCCCGCCGGCAAGATCGTGACCAGCGAGAGCCTGTTCGGCAATGACCCGATGGCGCGGCCCTACGTGGTCAAGCCGGTCAACGAAGGTTCGTCGGTTGGGGTCGCGATCGTCGCCGTCGAAGGCAATTATGGCAATCCCATCGGGCGCGACGTCGAGGGACCGTGGCACCATTTCGACCGGCTCCTCGCCGAGCCCTTCATCAAGGGCCGCGAACTGACCGTCGCGGTGCTCAATGACGAGCCATTGGCCGTGACCGAGCTCAAGCCGGTCGCGGGCTTCTACGACTATGACGCGAAATATACCGACGGTCTGACCGAGCACGTCTGTCCCGCGGACGTGCCCGACGACATCGCCCGGTCGATGATGGACATGGCCGCGCGCTCGCACCGCCTGCTTGGTTGCAAAGGCGCGTCGCGCTCGGATTTCCGCTGGGACGACGAGCAAGGCGAAGTCGGCATCTATTTGCTCGAAGTCAACACGCAGCCAGGGATGACCCCGCTCAGCCTCGTTCCCGAACAGGCCAGGCTCAAGGGCATCGCCTATGGCGAACTGGTCGAGCGGCTGATCGCCGAGGCGCTCCAATGAGCGCCGCCCACGTCCGCCGCGGCGGCGGAGCGCGGGTCAACACGCGCAAGCCGGCGCCCAAGGTCACGGTCCCAAAAAAGATCGCCAAGCGGCTCCCGGTCGACCAGGCACGCGCCAACAAGCTCGCCGGGCTCACCTTCGTCGGCTTCCTGCTCGCCATCGGCGCGGTCGTGATCGTCGCGCTCGACATCCCGGCCAAGGCGGAACGCTCGGCCGGGGCGCTGATGGGACGCGTCGGATTTACCGTCAGCGGCTATCAGATCGTTGGCCTCAACCACATGCAGCGCAGGCAGATCGATGAGATCGTCGACGACGAACTACGCCGCGCCAGCGAGGAAGCGGAAAGCGTCAAGGCGCCGCAGCCGCTGGTCGACGTCGCGCGGATCCGTGAGCGGCTGCTGGCGTTCGGCTGGGTCAAGGATGCGCGGGTCTCGCGCCGGCTGCCCGACACTTTGGTGGTCGACATCGTCGAACGCACGCCCGCCGCGCTGTGGCAGGACAGCGGCCGCCTGGCGTTGATCGACGCGGACGGCGTGGTCCTTGACCGTGTTCCGATCGACAAGATGCCCGACTTGCCGTTGCTTGTCGGGCCGGGCGCGAACGGCCAGGCACGTCAGCTCGATCGGCTGCTCGCTGGCCTGCCGACGCTTGAACCGCAGCTGGCCTCGGCAACCTGGGTCGGCGGCCGCCGCTGGGATTTGAACTTTCAGTCAGGCGAGACGATCGCTCTGCCCGAGGGCGAGGTCGCCGCGCACGCAGCACTCGACAAATTCGCCAAGGCCGACCGCTCCAGCGGCTTGCTTGGGCGCGGGATCCTGTGGTTCGACTTGCGCAAGCCCGGCCAGATGACCGTGCGCCTGCCGCACAAGCCGGGCGAGCCGAGCCCCGCCGACAAGCCCCCGGAGGGCTGACGCGCAAAGTGGCTCAACCGTCCGAACAGCAAGTGATCGCCGCGCTCGACATTGGCTCGTCCAAGGTCAGCGCCCTGATCGTCACTCCCGGCGAAGACGGCCGGCTGACCGTGCTCGGTACCGGCCAGCGCGAAAGCCGCGGCGTCAAGCGCGGCTACATCACCGACATGGCGGCGAGCGAGTTCGCGGTGCGCGAGGCAGTCGAGTTGGCCGAACGCATGTCCGGAGTTACCGTCGACGATGTCTGGGCGAGCTATGGCGCGGGCGGCCTCGTCAGCGATGTCGCCAATGTCGAGGTCGAGCTCGGCGGCCACCCGGTCGAACAGTCCGATATCGACGAGCTCCTTAGCGCCGGCAAAAAAGCGATCGACGGCAATGGCCAGGTCGTGCTCCATGCCCATCCGGCGCTGTACACGATCGACCGCGCGCAGGGCGTCCAGCAGCCGATCGGGCTTTATGCCAACCGTCTCGGCGTCGACATCCACGTCATCGCCGCGGATTCCGCGCCGCTCCGCAACATCGACACCGTCATCCGCTCCGCCCACCTCGGGGTCAAAGCCATCGTCGCTTCGCCGATTGCGGCCGCCCTTGCCTGCCTCAGCGAGGAGGAGCGCGATCTTGGCGTTGCCCTGGTCGAGCTCGGCGCGGACGTCACCAATGTCTCGGTGCATTTCGGCGGGATGCTCGTCGGCCTACGCTCGATCCCACTCGGCGCGCACGACATCAGCAATGACATCGCCTGCGCTTTCGGGGTTCAGCGGCGCGACGCCGAGCGGCTCAAATGCTTTTACGGCTCGGCGATGACCTCCCCGCGCGACAATCACGAGATGATCGAGGCGAGCCAGATCGGCGCGGAGCAGGGCGCCGAGCCGCTCAAGATCACACGCGCCCAGCTGATGATGGTCATCCGCCAGCGGGTAGAAGAGCTGACCAACGAGATCGAGGGTGCGTTGAAGGGCCTTGGCTTCACCGGCCCAGTCGGCCGCCAGGTCGTGCTCACCGGCGGCGGCGCCGAGCTCAAGAACATCGCGGATTACATGCAGGGCGTGCTCGGCCGTGCGGTCCGGGTGGGCCGTCCGAAGCAATTGACCGGCCTGCCCGATGCCCACAGCGGCCCGGCGTTCTCGACGCTGGTTGGCCTCGCTCTGCTCGCCGGTTCGGGACGCGGGGACATCCGCGACATCGCCGCGCCGGTCATGCGCAAGGCGGCGAACGGCATATTCGGCCGGCTGTTTTCGGCGATGAAGGGCGGGTTCTGATTCGTCATTCCCGCGAAGGCGGGAATCCCGCTATGCACGATAGCGGGGGTCTCCAATGGCGACATTAGCTAAAGGCCGGACGAACGCCGGCGCGGCGCTGATCTTCCTGCTCGGCGCGGCGGTATTCCTCAACTACGTCGATCGCGGCGCTATCGCGGTGGCAGCGCCGCTGATGAAGGGCGAGCTCGCCCTTTCCGCGACCACCTTCGGGATCGCGGTCTCGGCGTTCTTCTGGGTCTATGCCCCGGTCCAGCTGCTCATCGGCTGGTTGTGCGACCGCTTCTCGGTCTACAAACTGATGGCCGGTGGGATCGTTTTGTGGGCGGGCAGCACATTCCTGATCGGGTTTGCCGGCGGCTTCATGTCATTGCTCGTGATGCGCGTGATGCTCGGCGTCGGGGAGAGCATCGCCTTCCCGGGCAGCTCCAAGATCATCGCCCGCCACGTTCCCGCCGAACGCCGCGGGCTGGCCAATGCCGCGGTCGCGGCGGGCCTCGCGCTTGGGCCCGCCGTGGGCACGCTCGCAGGAGGATTGATCGTCGCCCAATGGGGGTGGCGCGCGATGTTCTTCGCGTTCGGCATCGCGACGCTGATCTGGCTCCTGCCGTGGCAACAGACGGTGCGATCGCTGCCGACCACCGGACATCACGATGAAGGCGCGACCGTCCCGCTCCGCGTACTGATCGGCAAATGGCCGTTGTGGGCGATGTCGATCGGCCATTGCGCGGGCAATTATTGCTTCTACTTCCTGCTCGCCTGGCTGCCTTTGTACCTGACCAAGGAACGCGGATTCACGATCACTCAAATGACCTTCCTCGCAACGCTGGGCTATGCCGTGCAGGCGGTTTGCGCCTTGAGTTACGGCCATTTCTCGGACTGGTGGACTCGCTCCGGCCGATCGGAGGCGTTGTGCCGCCGCTGGATGATGGTTGCCAGCCAGGCGCTCGCCGCCGCCGCGATCCTCGGCCTCGCTTATGCGAACAGCGCTCTGAGCCTTGGCATCCTCTTGTGCCTTGCGGGCGCAGCGACGGCTTCCTTGTCGCTCAATCTCTATGCGATCGCGCAGATGTTTGCCGGACCGCGCGCTTCGGGGACGTGGGTCGGCTTCCAAAACGCACTTGGCAATTTGTCGGGCATTTTCGGGCCGATCATCACCGGGATCATCGTCGATCGCGCCGGCTACGGCAGCGCCTTTGTCCTCACCGCCGCGGTCGCGGCGTTCGGCGCCATCTGGTGGGCGTTCGGTGTTCCGCGGATCGAGCCGGTCGAATTGGATTAGGTGGGTAAGCGGTCCGGCTTCACTGTGAAGGGCAATGGCCGGACCGCTCCACAGTCATCCGAGGGGGATCGGACGCGTCGCGCAAAACATCGCGGCCTCACATTCGGTTCCCAAGTTTGATACAGATTAGCTTGGTAAGCGTTGGTGCGGCGGAGGTGAGACGATGGAGAACGATTCAGTACGTTCGAGCGGCGCCAGCACGCTTGTCGACATGTGGATCGACGGCAAGCTCCGCGCCATCGCCGTGTCGCGCGAGGCGATCGAGGGGTTTCTTCACCTGACGCCTGACCGGGCGGCCGCGATGTCTGAAGCCGAACGCGGCGAATTCGTCCGGACTCATTTGACGCTGGTAATGACGGTCGCGACCGCCAAGCTCCGCAACACCGGCGCCGACGCCGATGCGTTGGCGATTGAAGAGGGCGATCTCGGGGGACGGGCGCCGCGACGTTCGGCTCCGCCCGACGGCGAGCGCCGCTCGACCGACCGGCGCAAGGGCGACCGGCGCAAGCTAAATCTCGGCCCGCCGCCGGGCGGCGAGCGCCGGGGCTGAGATGCGGCTCAAACCACTCATTTTCGTCGCCATTGCCATCGGTCTCTACGTCGTCGGCCGCGATGTCGGGCTGCAGGGAGACGCGGCGCCGCTGGTGCCGGGCGGTGTGTCGCCAGAACGTGCCAAATATCATCTGATCGCGCTGGTCACGATGCTCGGCGCATTCGGCTTAGCCATCGTCGCGGGCGCCAGCCTGTTTCGCGGCCGCCGCTAACCGACGGCTCGGTATCGCCGGGGTTCGGCTAAAACTCGAGCAAGTCACCCGGCTGGCAGTCGAGCACCGCGCAGATTCGTTTTTCAACAGGTCAGATTTTTCGCGGTGGCTTTGGAAAACATTCCTGGGTGAGAGGATTGCCGTGTCGATGACCGTGCGGCACTGCGCGGACATCGGCAGAATTGCCGTGCTACAAACGGCCGCTCCTAGCTCAACTCGATACAGCGCCGGGCTTCGAACCCGGAGGCTGGGGGTTCAAGTCCCTCGGAGCGGGCCATCGTTCAAAGCGGCCGCGCGGCCGGAAAGCGGCGTCGTGAAGTGACGTCAAGTGGAGGCCGGCGCTCTTGCGACGGCCTCCTTGGAGATTAGCCGCGTTCGCCGGATCGGCGTATCGGGGGTGGCGGCGGTGGCGGTGGCGGCGGTGGCGGCACCGGACAGGTCGCTCCCGCCGGGACCGTCGATCCATCCGGACAACTGACCATCGGCGGCGGTGGAGGCGGCGGTGGCGGCGGTGGCGGACAGGGCGCATCCAACGCGATGACCGACCCGTCGGGACAAGTTTGGGTCTTGGGCGTCGTTGCGCACGCCGAAACGGCAACCGTAGCCACGATAATAAGCGCAATCCGTCTCATTCACTTCTCCTCTCGGGTAATTCTGCCTGACAACGATACCATAGCGGCAGTGTTCCCGTGCAAATTATACTGGGTACGGGTCGTTGGTAACCGAACCGGGTGGAAAGCGGACAAAAGGACAGCCTGGGTGGCGCAATCCTAATCATGCAAAAGCGCGGCGAGCGCTCGGCCGCGATTTCTTGGACGCGGGCGCGGAAGATGTAGAGGGCCCCTCGATTACGATCAGTCGCTGGAACCGCGTCACGCTCTGGATAAGTGAGTCTTTCGGGCGACATCATCCCCAGTTTTTTGGGCCGGCGTTTACTTTTTGCTTGGCTTGCGACTCGCGATGATTCAAAGATTCCCCGTGAAGGCTCAACGCGTTGGCGCGAGAGGGGATTTGACTCATGAGCATTGATTTCATCCGGCCGGAAGTCGACGAACTCCGTCCCCGCATCGGCGTGATCGGGGTCGGTGGCGCCGGCGGCAACGCCATTGCCAACATGATGCGAGCCGACGTCCAGGGCGTCGACTTCATTGTCGCCAACACCGACGCTCAGGCGCTCAACAATTCGACCGCCGATCGGCGGATCCAGCTCGGCTTGCGCATCACCCAGGGCCTCGGCGCCGGGTCGCGGCCCGAGATCGGCCGCGCCGCGGCCGAGGAAACGCTCGAAGAGATCATCGCCGCGCTGGATGGCGCGCACATGTGCTTCATCGCCGCCGGCATGGGCGGCGGCACCGGGACCGGCGCCGCGCCGGTCATCGCCAAGGCCGCGCGTGACAAGGGCATCCTGACCGTCGGCGTGGTCACCAAGCCGTTCGCCTTCGAGGGCGCGCGCCGCGCCCGCTCGGCCGAAGCTGGCATCGCCGAGCTTCAGCAGCACGTCGATACGCTGATCGTGATCCCAAACCAGAATCTGTTCCGCCTCGCCAATTCGGAAACGACCTTCAAGGAAGCGTTCGAAATGGCCGACGAGGTGCTTCAGCAGGGCGTGCGCGGGATCACCGATCTGATGGTCATGCCCGGCCTGATCAATCTCGACTTCGCCGACGTTCGCTCGGTGATGAGCGAGATGGGCAAGGCGATGATGGGCACCGGCGAAGCCGAGGGCGACAACCGCGCCATCGAAGCCGCCGAGAAAGCCATCTCCAACCCGCTGCTCGACGGGGTCAGCATGAAGGGCGCCAAGGGCGTGATCATCTCGATCACCGGCGGCGAGGACATGCGCCTGATGGAAGTCGACGAGGCCGCCAGCCATATCAAGGAACTGGTCGACCCCGACGCCAACATCATCTGGGGTTCGGCGTTCAATAACGACATCGGCGGCAAGATCCGTGTGTCGGTCGTCGCCACTGGGATCGAGGCTGATGCGGTCGCCGCGCCGGCGCCGGGCAAGGTCTTCACCTTCCCAGCGACCCGCACCGCGACGTCGACGCCCAAGGTGGTCGAGGACACCCAGGTTGAGGTCGTCGAGGCGACGGATACTCCGCTCGATCTTACGTCCGTGTCGGAAGAAATGACTGAAGACGAGGGCGACGAACTGCTGCTCGACTCCGACGACATTCTGACCACACCGGTCGGCCGACCGCCGATCAATCCGCCGGTCGATGAGGACCCCGCGACCGAGGATCAACCGGCGGCAGCGGGCGGAACCCTGTTCGAGCGGATGTCGAATATCGCGCGCGGTGCGCCCAAGGCGCAGATCGACGAGGATGGGGCCGAGCCCGGGTTCAAGCGCGAGCCGATCGACATACCGCGTTTCCTCAACCGCCAGAACAACCAGTAATCGATCCTCCCCGCAACGGGGAGGGGGACCATCCAAAGGATGGTGGAGGGGTCACTCGCGAGAGCGGCCCTTTCCATTCTTGACAGAATCTCGCCGATTTCAGCCCGCTCACCGCCCTCCCAGCACGGCTCACCGAAAAGCCCCTAGGCAGAAAGCTTCCGGCAAGATTCTCTCCCCATGGGGAGGACGATGCGGGGAATTTTGACACTGCGTTTGGCATTTGCATGCGCCGGAGCGTTGATCGTGGCCGTGCCGGCCCCGGCGCAATCCACCTATTCGGGCTATGCCGAAACGCCGTCCGCGGCGCTCGTCCGGTATATCCACACGCTCGCTTCGGACCCCAAGGATTTCGACGCCCTGATCGGCGCTGGCAAAGCTTCGCTCGACATTGGTGATCCCCAGGCCGCGGCTGGCTTTTTCGCCCGGGCCGACGAGGTCAATCCGAAAAGCCCGTTGCCGCAAGCCGGAATGGGCGCGGTCTCGGTCGCCAATGGCGAGGCCGGCGCCGCGATGCCTTACTTTACCCGCTCGTTGCAGCTCGGCGCGTCGGTGTCGTCGATCGCCTGCGACCGCGGGCTCGCATACGATCTGCTCGGGCAGCAGCGTCAGGCGCAGGCCGATTATCGCGCGGCTTTGAACGGTCTGGATGCGACCGAGGCCCGCCGCCGTCTCGCCCTCAGCCTGGCGATCAGCGGCGACAAGGGCAGCGCGCTCCAGACGCTCGCTCCGCTCTCGGCCAAAGGCGATTCCACGGTCAACCGGGTGCGCGCATTCGTGCTCGCTTTGACCGGGGACACGCGCGGCGCGATGGTCGCGATCGATGCCGCGATGCCGGGCAGCTGGTCGCGCGTTTCACCGTTCCTCCAGCAGCTGCCGACCCTGGGCGGGGGCCAGAAGGCGGCGGCGGTCAATCTCGGCATATTCCCGGACGCGAATGCGCCCGCTCTCGCGTCGGCCACGGTTTCCTCGCCGTACGGGGCTTCGACGAAAGCCGACCGGCTCGCTTCGATCGACGAGATGTTGCGCGCTCCGGCGCCGCAAGCCTCGCCGAGCTGGCAGCCCAATCGCGCGCCGCCGCAAATTGCCTACGTCGCTCCCGCTGTGCCCAAGCCGGCTCCAATCCGGGCGGCTGTCAGTCAGCGCAGAATCTGGCTTCAGCTCGCCAGCGGCGCGAATTCATCTGCACTGCCGATCGAGTTCCGCCGGATGAAGTTGCGCAACCGCGATCTGTTCGACGGGATCAGCGGCTTTGTCGCCCAGAGCTCCGACCGCGCGCGGCTGGTGATCGGGCCGTTCCGCGGAACGTCCGATGCCGAGACCTTCAAGGCTGACCTGGAGACCGTCGGCATCGACGCATTCAACTGGACCAATTCCGAATCCGACAAGATTGTGCCACTCGGCACGGAATGAGCCTTCCCAGCGGCATTGCCGCGCAACCGCCGCGATCGCGCGGACGCCTTCATCCCGAGGTCGATGCTGCCCCGCGCGGGCCGCGCGACATCTTCCAGCGCGACCGCGACCGCATCGTCCATTCGGTCGCCTTCCGCCGCCTCCGCCACAAGACCCAGGTGTTCGTCGCGCCCGACGGGGATCATTTCCGCGTTCGGCTGACTCACAGCATCGAGGTCGCGCAGATTGGCCGCACAATCGCCCGGGCGCTCGGCCTCAACGAGGATTTGACCGAAGCCTTGTGCCTCGCTCACGACCTCGGCCATCCGCCGTTCGGCCATGCCGGGGAGGAGGGGCTCAATGCCTCACTCGCCGACGCTGGCGGGTTCGATCACAATGCCCACAGCATCCGCCTCGTCACCAAATTGGAAGCGCCCTATCCCGACTTCGACGGGCTCAACCTCAGCTGGGAAGCGCTCGAAGGCCTGGCCAAGCATAATGGGCCAATCGTCGATCCGACCTGGGCTCTGTCAGAAGCCAATGACGAATGGGACCTGGAGCTTGGCACGTGGTCGGGGCTCGAAGCGCAAGTCGCGGCGATTTCCGACGACATTGCCTATGACAATCACGACATCGATGACGGCTTGCGCGCCGGGATCCTCGAGCTCGACGAACTGATCGAATTGCCGATTGTCGAGCGCCACTGGGCGAAGATCGGCGAGCGGCATCCGGGGCTCAGCGCCGACAAGCGTCAGCGCGCGCTGGTTCGCGACATGATTGGGTCGATGGTCGGCGATGTCCTCGCCGAGACCGATCGTTGGGTGCGGGATGCGGGGGTTGCGACGATCGACGAGGTCCGCGCCGCCGAGCAGTCGTTGGTCGGCTTCTCGGCCGACCTCGCCGCCGAGGAGCGCGAATTGAAGCGCTTCCTTTATTCGCGCCTCTACGAGTCGCCCGAGCTTGAGAAAGTCCGCAAGGAGGCGGTCCGGGTCGTCTCGAACCTCGCCGGCGCCTATCGCGCCGACCGCGTATTACTGCCCGACGGCTGGCGCGGTGAGGGCAGCGAGATCGGGCAGTTGCGGACCATCGGCGATTTCATCGCCGGCATGACCGACCGTTTCGCGATCCGCCGCCACGAGGAACTGGTCGGCCCCGTCGATCTCGCCACCGACCGCTTCTGATCCTCGGCAGGGGATTACAGGCTAGGGTGACGCGCCGCCCCGGGCACGATAGAGGCGCGGGCGATGTCCCTTTACGCCCAATATGCCGCGCTTCTTGACGGAGTGCTCGACGACCTGATTGCCGACGGCACGCTGCCGGCGGAGCTCGATCGTAAGAACGTCACCGTCGAGCCGCCGCGCGATCCGTCACATGGCGATCTGTCGACCAACGCCGCGATGGTGCTCGCCAAGGCCGCCGGGACCAATCCCCGCGCACTCGCCGAGGCGATCAAGCCGAAGCTCGAAGCGCTGCCGCCCGTCACTTTGGTCGAGATCGCCGGTCCCGGTTTCATCAACCTCCGGCTGACGCCCGACGCTTGGCGCGACGAACTCAAGACCATCCTCCGCGAAGGCGAGCAATACGGGCTGTCGACCATCGGCAACAACGAGCGGGTCAATGTCGAATATGTCTCGGCCAACCCGACCGGGCCGCTGCACATGGGCCATTGCCGCGGCGCGGTGGTCGGCGACAGCCTCGCCCGGCTGCTCGAAGCCGCGGGCTTCCGCGTCACCAAGGAATATTATGTCAACGACGCCGGCGCGCAGGTCGATACGCTCGCCCGCTCGGTCCACCTCCGCTACCGCGAGGCGCTCGGCGAAGACATCGGCGGCATTCCTGAAGGGATGTATCCCGGCGACTATCTGAAGCCGGTTGGCGTGCTGCTCGCCGCAGAGCATGGCGCCAAGTTCGCGTCCGCGTCCGAGGCTGAGTGGCTGCCAATCTTTCGCGATGCGGCGATCGCGGCGATGCTCGATCTCATCCGCCATGACCTCGGCCTGTTGAACATTCACCACGACCTGTTCGCGTCCGAGGCCGACGTGCAACGCGCCGGCGCGGTCGATGAAGCGATGGACGTGCTGCGCTCCAAGGGCCTGGTCTACGAGGGCGTGCTCGAACGGCCCAAGAGCCTCGACCCGCACGACGAGTGGGAGCCGGTCGAGCTGACCCTGTTCCGCTCGACCCAGTTCGGCGACGATCAGGACCGGCCGATGAAAAAGTCGGACGGCAGCTGGACCTATTTCGGCTCCGATGCGGCCTATCACTGGCGGAAAGCGCGTGACGCCGATCATCTCGTCAACATCTGGGGCGCCGATCATTCGGGCACGGTGAAGCGCGTGCAATCGGCGGTGAAGGCGCTGACCGACGGCCGCGTCGACCTCGATGTGAAAATCATCAACATGGTGCGGCTGTTCCGCGCCGGTGAGCCGGTCAAGATGTCCAAGCGCGCCGGCGATTTTGTGACGCTGGCGGACGTCGTCGGCGAGGTCGGTAAGGACGTTGTGCGGTTCATGATGCTGACCAAGCGCGCCGACACCCCGCTCGATTTCGACTTCGCCAAGGTGGTCGAGGCGTCGAAGGATAATCCGGTCTTCTACGTCCAATATGCCCACGCCCGGATCAGCTCGTTGAAGCGCAAGGCAGCCGAGGCCGGGGTCGACCTCGCCGCACCCGCCGACCTTGACCTGCTCGACGACGAGGAACTCGCGCTGGTCAAGCGCGCCGCGCAATATTCGCGGGTGATCGAGAGCGCGGCGGTGGCTCACGAGCCGCACCGGATCGCTTTTTTCCTCTACGACCTGGCGGCGGAATTCCATGCTTTGTGGAACCGCGGCAACGACGATCCGGCGCGCCGCTTCCTCGTTGAAAATAATCCACAACTTTCGCGGGCACGGCTGGAACTCGCGCTCGGAATCGCGCAGATCATCAAGAGCGGCCTGGCGCTGATGGGGGTCGCCGCGACCGAGGAGATGCGCTGATCATGAGCGACAGCCGAGTGGCGCTCGGCTTGGACCGGCTGCCATGGCTTCCCGACGAACCAGCGCGCGTGCGCAAGCCTTCCGGCAATATGGTCGGCTGGGCGGCGGTTGCGATTCTCCTCGTCGCGGGCCTCGCCTATTGGCTTGGGTTGAGGAGCGGCGAAGAGACCTCGCCAACGCCCGAATCCTCTTTCGTCCGGCCCGAAGCCACGGTCCGGCTGCCTGACGCCTCGGCCCAGCACGAGGTTCAGCCCGTCACCGTTCCGAAAGTCGAACCGATTGTCGCGCCGCCGATCCCGGTGATGGAATCGCAGCCGACTCAGCGCAAAGCGCCGGTCGAACGCGTCCGGCCCAAGGTTGAACCTGCGGTCGAGGCGACGGCGGCCGAGGCCGAGCCCGAAGCCGCGGTCACGCGAGCGCCCGCACCGCCCAGGCCCGCCGTGTCCGGCCCGTGGCCGGTGCGCGTCGTCGACGGCGCTTCGGGCCGGCTGATCCGGGTCGGCGCGTTCCGGACGGCGCATCAGGCGAAGAAGGGCTGGTGGGCGATCGTTCGCGTGAACCCGGCGCTCAAGCATTTGCCGGCGCTGGTCGTACCGGTGCAGTCGCTACGCAACGGTCGGGTCTATTACCGGCTGCAGATGGGGACCACGTCGCAAGCGCATTCGACCGTGCTGTGCCAGCGCATGCGCATGATCGCGCAGAGTTGCGTCGTGATCGACGAGCGCGAGGTTGGGCTGTGACCGACGAACGAGCGGCCTACGATGAAGGTCAGCTACCGTGGCTCGCCGCGGTCGATGACGAGGACGAGCCGCGTGGCGTTTCCGCGCGCAAGATGCTCGCCGCCTTGGTCGTCGTCCTGCTCGCCGGCGCGGTTGTCGCCGCGGCCTTCTTCTGGATCGGGCGGCGCGATGCCGGCCTCAATCGCCCGCCGCAGCTGATCCGGGCCGAGCCGGGCCCGTACAAGATCAAGCCGCCGAACCCGGGCGGCCTCGACGTCGCCGGCGAAAGCGAGACCGCCTATGAAACCAGCGCCGGCGAAGACACGGATGCGCAGCTCGATATGACCAAGGTGCCGGTGAAACCGGCCACCGCGCCAAAGGAAGAGCCCAAGCGCATTCCTCCGAATGAGACCAAGGAGCCGGTCGTGGCTGCGCCGACCCCGCCGCCCGCGCCGGCCGGGGCCAAGGGCAGCGTCATCCAGCTCGGCGCCTTCGCCAATCAGGCGCAAGCCGAGCGCGCCTGGGCCGCGCTGTCGGCTCGCTTCTCGTCGGTCGCGGCGATGAACAAGCTGATCGTCCAGTTCCCGGGCGGGATCCGGCTGCGCGCCACCGCCGCGTCGCCGGCCGAGGCCACGGCGGCGTGTCAGGCGCTCAAGTCGGCGGGCGAGAACTGCTTCGTGGCGCAATAGCCGATGCGCGCGGCGATCTACGGACTCGAAGGCTTTGAACTGACCGCCGATGAGCGCGCTTTCTTTCGCGACGCCGAACCGGCCGGCTTCGTCCTGTTCAAGCGCAATTGCGACAATCCCGACCAACTGCTCCGGCTGACAGATTCGCTGCGCGATCTCACCGGCCGCCCCCTGCCGATCCTGATCGATCAGGAGGGCGGACGCGTCGCGCGGATGCGGCCCCCGGCCTGGCCGGCGTTCCCCGCCGCCGAGCGCTTCGCCCAGCTTTACGCGCTGGCCCCGTCCTCGGCGCTGGAGGCGGCGCGGTCGAACGCCCGCGCGATCGCGCTTAGCTTGCGGGCGTGCGGGATCAATGTGAACGCATTGCCCCTCCTCGACGTCCGTCAGGAAGGGGCCAGCGACATCATCGGCGACCGCGCTCTGGGCTCGGAACCGATGCAGGTCGCCGCGTTGGGCCGGGTCGTGCTCGACGGCATGGCGTCGGCTGGCGTGGTCGGGATCGTCAAGCATATGCCGGGCCACGGCCGCGCCCTGGTCGACAGCCACAAGGAGCTGCCTGTGGTGAACGCGGACGCCGAGGCGCTGGAAATCGACCTTGAGCCGTTTGAACGACTGCGCTCGGCGCCGATGGGGATGACCGCGCATGTCGTCTATGAGGCGTGGGACCCCGAACGCCCGGCGAGCCTGTCGCCAATCGTGATTCGCGAGATCATCCGCGGTCGCATCGGTTTCGACGGGTTCCTGATGAGCGACGATATCGGTATGGAAGCGCTACAGGGCGATTTCGGCGGCCGCGCCGCCGGCGTGGTCGCGGCGGGCTGCGACGTCGCGCTCCATTGCTCGGGCAAGATGGAGGAGATGATCGCGGTCGCCGCTGCGACTCCGCCGATGTCTTCGGAGGGTGGGGAGCGACTGGCGCGGGCGATGGCCATCACTCTGGTCGACGGTGACGGTCTCGACTTTGCCGAAGCCGTCGCCAAGCGCGACGCCTTGCTGGCCTTGGTGTAGGATCGGGCCCGTGGAAACCGACGAGGAATTCGAACAGCGCCCCGTTGCCCAGTCGGACGAACTCAACCTCACGCTCGACGGGTGGGAGGGGCCGCTCGATCTGCTGCTCAGCCTTGCCCGGGTCCAGAAGGTCGACCTCGCCCAGATCTCGATCCTCCAGCTGGTCGAGCAATATCTTGCCTATTTGAACGAGGCGCGCGCGCTCAAGCTCGAGATCGCGGCTGATTATCTCGTGATGGCGGCGTGGCTCGCTTACCTCAAATCGTGCCTGCTCTTGCCCTCGGACCCCGAGGCCGATCCGAGCCCGGAAGAGATCGCGCTTCGGCTGCAGATGCGGTTGCAGCGGCTCGACGCGATGCGCGAAGCCGGCGCGCGGCTGCTCGGCCGCGACCGCGTCGGGCGCGACGTGTTCCTGCGCGGCGCGCCGGAGGGCCTCCGTCTGGTGCGCAAGGCCGATTGGCAGGTCCGTGATTTCGACCTGTTCGCCGCCTATGGCGCGGTTCGCGCGCGCTCGGCCCCGGCAATGCACGTCGTCCATCCACGCGCGGTGATGACGCTCGAGGAAGCGCTCGACCGCGTCAGCCGGATGATCGGCGCGGCGCTCGACTGGACCATGCTCGAAAGCTTCCTGCCGTCGACCCAGGATCCGCAATTCCGCCGCTCGTCGCTGGCGTCCAGCTTTCTCGCGGCGCTCGAGCTCGCGCGGCGCGGCAAGCTCGATATCGCGCAGGACGAGCCGTTCTCTCCGATAAAGCTGCGTGCCGCCTGATGGACGAGCTCACCCGCGCCATCGAAGCGACCCTGTTCGCATCCGCCAGCCCGCTGTCGGTCGAGGAAATCGGGCAGCATGTCGGCGAGGGACCGATCGAAATCGTGCTCGGCCAGCTATCCGTCCAATACGAGGGCCGGGGCGTCCAATTGGTCGAGCGCGGCGGCCGCTGGCATTTCCAGACCGCGCCCGACCTCGCCCATTTGCTTCGCCGGACTCGCGAGGAGCCGCGCCGGCTCTCGCGCGCGGCGACCGAGACGCTCGCGATCATCGCCTACCACGAGCCTGTCAGCCGGGCCGAGATCGAGGCGATCCGCGGCGTGCAAATCTCCAAGGGGACACTCGATGTGCTCATGGATGCCGGATGGGTCCGGCCAGCCGGACGCCGCGAAGGGCCGGGGCGGCCGCTGCTCTACGCAACAACCCACGAGTTTCTGACCCACTTCGGCCTCGCCTCGCGCCGCGACCTTCCCGGGATCGACGACCTCAAGGCGGCCGGGCTGCTCGACCCGCTCGACGAGGCCGTATTCCAGCTTCAACTGGAAAGCGAAGGCGAGGAAGACTAGGAAGCTTCGCAAAGGAGTTTCACATGGGCGGTTTCAGCATTTGGCATATCCTGATCTTCGCGATTATCCTGTTGCTGCTGTTCGGCGGGAACCGATTCTCGTCGATGATGGGCGATGTCGCCAAGGGCCTCAAAAGCTTTAAGCACGGCATGTCTGACGATGAGGACGACGCCCGCAAACGCTACGAGAAAGACCGCCGCTCCGAGCCGCCGCGCTCGATCGGGCGCCAGGACCCGCCGATTGATGTGACTCCCCGCCCGGCCGACCCGACGGCAGCGCCGCCACCGCGGGACGACGAAGCGCGCTAGAAAAATAGAGAGCCGCCATGTTTGGCGTCGATTCCTCGGAACTCGCGGTCGTCGCGATCCTCGCGCTGATTTTCATCGGGCCCAAGGATTTGCCCAAGGTGATGCGCACCGTCGGCTATTGGGTCGGCCGAATGCGCGGCATGGCACGTCACTTCACCTCGGGCATCGAAAATATGATGCGTGAAGCCGAACTCGAGGAAATGGAGAAAAAGTGGCGCGAGGAGAATGAGCGCATCATGCAGCTCCACCCGCCCGAGGCGCATTATCCCGAACCCGGCCAACCCGACGAAATGCCGCCGATTGCCAATCCCGACGGTGACGAGCTTCCGCCCGAAAAGCGGCCGTTGCCGTGAAGGATATCGATGAAACCAAGCAACCGCTGCTCGAACATCTGATCGAACTAAGGCGGCGCTTGCTGTGGTGCCTCGCGACTCTGGTCGTCACCTTCTTCGTCTGCTTTGCCTTCGCCAAGAATATTTTTGCGGTGCTGGTCCAGCCGCTGCTGCAGGCCGGCCAGGGCAAGCTGATTTATACCGACATCTTCGAAGCCTTCTTTGTTCAGGTGAAGGTGGCGTTGTTCGCGGCGCTCATGCTGAGCTTCCCGGTGCTGGCGATCCAGCTGTGGCGGTTCATCGCGCCGGGCCTCTACGCGAAGGAAAAGAACGCCTTCCTCCCGTTCCTGCTCATGACCCCGATCTTCTTCGGCGCGGGCGCGTCCTTCGCCTATTTCGTCGCCATGCCGTGGGCGCTGCATTTTCTGCTGAGCTTCCAGGGCAATGTTGGCGGAGTGACCCAGGAAGCGCTTCCCGGCGTCGGTAATTATTTGAACTTCGTCACCCGCTTCCTATTCGGGTTCGGCGCGGCGTTCCTGTTGCCGATCCTGCTCATGATTCTCGAACGCGCCGGTCTCGTCACGCGCGAGCAACTCGCCAAGTCGCGGCGCTATGCGATCGTCGGCGCGGCTGCGGTCGCGGCAGTGCTGACTCCGCCCGACGTGGTGTCGATGCTGATGCTGCTGGTGCCGCTCTATGGTCTGTACGAGTTCGCGCTTCTCGCGATCCGCCTCACCCACTGGCGCGCGGCGCGCCGAGCGGCTCGATCAACTCCTGAGTTTCCTGAGCCCCACACAGAAGGGGGCCCGGAAGCGCCACCGGGGGGGGGGAGGGTTAGCGGTTCCGGGCCCATTTAAGCGGATAGCGAGAGCGGGGGGGCAAAAGGTCACTATCCGAATTGCACAACGCGGCTTCTTCGCGAACGGTTCCGACGCTCGAAATTATTTTTCCCCCGCCGCCGTAACGATTTACGGCCTGCCTAGGGCGCAGGAAACACTGGTAAATCAACACTATAGCGCCCGAGCTTGCGGTCGAGCGTGGACCGCAACTGCTTGGCGAGGCCGGCGATGATGCGTTCAAACTGCATTTTTTCGGGCTGGTCTGCAGTCTCGGGTACCAGGACCGGGCTGCTCAGGGTCAGGCGCGCGGTCAGTTCGCTGGTCCGGCGGAGCGAAATCTCGACCGGGTCGAGCGGCCGGTTGAGCATCGCGAATTCGACGATTTCGGTGATCAGGAAGGCGATCGCGACCGCGACATCCTGGGTCGTGTTGACCGATTCCAGTTCGAGATCGATCCGCAGTTTTCGCGCCGGTTCCGGGGCTCCGGCGCGAAGCTCGGCGGCTAGTTCGGCGAGCAGCGGCCGCACGGCGATCCCGCGATTCTCTTCCATTTCCGCGAAATGGTTGCGGTGGACGATCGACAGCGCCCCGACGCGCCGGCCGATGCCGGCGTAAGCGGCGCGGGCGTCGATCGTCTCCGCGCTTCTGCCGTGGATGTTGAGCAACGACGCGACGACCTGCAGATTATTCTTCACCCGGTGGTGGACCTCGCGGACCAGCCGTCGCTGTCCGTCGAGCGCGCCGGTCATTTCGCGTTCGGATTCATCGACGCGCGCCACCGCGCGCTCGAAGGCGTCGCGCAATTCCTGAATCTCGGTCGATGGCCCGAGTTTGCGGGGCAGCTGGAGTTCTTCACCCGGGCAGTAGCCGATGACCGCGCGCTGCAGTTGCTTGAGTGGCCGAATCAGTAGGCGCGTCACGAGGACCCATGCGACCAGCGCAGCCAGCACCCACATCAAGACCGGCAGCAACAGCACGAGCTTGTCGGCGGTCGTGATTCGGGTGGCCGGGAAGCCGATCCGAGCCGTCAACGCGCCATTGATGATCGGCAGCGCAACGAACCTCTGTCGACCGTCGGTTGCGGTGGGACCGATCAATTCGAGCGCGTT
>DATFUB010000072.1:0-5175 GCA_035261225.1 Sphingomicrobium sp.
TCGTCGTTCACCCCGCCGACGCTCTCATTGTAACCGCGGATGATGCCGGGCAGCGCCTGGTCGAGGTCAATGTCCGGGCGGCGGGCAAGCAGATACGTCGTGGCGCCAAGATGCGCCTCGTGGGTCCAGTCGGCGCACGGAAGGTCGCGGGCGAGCAGCCCTTCGCCGATGCGGGCGATCCCGGCGTCGGATGCGAACGGTCTGGGTGAGTAAATGTTCATGGGAAATTCCGTCATTGCGAGGAGCGCCAGCGACGCGACAATCCAGCTCGTCACTGGATTGCTTCGCTACGCTCGCAATGACGGCTGAGGCTTAGGCCGGGCTCGGTTGAGCTTGAGGTTGCGCTTGGAGTTGCGCCGGCTGGGGCCCCGATTGTCGGACGCCCTCGTCCACCTGGTCCGCGAATTGCGCGAAATTCTCGACAAAAAGGTCGACCAGCCTGGCCGCGGTCCGGTCATAATCCGCGGCATCGGCCCAGGTCCCGCGCGGATCGAGGATCGCGCTGTCGACCCTCGGCACCGCGACCGGCACGTCGAAGCCGAAATTCGGATCCTTGCGGAATTCGGCGTTCTTGAGGCTGCCATCGAGCGCGGCGTTGAGCAGCGCGCGCGTTGCCTTGATCGGCATGCGCTTGCCGACGCCATATTTGCCGCCGGTCCAGCCGGTGTTGACCAGCCAGCAATCGACGCCCGCCTCAGCGATCCGCTTCTTCAAGAGGTTGCCGTAGACCGACGGGTGGCGCGGCATGAACGGCGCGCCGAAGCAGGTCGAAAAGGTCGCTTCGGGCTCGGTCACGCCAATCTCGGTGCCCGCGACCTTCGCGGTGTAGCCGGAAAGAAAGTGGTACATTGCCTGGTCGGGCGTCAGCTTCGCTATCGGCGGCAGCACACCGAACGCATCGGCGGTCAGCATCACCACGTTCTTGGGCAGCGGCCCCATGTTGGCTTCGGAAGAATTGGGAATGAAGTCGATCGGATAGGCCCCGCGGCTGTTCTCGGCGAGCGTCGCGTCGTCGAGGTCGAGCTCGCGCGACTCGATGTCGATCACGACATTCTCGAGCACGGTGCCGAAGCGCTTGGTGGTAGCGAAAATCTCCGGCTCGGCCTCGGCCGACAGGCGGATCATCTTGGCGTAGCAGCCGCCTTCGAAATTGAATACGTGGGTGTCCGACCAGCCATGCTCGTCGTCGCCGATCAGCGTCCGGTTGGGGTCGGCCGACAGCGTCGTCTTGCCGGTGCCCGACAGGCCGAAGAAGATCGCGGTGTCGCCGCCGGGGCCGATGTTGGCCGAACAGTGCATCGGCATGATCCCCTGCGGCGGCAGGATGAAGTTCAGCAGCCCGAACACGGACTTCTTCATTTCGCCGGCATAGGCGGTGCCGCCGATCAGGACGATCTTCTTTTCGAGATTGACCGCGATCACCGTCTCGCCGCGGGTGCCGTGTCGTTCGGGGTCAGCGCGGAAGCTCGGCAGGTCGATGATCGTATATTCGGGCTCGAAACCGGGCAGCTCGTGGCTTTCCGGCCGCACCAGCAAAGTTCGGATGAAGTGGTTGTGCCAGGCAAGCTCGTTGATCACCCGCACGCGGACGCGGTGCTCGGGCTGCGACCCCCCGTAGAGATCGGCGACGAACAACAGATCCTTGTCGCCCAACGCGACCAGGAAATCGTCGTACAACCGGTCGAACGCGTCGGGCTCCATCGGCGCGTTGGTCTTGCCCCACCAGACACTGCTCTCGGTGATCGAATTCTTGACGATGAACTTGTCTTTGGCGCTGCGCCCGGTGTGCTGGCCGGTGCGCACCACCAGGGGGCCGTCCTTCGCCAGCAATCCTTCGCCGCGGCGCACCGCATGCTCGACCAGCGGCGCGGTCGTCAGGTTCCAGAAGATCTCGGCGCCGGTGGCGATGCCCTGTGCGTCAAGTCCGCGGTTCGGAACCCGGTCGGTCACGTGCGAAAATCCCTTCCTTTTGAATGTCAAAAGCGGCGACGGCCGGTTGGGGCCTGCCGCCGCATACGTATGCGTTAAAGCGCGCCTATACCCACGAAATGGCTGCGCGGTCAAAACGGTCTGGCCACGATTAAACACTTCGTATCGACCGGAAATTGCATGTAACCGGTTTCATCGAGGCGCGCTTGTTTCACCGTTACTCGCTGGCTAAGCCGCATCGCGGGAACGCAAGGGATCCACTAAGCCGGCATGAGCCAAGTGATCGCGCTGGTCGACGACGACCGGAACATCTTGACCTCTGTCTCCATCGCGCTTCAGGCCGAGGGCTTCGTCACCCGTGTCTACACCGATCCTACGGTCGCGCTGAAAGCGCTCGGCGAGAATCCGCCCGATCTCGCGGTCCTCGACATCAAGATGCCCCAGATGGACGGAATGGAATTGTTGCGCCGGATCCGCGAATCGAGTCCGGTCCCGGTGATCTTCCTTACCTCCAAGGACGACGAACTCGACGAGGCGCTGGGCCTGGCGATGGGCGCGGACGATTATATCGCCAAGCCCTTCTCGCAGCGCTTGCTGATCGCGCGCATTCGGGCGATCCTTCGCCGGCAGGAGTTGGCCAGGGGCGAAGCGAGTGCAAACCACGACGCGCCCGAGCAGCCGCTGTTGGAGCGGGGCCGCCTGACCATGGACCCAGCCCGGCACAAAGTCGTGTGGGACGGCAAGGACGTGACCCTGACCGTGACCGAATTCCTTATCCTTGAGGCGCTCGCCCAGCGCTCGGGCGTGGTCAAAACCCGCAACCAATTGCTCGACGTCGCCTATCACGACGACGTCTATGTCGACGACCGGACGATCGACAGCCACATCAAGCGCATCCGCCGGAAATTCCGGGCCCAGAACCCGGAGTTCGATGCGATCGAGACCCTTTATGGCGTCGGATATAAATTCGACGACCAGTGAGGACGAGGCCGACCTGGCGTTGAGCTGGTCGGGACGGTGGACGCTCGTCCATCGCATCCTCGCGGTCAACGTCCTCACGGTCGTGCTGCTGGCGCTTAGCGTGCTCTACCTTGATCAGTATCGTAACCGGCTGAGCAAGGAGCGCACGCGTCAAACCCGGATTGAGGCGACCACGACGGCGCAAGCCCTGTCGCTTCTGTCCCCCCGCGACTGGACATCATTCCTCGCCGCGGCCAGCCGGGCAAGCGAGAGTCGGATCCGTGTCTACCAACCCGACGGGCAACTGAGCATCGATAGCTGGAAAGCCACCGGACCGACCTACGAGCTCCGCGACCCCAGCAGTCAGAGTTGGACAAAGGACGTTGCGCGGGCGCTCGATCGCGGTTTCAACGCCCTCGTCGGGGCGGAGCCGCTCGACGATTATGCCGAACCGGCGATCGACCGTCTTGGCGCCTGGCCCGAAGCGCTCGAAGCCAGGCGCAGTGGTCATGCCGAATCGGTGGTCCGCAATGCCCCGGACCTGACCCCGGTCATTTCCGCTGCCATGCCGTTCAAGGGCAACATGGTGCTGGTCACCGACAACGACCGGGCCTTCACTCGCACCATTCGCAGCCAGCGAGCGACGCTAGGCGCGATCATGACCGCCGTCGTCTTGCTGTCCGTGCTTTTGTCGATCTTCCTCGCGCGGACGATCGTCCGGCCGCTACGCCGGCTGGCGCTCGCCGCGCACCGGGTCCGGCTCGGCCGGGCGCGCGAAGTCAATGTGCCGCGCCTGCCCTCGCGGACCGACGAGATCGGCCTGCTCGCCCGCTCGGTCGCGGACATGAGCCAGTCGCTGCGTCAGCGGATCGATAATATCGAGGCCTTCGCGGCCGACGTCACACACGAGCTCAAGAACCCGCTGGCGTCGCTGCGTTCGGCGATGGACGGACTCGACCGGGTTGAAGATCCCGCGCTCAAGCAGAAGCTGATTGCCATCGCGCGTGACGACGTGCTCCGCCTCGACCGGCTAATCAACGACATCGGCGAAGCTGCCCGAACCGACGCCGAACTGGCCCGCGCGAAGTTCGAAACGGTCGATCTCGGCCCGCTCATCGAACAACTCATCGCCAGCTGGGAAAACCGGCGCGACAAGGGCAGTGCCAGCATCGCCTTCGCCCGCCCACGCAAGTCGAGCGCGGTGGTCATGGGCAAGCCCGACCGGCTGGCGCGCGCGATCACCGCGATCATCGATAATGCGGTCAGTTTTTCGCCGCCCGGCGGTCTGGTCGAGATCGCCGCAGCCCGTGTCGGCGACGAGGTCCGCATCCGCGTCGACGATGAAGGCCCGGGCGTTCCACCCGAGGCGCGGGAAGCAATCTTTAACCGGTTCCACTCAGTAAGGCCGGAGGGAGAGAATTTTGGCCGGCATTCCGGCCTCGGCCTGGCGATCGCCGAAGCGATCGTCAAAGGCCATGACGGAGAGATTGACGTGCAGGACCGCGACGACGCGCCTTCTGGCGCCCGCTTCACCATCCGCCTGCCGGCGGCGCACCGGGCATGACCAAGCCCCCTACTCCAGGCTCGCGGCTGTCCGCCGAAACGGTTCACGCCAGCACGGTTGCAGTCGACGGCCGCGCGGTCCTCATCACTGGCCCATCGGGCTCAGGCAAATCGGACTTGACGCTGCGGCTGCTGGATCGGGGGTTCGTGCTGGTCAGCGACGACCAAACCATGGTCAAGCGCCACGGCGAACAACTGCTCGCTTCAGCACCACCCAACATCGCCGGAAAGCTTGAGATCCGCGGTATCGGCATTGTCGAGATGGATTCCGTCAGCGACCTGCCCATCGCCCTGATCGTCGAGCTCACCAGCGATATCCAGCGCTTGCCCGACGACAGCCGCGAACGGCCGATCCTTGGCGTCAGCCTGCCGCTGATCACGATCGATGCGATGACCGCCTCGGCGCCGTCCAAGGTCGCGCTCGGGCTCGACCGGCTCGGTCTGAAGTTCTAAGCCAAGGGCGGTGTCCCGCCGCTCCTCCCCTCCCCGGCTCCTGCTCGTCACCGGAATGTCCGGCGCGGGCAAATCGACCGTCTTGGACGCGCTCGAGGACATGGGCTGGGACATTGTCGACAATCTGCCCGCCGATTTGCTCGATGCTTTCGTCCGCGGCGGACACGAATGCCGGGTCGGACCGGCGGCGGTCGGCATGGACGTCCGCAGCCGCGGCTTCGACTCAGAGGATTTGCCGCGCCTGATCCGTTCGATCGGCGGGGTCGCGCC
>DATFUB010000073.1:0-15554 GCA_035261225.1 Sphingomicrobium sp.
CCATATCGGCTGCGGCCGAGGGGGTTGCCACAACACCTGCAATCACCGTCAACGCGCTCAATAAAGTTGTCACGCACTACTGCTTTCTGAAGCCATTCATGCGCGACATGCCCGCTCGGGCTAATGACCGCAATGGGTCGAAAGCGGACCCTAGGACGATCGTGAGTCCACGCCGCGGACGAACGCGCCGACCAACGTGTTGAACTCGACCGGCCGCTCGAAATTGGTCAAATGCCCGGCGCCTTCGATTGGTTCATATTGCGCGCCCGGGATCAGACGGGCGAGCTCACGCGACAGCGCCGGCGGCGTCACTTTGTCTTCGAAGCCGCAAATCACCAGGGTCGGCAAGCGGATTTCCTCGGCGCGCTCGCGCTGGTCGGCGAGCCACACCGCAGCCGCGCCGATGCGGTAGGCGGCGGGGTCGATCCGGGCCATCGTCTCGACCACTTCCGCGCGAACCGCGGGGTCGGCCGGCTGGGCGAGCAGCACGTCGACTCGCGCTTCGGCCATCGCGCGCAGGTCGGTCGCGGCGAGGGAACGGTCGTAAATCGCCTGACCATCGGGATGGACGGCGAAGGTGTCGGCGAGGATCAGCGACGCGCAGCATTCGGGCGCGACCGAATGCATGGCGATCGCCACGACTCCGCCGAGCGACAAGCCGCAGACGTGCGCGTGGCCAATCCCGAGTTCAGTCATCGCCGACAGGATCGCGGCGGCATAGTCGTCGCGCGACGTGCCCTCGGGCGCCGGATCGCTGTCGCCATAGCTCGGATAATCGAACGCGACCGCGCGCCGCTCGGCTCCGAAATGCGCGAGCTGCGGCCGCCACACCGATTTGTCCGAACCGACCCCGTGGAGGAAGACGATCGGCATCGCGTCTCCGCTGCCGGCTTCCTCAAAACCGATAGAATAGCCGAGGCTGGTTGGTGTCCGTCCCATCGCTATATCTTGGCACCGTGGCTTCCGCCGCGCTAGCGTCGGGCGCATGACGCGGATGACGGTCAATGGCGAGGCGGTGCATTATACGCTCGACCCGGAGACGCCCTTGCTGTGGGCGCTGCGCGACGCGTCCAACCTGACCGGGACCAAATATGGCTGCGACAGCCGCGATTGCGGCGCGTGCACAGTGATCGTCGACGGCCGCGCCCAACTCAGCTGCAGCGTGGCGATCAAGGACCTCGAAGGCGCCACCATCACCACCATCGAAGGGCTGTCGGCCGACCGTTCGCACCCCGTCCAGCAAGCCTGGATCGCCGAGCAGGTGACGATGTGCGGCTATTGCGAGCCGGGCTTCATCATGGCCATTGCCGCGATGCTTGAGGCCAACCCGACGCCAAACGCTGAGGCGATTGCCGCTTTGCCCAACCTCTGCCGGTGCGGCGCCTACCCCCGCATCCGCGCCGCGATCGCGCGCGCCGCCGCAGCCTCGAAACCTGTACCGCAGCCGAAACAGTCATTCAGCAGCACTTCATCTGACGAGGAGCAAAAACCGACGTAACGTTGTAACCTCATTTGGGGAACATCCCATGCGTACGATCATCGCTCTCCTGCTTCTCGGCGCCGCGACTCCTGCCCTCGCCGCGGCCGATCCCGGCGACCGCCACGGCTGGCAATCGCGTTCCGGCCAGCAGTCCACCTCCGACAGCAACGACAATCGCTCCGATGGCGGCAGCCGCCAGCGTTCCGATCGCGGCAATCGCGGCAACGGGAGCGCCAATGACGCGCCGTCGCCGCCGCCGCCGCAGCAGCAGCAGCAGCGAGATCATCCGCGCGCGGTGATGCACGTCGAATCGCCCAGCGACGGGCACAACGGTCAGGCGCAGCCGGCGACGCAGGTCGAGTCGAACAACAGCGGCGGCAATGCCCGCGATCATCGCCAATTCAACGGTTTCCGCAACCGCGTCAGCGGCGGCGACGAGCCGCGGGCGATCGAGCCCTCGGGCCGCAACGACGGCACGGATACGGTGCGCAGCTGGCGCGGGCCGAAGATCGTCGAGCCGACTCGCGTCACGACCGACGATCGCGCCACCCTGCGCGACCAGCGCCGGCCGCTCCCGAACGTGCTGCGCAATCGCGTGCCGATCGTCAGCAACGTGCCCCACGAAGGCACCCAGCCACCGCTCCGCGCCGACGGCCGCTCACGCGACCGCAATCATCATTGGGACACGCGGTGGCGCGACAACAACCGCTATGATTGGCAGGACTGGCGGCGCCACCATCGGTCGCACTTCCACCTTGGCCTCTATTTCGATCCGTTCGGCTGGGGCTATCAGCCCTGGCAGATCGGCTGGCGGCTGTGGCCGAACTATTACAGCAGCCGCTACTGGATCAACGATCCGTTCGACTACCGCTTGCCCTATGCGCCGCCCGGCTATCGCTGGATTCGCTATTGGGACGACGCGATCCTGGTCGACACCTTCACTGGCGAAGCCGTGGACGTGATCCGCAACTTCTTCTGGTAGATTCTCCCAACCCGTTGATCGAAGGGGCGTTGCGGCATTGCCGCCGCGCCCCTTCTGCGTTAGCGCCATAATACACCTTTATAGCGCTCGAATGGGATTCCCAATGACTGTCGTCGCCCGCCTGATGCTATCCACGCCTCTGTTCGCTTTCGCCGCCCCTCTTGCGGCTCAGGCGACCCAGGCTCCGCCTTGGGAGCCGCAGGTTACGCAGGCTCAGGAACTGACCCCGGCGGAAGCGGCGAAGATTCCGCCCGTCGCGCAGCCAAGCGCGCACGACCGCCTGTTCCAGTTGTTCCAGGACAGCGACGAGGCCAATCTCAAGCGCAACCCGCTGAACGCCTTGTTCCGCGGCGACCAACGCTACGCCGACCGGCTCGGCGACAACATCACCGATGCCTATTACACCGGGGAGCGCGCGGCGGCGGAGCACGACCTCGCCGCGCTGCATGCGATCCCGCGCGACCAGCTCAACGAGACCGACCAGCTGGCCTACGACACCTTCGAATTTTCGACCAAGGATACGCTGCGCGGGCTTCAGCCCGACATGCTCGCACTGACCGCGGTGCGGCCGATCAACCACTTCTTCGGCATCCACACATTCTATCCGACCTTTGCCAGCGGCAAGGGCGCGGCGCCGTTCAAGACGCTCGCGGATTATGAAAATAACCTCAAGCGCCACAAGGATTTCGTGACCTTCATCGACCGCGCGATCGGCCGCTTCCGCGAGGGCGAGAAGAGCGGCGTGGTCGAGACCAAGCTGACGGTGCGCAACATGATCGAGCAGCTCGACAGCCAGCTCAAAATGAAGCCAGAAGACTCGCCTTATTACGGTCCGGTCAAGGACTTCCCGGCGGGGATCAGCGACGCCGACAAGGCGCGGCTGACGAGTGAATATCGCGCGGCGATCACCGACGAAATCTACCCCGCGCTGACTCGCCTGCGCGACTTCTTCCAGACCGAATATCTGGCGCGCGCGCGCGCGGGTGTCGGGCTCAAATACATGCCCGGCGGCGACAAGCTCTACGCCTACCTCGTCCGGTCGACGACGACGACCGACATGACTCCCGAGCAGATCCACCAGCTCGGCCTGAGCGAGGTCGCGCGGATTACGCGGGAGTTCGACAAGGTCCGGCGTGAGGTGGGATTCAAGGGCACGCTGCCGCAATTCTTCGATTACATGCGGACCAGCCCCAAGTTCCAGCCGAAGAGCCGCGACCAACTCACCGCGGATTTTTACGGGCTGCAAAAGAAGGTCGAGGCGGAGGTTCCGCGGTTCTTCTCGCTGGTCCCCAAGACTCCGCTCAAGATCCAGCCCTACGAGCCGTTCCGCGAGAAGTTCGAGGCCGGTGGTTCGTACGAGCCGGGAACACCGGACGGCTCTCGCCCGGGCACCTTCTTCTTCAACGCCTATGATTTGCCGTCGCGCAGCACGTGGGAAGAAACGACGCTGTTCCTGCACGAAGGCGAACCGGGCCACCACTTCCAGATCAGCATCGCGCAGGAGAATAGCGCGCTGCCGTCGTTCATGCGCTTCGGCGGGAATACGGCTTATGCCGAAGGGTGGGCGCTCTATGCGGAAACGCTCGGCTACGACATGGGCTTCTACAAGGACCCCAACGCGCGGTTCGGGACGCTCAACGACGAGATGCTGCGCGCGATGCGGCTGGTGGTCGACACCGGCATCCACGCCAAGGGTTGGACGCGCGATCAGTCGATTGCCTACATGCTGTCGCACTCGGGCATGTCGAAGACCGACGCCACCGCCGAGGTCGAGCGCTACATCGCGATTCCCTCGCAGGCGACGGCCTACAAGATCGGCGCGCTGACCATCCAGCGCCTGCGCAAGAAAGCGCAGGACCAGCTCGGGCCGAAATTCGACATCCGCGAGTTCCACGCGCAGGTGCTCGATTCGGGAGCGCTGCCGATGAAGATACTCGAAGAAAAGATCGACCGCTGGATCGCGGCCAAGAAGTGAGGAGGTAGAAGATGGCGCGCAGGTTCAGCCCTGCGCGTCTCGTTCGTCCAATCGGACCATCGGCCCGTTCTTGACTTCCTTCTTGACGAAGCTCGTCTCGTACCGCCGGACAATGGCGTTCTGGGCGAGCTCCGCATCGGCGAAGGCATTAAAGGCCGCCATGTCACGGCAGGCGACGAGCATGATGAGATCATCGCTGCCACCGACCTCGAAGCAGAATTGGACCTCATCGAGCGCTTGCGGCCGGGTGCGGAGCTCAGCGAGCCCCGACTTTTCGGCGTGGTCCTGCAGCTGCAATCGAACCATTGCTCGCAATCGCGTTCCCACCAGATCGGCGTGCAGGATCGAAACAGTTCGGGCGATAGCGCCGTCATTGCGAAGCCGGCGTAGCCGCCGCGCAATCGCCGAGGGCGACAGGGCAATGACCTCGGACAGCTGCTCGGCCGTGCGGTCGGCATCTTCCTGCATAGCGTTGAGGAGCTTAAGATCGAAACGGTCAAACATCCGCCGAACCTTGGCAGAATCTATCGCGGGAGCAATCCGACGCCGACCTGTCTTTGTTGGACCTAAGGCCTCAAGAAATTGGCGCGACAGGCTTCCCGTTAGCCGAGATTTGGCGCGGCGGATTTCCTAACCGTAGTGGACGAGCATGATGCAGTGGAGTTTGCTTACATGAGTCGCAAAGCTTTCCTGATTGGAACGGCCGTTGCCGTCCTCGCCGGCGCGTCACTTGCCCAGGCTCAGACTGCAGTTCCGGCTCCGGCGCCAGCCGTCCCCAGCGTGCATCCACTTCCGGCGGGCGCGCTCGAACCACTCGATCAGGGAGAAGGCCGCGGAGTAGCCGAGAAACTCGCAGCGGAACTCACCGACAATTTCGTCTATCCCGAGCAGGGCAAACGTTACGCTACCATGCTTCGCTCCAACACCGCTGCCGGCCGCTATGATCACGGTACGCGTCAGGAACTTGCCGAGCGACTGACTTATGACCTCCAGGCAATTCAGAAGGACGGGCACTTGCGCGTCCTGGTCGCTGGGCCACAGCAGGAGGGACCCGGGGGCCGCAACGCCGGTCCGCCGCCGGGCGCGCCGCCGCTGATCCAGGCAGCGAAAGAGATTGCGCCGGGCATCGCCTACATCCGCTTCACGGCCTTCCTGGGCAGCGACGAGGAAGTGGCTGCCGTCCGTAAGTTCATGGCGGACAACAAGGTGGCAAAGACGATCATCTTCGACCTGCGCAATCATCATGGCGGAGGCCCAGCCGAGATGGACGAAATCTTCCCCTTCCTGTTTGCTTCAAAAACTCCGCTGGTAACGCTGGAAATGCCGCGTTCGACCTTCGACCGGCGCGGATCGCCATTCGGTCAGCGCTCAGCACCGGGCGGAGGTCCGACAATGGAAGTCGTGAAGGACAATCAGTACGTCCGCACGACCCATTTCGCCATTCCCAACGAAACGACGTCGCTGCGCGATGCCAAGGTCTATTTGCTGGTTTCCAACGTCACGGGCTCGGCCGCTGAACATTTCAGCCTGGCATTCAAATCGACTGGGCGGGCGACGCTGATCGGTGAGGCGACGGCGGGCGCCAACCACTTCGGAGGGCCGATGCCGCTTAACGAGCATTTCGCGGTGTGGATGCCGGTCGGGCGCACCTACGACATCAAGACTGGCAAGGACTGGGAGGGCGTTGGAGTCGCGCCGGACATCGCCGTCGATCCGACGCAGGCGCTCATCGTCGCGCTGGAGAAGGCGGGCCTGCCGCGTGACGAGGCCGAGCGGATCAACACAACGGAGATTCCGGCCGAACCGGTCCACCGCAACAAGCTGAGGGCCCGCTAGGACTGCGGGGTTGAACGAATTTATCGGGCTTTAACGATCCCTGTTGTTTGCTACCTTCGACGCGCAGAGTTGCACGCGACAGGGGGTAATATGCCGGATTCCGTTTTCGTCCGCGTCGAGCGGATCGTTCGCACCAGCGCCGACCGCGCGCTCGAGCTGGCCGAGAGAGCCAGCGGCGTCGTGCTGGTGCGCGAAGCCGCGCGCGAACTCGAGCAGGCCGAGGAGCGGCTGCGCTCCGATCGTCAGACCGCCGACCGCAAGGCCCGCCGCGCGGCCGACGCGCAAAAAGAGATTCGGACCAAGCTCACCGAGCTGACCGACCATGCGCACTATGCGCTGGGCAAGGGCCGCGAGGATTTGGCCCGCGCTGCGGTCGCCCGTCAGGTCGAGCTGGAGAAGGAAGCCGGCGATTGGGAGACCATCGCCGCCGAGGCCAAAATCGAGGCGAAATGCATCGACGACGCGCTCGCCCAGGTCGCCGCCCGGCGCAAACAGATCCAGAGCGAACTGGCGACGCTCGAACGCGAGCAATCGGCGGGCGCTCCGGCGCGCGGCGGCAAGGACGGCGTCCAGGATCGCGTCGCCAAGGCGATGGACAAAGCCGACCGGATATTCGAGCGGGCGATGTCCGAGCGCAGTGCCGTCGCCGAGCCTGCCGAAGCGGCGCGCGCGATGGCCGACATCGCGGCAATGAAGCGCGACGATGCGATCGAGGAACGGCTCGCAGTGCTCAAAGCGAGCGCCGCAGCGAAGCCGAAGGGGCGCAGCAAGCGCGCCTAGCGGCTTAGGTCCGCTTTGGGTGGAAAGCGGACGGTTAGAGACAATTGTCTCTGAACCGCCGCGAGTACGAAATGCGGACCCGAGCTTGACCGACTCGGTTTGCTCTGCCTCAATCCCGTCATGTCGGTCGATGGCACCCAGCAGCATCTGGCCGAAGCGCAGCGCGCGAGTCTAGCGGGCCTTCGCGACAAGGCGCGAAGCCATTTCGAAGCGGTGCTCGCGATTGACGGCGAGGAGCCGACCGCCCGCAACTGGCTCGGGGCGGACGCTCTGGCGCGGACGGACGCACCCACGGCCGCCATGCATTTCGAAATCGCGTGTCAACGCGAGCCCCGCGAACGGTCGCATTGGCTCAACCTCGCGGCGGCCCAGCGGATGCTCGGCGATGGCGAGCGCGAACGCACGGCGCTCGAACAAGCGCTTGCCATCGATCAAACCGACCTCCTCGCTTTGGTCCGCATCGCGGAGCTTCACGAACGGTTGGGAGAAGAAACTCCGGCGGCTGAGCGCTGGTCCGCGGTCCTGGCGCTTTCGTCGAGCATCAATGACCCGTCGCCCGAATTCGCCGGGATCCTCACTCATGCGAAGCAATATGTCAGGGAACAGCAGCAGAACCTTGTGGATGCCGTCGACGGCGCGTTAGCCGATGAACTGGCTGAAGCCAGTGCTCGCGACCGGCGGCGAATGCAGGCGGCGGCTGGCGCCTGGCTTGGAAAGCGGCCGATCTACACCAACCATTGCGAGAGCCTGCACTACCCGTTCCTGCCCGCCGACGAGTTTTTCGATCGCGAGCATTTTCCCTGGCTCGGCGAGCTGGAAGCCGCGACCGGGACGATCCTCGTCGAGCTCGAGGCCATCCTCGGCGACCCGGAGCCGGGTCTCACGCCTTATATTTCGCTTCCGCCCGGGGTGCCGGCGAACAAATGGTCCGGCCTCGACAAATCGCTGGACTGGGGCGCCTTCCACCTGTGGAAGGAGGGCGAGCGCTTTGACCAGGCGTGCGCGCGCGCGCCGCGCACCGCAGCCTTGGTCGAATCGCTTCCGATCTGCCAAATCAAAGGCCGCGCCCCCAACGTTTTCTTCTCGATCCTCAAGGCCGGCAGCCACATCCCCGCGCACACCGGGGTGACCAATGTGCGCAGTGTCGTCCACTTGCCGTTGATCGTGCCCGAAGGATGCGAGTTCCGCGTGGGCGGGGAGACGCGCAGCTGGGTCAAAGGGCAGGCCTTCGCCTTCGACGACACCATCGAGCATGAGGCATGGAACCGCAGCGAGCGCGACCGCGCGGTGCTGATCATCGACGCGTGGAACCCGTATCTCAGCGACCACGAACGGGCCATGATCTGTCGCCTGTACGGAGCGGCCGACGTCCAGCGCGGCTAGGCCGCAAAGCCCCAGCTCTCTCAGCTGCGTTAAGCTCCACCGTCCGCAATGGGTCGAAAGCGGAGATCAGCCTAAGTCTGACCAAGCGCCTCGGCGATCAGGCGGCGGCTGTTGTCGATCCCATAAAGCGCGATGAAGCTGCCCATGCGCGGGCCTTGCGACGAACCCAGCAGGGTTTCATAGAGCGCCTGGAACCAGCCGCGCAGGCTCTCGAACGGGTGGCGCTTGCCGACTTCGAACACCTGCGTCTGGATGTCCTCGGCCGTCGCGTTCTCGGGTAGCTTGGCGAGTTCGTCATCGAGGTCGCGCAATGCCGCGGCTTCAATCTCGCTCGGCGCTCGGCGCTTCAGGTCCGCGCTGGCGAAATCGCGCGCATAATTGACCGCCAGCCCGATCAACTGGTCGAGTTCGGGATCGCCCTCCGGTGATGTGCCCGGCGCATAGCGCTGGACGAATTTCCACGCGGTGTCCTCGTCGGCGACGCCCGGTAGGCTGACGAGGTTCAGCAGCAACCCGTAGGTCAGCGGCAGCATCTCGCCCGGCACCTTGCCGTTGTGAATGTGATGCACCGGATTGCCGAGCTTTTGCTCGACCGGCTGCGCCGCGTAACTCCCACGGAATTGCCAATATTCATCGACCGCGCGCGGGATCACGCCGATGTGCAGGCTCTTGGCGCGCTTGGGCTCGCGGTAGATGTAGAAAGCCAGGCTCTCCTCGCTGCCGTAGCGCAGCCATTCCTCGAGGCTGAGGCCATTGCCCTTCGACTTGGAGATTTTCTCGCCCTTTTCGTCGAGGAACATCTCGTAATTGAAGCCCTCGGGCGGGCGGCCACCGAGGATGCGGGCGATCTTGCCCGACTGGACGACGCTGTCGATCAAGTCCTTGCCCGACATTTCGTAGTCGACCCCGAGCGCGACCCAGCGCGCCGCCCAGTCGACCTTCCATTGCAGCTTGCCCAGGCCGCCGAACGCCGATTGCCGGACGCGTGAGCCGTCCTCGTCGTCGAACGCGATCAGGCCCGCTTGCGCATCGATCACCTCGACGGGCACTTGAAGGACCCGCCCACTGGTCGGCGAGATTGGCAGCAGCGGCGAATAGGTCTTGCGCCGGTCCTCGCCGAGCGTCGGCAGCATCACCCCGAGTATCGCGTCCCAGCCCATCAGCACCTTGCGGATGACGTCGTCGAACGCGCCGCCGGTGTAGCGATCGGTCGCCGACACGAATTCATAATCGAACCCGAACCGGTCGAGGAAATGGCGGAGCATCGCATTATTGTGGTGGGCGAAGCTCTCGTGCGTGCCGAACGGGTCGGGGATTTTGGTCAGCGGGCGGCCGAGATTTTCCGCCAGCATCGCTTGCTCGGGGACGTTGTCCGGCACCTTCCGCAGCCCGTCCATGTCGTCGCTGAACGCAATCAACCGCGTCGGCGCACCACCGGTCAGTTCCTCATAGGCGTGAAGGACGAAGGTCGTCCGCAGCACTTCGTTGAACGTGCCGATATGCGGCAGTCCCGACGGGCCATAGCCGGTCTCGAAGATCATCGGCGCGCCGCCAGTCTTCCCCTCGGGCCAGCGCTTCAACAGTTTGCGCGCCTCCTCATAGGGCCAGGCCTTGGATTGCATCGCGGCAGAACGAATGTCGTCAGCGCCCAAATTCGTTGCTCTTCTGTTCTCTTAGCTTCAAGGTCGCGGGATGGCCGTTCCTTTGCCGCTTCCCGCGCTCCACGCAACCCATGCCGGGATTTGGCTCGCGACCGGCGACGGGGAGGTGCGCGAGGCGAGCCGCGGCGAAGCCATCGCGCGCGCCGCCGAGACTCCGCACATCATCCTCAACGCGCCTTTGGTCGGGCAGCGGCTCGGCTATCCGGATCTGTCCGGGCTCGATCTGCTCGAATTGTTCGCCTTCATCTACCCGGCGCGGTTCGCGGTGCCGACGGTGGCCGGAATCAGTCGGACGCTCGGGCTCGATCCTCCCGACGGCGAAGCGGACGCGGCGGCGGCGCTCAAGCGCATCGCCGGGTGTCTGCTGGCAACGCTGGCCGATTCGGACTGGCCCGAGCGCGAAGGGGCGTGGACGTCGAATGCAACGTTGCACCGGCTCGGCTGGGGCTGGGCGCCGCTGATCGGCGCGCGCCTCGAACGGCCAGAGCGCGGCGAGCGCATGCTGTTCGCGCGCTTGAAATCCTGGGACGAAGCCGCCGAACGCCCGCCGCCGCGCCCGATTTCGATCGATCCCGTCGAGGCCAGCGCCAAGCTCGACCGGCTGACCGGCAAGATCGAGCCGCGCGAAGGGCAGCGCAAGATGGCCGAAGCGGTGACGTCGGTGTTCGCCCCCAAGCGCGCCAAGGATTCGCCGAACATGCTGCTGGCCGAAGCCGGGACGGGCATCGGCAAGACGCTGGCCTATCTCGCCCCCGCCGCGTTGTGGGCCGAAGCGTCAGCCGGAACGGTATGGGTCTCGACCTTCACCAAGGCGTTGCAGCGCCAGCTCGACGGCGAAGGCCCGAAACTGTTCGCCGACCCTGAGGAGCGCAAGCGCAAGATCGTCATCCGCAAGGGCCGCGAGAATTATCTGTGCCTGCTCAACCTCGAAGACGCATTGCAAGGCGCGTTCGCCGGGCGCGCGGCGATCCTCGCTCAGTTGGTCGGCCGCTGGGCGGCTTACACCAAGGACGGCGACATGGTCGGCGGCGACCTGCCCGGCTGGCTGCCGAGCCTGTTCCGCCGCGCCGGGGCCGCAGCCTTGACCGACCGCCGCGGCGAATGCGTCTACGCCGGCTGCCCGCATTATCGCCGCTGCTTTATTGAACGCGCCGAGCGCGCCAGCCGCGAAGCCGACATCGTCATCGCCAATCACGCCTTGGTGATGGTCAACGCCGCGCGAGCCCGCGAGGACGCACCCGGCCGGATCCTGTTCGACGAGGGCCATCATCTGTTCGACGCCGCCGATTCGATCTTCGCGGTCGCGTTCGGCGGCCAGGAAGCGATCGAGATGCGGCGCTGGATCGTCGGCCCCGAAGGCCGTTCGCGCGGCCGCCGGCGTGGGCTCGCCGCGCGGCTGATGGACCTCGCCTCCTATGACGAGGAAGGGGCGCGCGCGCTCGACGCCGCGATCGAGGCAGCGCGGTTGTTGCCGTCCGACGGCTGGCTCCAGCGGCTGGTCGAAGGCGCTCCCTTCGGCCCGGTCGAGGCGCTGCTGAGCGAAGTTCGCGGCATGGTTTACGCCCGCGCCAGGGCGCAGGAGGCGGGGTACGGGCTCGAGACCGAGCTGGCCGAACCCGACGGCGCTTTGGTGTCGCAGGCGGCGGCCTCGATGGCCATGCTTGAAGCCCTGCAAAAACCGCTCGCGGCCCTCGCCCGCCGTCTCGAAGCGGTGCTTGAGGATGCGCCGGACTGGCTCGACAGCCAGGCGCGCGCGCGAATCGACGGGGCGATCCGCGGCCTTACCTGGCGGCGCGAAACGCTCGCCGCGTGGATCGCGCTGCTGGCGCGGATTGGCGGCGAAGCCGATCCCGAATTCGTCGACTGGCTGGCGGTCGAGCGGGTCGATGGGCGCGAATATGATGTCGCGATCCACCGCCGCTGGCTCGACCCGACCAGGCCACTCGCTGCAACAGTGCTCGCGCCGGCCGACGGTGTGCTGGTAACTTCGGCGACCTTGCGCGGCGGCGAGGACTGGCCGGCGGCGGACGCCCGCACAGGTGCGGTCCATCTGCCGGTTGGAGCCCAGCATTTCGAAGCCGACAGCCCGTTCGATTACGCCGGCTGCTCCGAGGTCCTCATCGTCACCGACATCGGCCGCAACGACGTGGCGTCGCTCGCCGGAGCCTATGCCCGGCTGATCGAGGCCGCGAACGGCGGCACGCTCGGCCTGTTCACCGCGATCCAGCGGTTGAAGGCGGTGCATGCGCGGATCGCCGACCGCCTCGCCCGCGCCGGCCTGCCGCTGCTCGCCCAGCACGTCGACCCGATCGACGCCGGGACTTTGGTCGACATTTTCCGCGACGATCCGCGCGCGTCCTTGCTCGGCACCGACGCACTGCGCGACGGCGTCGATGTCCCCGGCGAATCGCTGCGGCTAGTGGTGATGGAGCGCGTGCCGTGGCCGCGCCCGACCGTGCTCCACGCGGCGCGGCGGATGGCGGGCGGCGGCAGCAAATATGACGATCGCGTGGTCCGCGCCCGGCTTGCGCAGGCATTCGGCCGCTTGATTCGCCGCCAGGGCGACTGCGGGCTGTTCGTGATCCTGTCGGCGGCGATGCCGTCGCGATTGCTGTCCGCCTTCCCGCCGGGCGTCCCGATCCGCCGTGTGCCGCTCGATATCGCCATCGCGCGGGTCGCGGAGCGGCTGGCCGCCGAGCGCGTTGACCAACCCGCTGTGACGGGAGTCGATGCGTGAAAAGATTGCTGGTGCTGCGCCACGCCAAGGCCGAGCGCGATTCGAACAGCGGCCGGGACTTCGATCGGCCATTGGCCGAGCGCGGATGGAAGGACGCCGCAAATGTCGGACGCGCCATGCGCGAACGCGGCCTTCGTCCGGATGCGATTATCGCCAGCCCCGCGAAACGCGTGGTCGAAACGCTCGCCGCGCTCGCCGAAGGTTATGGCCCGCTCGAAGCCGAATATGATCGGCGCATCTACAATGCATCGCCCGAGACTTTGCTCGACGCGGTCCGCCAGGCGGATGACGAGGCGCTGACGTTGCTCCTCGTCGGCCACGATCCCGGACTCCACCTCCTGTTGCTCGATCTGACGCGCAGCGACGATCGCGGCTTGCGGACTCAAATCGAGGAGTCATTCCCGACTGCAACACTGGCCGCGGTGGACATCGCGGCGGCCAGCTGGGCCGACGCCGGGCCGACGAGCGGCGAGCTGGCCGACCTGATTATTCGGTGAGTCTGACGGAGACGGAGGGATTCGCGGCACATCTCCAAAGCCTGGTTGACAGCTCTTCTGCCCCCCGTCACTGAACTGCCTTCCATCGAGACCGGCTGAGGGACAGGCCCGAAGACGCCGGGGCAACCAGGAGCGCGCGAAAGCTCGCCCAACGGTGCCAAGTCCTGCGGGGACCTGAGGTCCGCCGGCAGATGGTTGAGGCTCACCGGACATGACGGTGAGGCCAGCTTTCCGCCACCCCGCATGCCTCGCTGGAGGGATTTGTTGGGGTGAAGGAGCGATACTGCATGACCAAGGCCCTTTCGACGCGCGCCGTGCGCGCCGGGATCAACTGCGACACCGCCTTCGGCTCCATCGTCCCCCCGCTCGTCCTGTCAGCAAACTTCAGCTTCGACGGCTTCGATGGGAAGCGCCGTTACGACTACACGCGCAGCCGCAATCCGACACGAGATCAGCTGGGCGACGCCCTCGCTTCGTTGGAAGGGGGTGCCGCCGCTGTCGTGACGGCGACGGGCATGGCGGCCGTGAGTCTGATCCTGCATGCGCTGCTCGAGCCCGGAAACCGGCTACTCGTCCCCCACGATTGCTACGGCGGGAGCTGGCGATTGTTTACGGCACTCGCCGCAAAGGGCGCGTTCGAGCTCGACAGCTGCAACTTCACCGATGCGTTGGCGGTCGATGCGGCGATCGGGCGCAAGCCTGACGTGGTTTGGCTGGAGACGCCGTCCAATCCGTTGCTGCGGATTACCGATCTTGCCGCAACTGCGGCCGCGGCCCACGCAGCCGGAGCGCTCGTCGTCGTCGACAACACCTTCCTGTCGCCCGCGCTGCAGCGCCCACTTGAGCACGGCGCGGACATCGTCGTCCATTCGACGACGAAGTATATCAACGGCCACAGCGACGTCGTCGGAGGCGCCGCGATTGCAGGTGATCTCGCGCTGGTCGAGCGGCTCGCCTGGTGGGCGAATGCGCTCGGTTTGACCGGATCTCCATTCGATTCCTTCCTGACGCTGCGCGGACTGCGCACGCTGGACGCAAGGCTTCGCATCCAGCAGGCCAACTGTGCGGCGATCGCGGAACTGCTGGCGGACGATCCGCACGTTGCCGCCGTTCACTATCCGGGGCTGCCCGACCATCCCGGACATGCGATCGCGGTCCGCCAGCAGGACGGCTTCGGCGCCATGCTGTCGTTTGAATTCGATGGCGGTGAAAATGCTGCACGGACCTTTGCAAACGGCCTGACCTGCATCACCATCGCAGAGTCGTTGGGTGGCGTAGAAAGCCTGATCGCCCATCCCGTGAGCATGTCCCACGCAGTGCTCAGCGAAGAGGAAAGGTCACGTGCGGGCATCGGCCCCGGCCTGCTGCGGCTCTCCGTCGGAATTGAACATCTCGATGACCTGACGGCGGACATTCGGGCCGGGCTACGGCGCGTCGCGGCCGAATGCGAAGGCGCTGGCGCCTAACTCACGGCACGACCGATGTACGGATTGTCATTTGCGCTGAGGCTAAGAATTGGCGGAGACGGAGGGATTCGAACCCTCGGTACGGGAATTCCCCGTACGGCGGTTTAGCAAACCGCTGGTTTCAGCCACTCACCCACGTCTCCGGAAGCGCCAAGGCCCGGGCCTATATAGGCCGATCTAGAGGGGATCAACCGGACCTCGGCGGCATTTCGAATGCTCTGCCACCGCCGATTGAGCGACCATTATAACGACCATTATACTACGCCGGCCAGAAACAGCGGCTCCTCGACTGGTTCTCGCAAATTAGTTTCGAGCCGGAAGGCGGCGTCACTAAAATCGCCACCTCGGCCACGAATTTTGGCGGCCACGCTTGAATTGAATTCGGACAATTCGCCGATCTGGCGGGCCGGATTGGCCGGGCGGCGGGGGAATTGGCCGGAGAAATGCTCGTAAGTGTCTGACTTGGCGGCGATCCCAACTATTTGTTTGGCATAAATTAAAGCATTTTGAAGGGCTTAGCTATGGCTATATATAGCTGCGGCCATTCCATTTTGGAGCCGCCGTGAAGACCGAGCCGATCCACCTGCAACGGGGACTGACCCTCTATAAGCAGCCGCAAACGGGCGGCGGCGGCAGCCCCTATTGGTATGCTCGGGTCTGGATGCGGATCGGCAACCAGACGGTCCACACCAAGAGCACCGGAACGACCGATCAAGCAGCGGCCAGGCGGTTCGCGGAGGACTTGCTCGCCGAGGGC
>DATFUB010000074.1:0-2080 GCA_035261225.1 Sphingomicrobium sp.
GAAGATCAGCGCTTCCGCGGCGCGTCCGCCCATCAGCACGGCGATGCGGTTTTCGAGCTCCTGGCGCGCCAGCAGAAAGCGATCCTCGGTCGGCCGCTGCATCGTATAGCCGAGCGCGCCGACGCCGCGCGGAATGATCGAAACCTTGTGGACCGGATCGACGCCTGGCAGGGTCGCGGCGACCAGCGCATGGCCCATCTCGTGATGGGCGACGCGGCCGCGTTCCGCCGGACCGAGGACGCGGCTCTTCTTTTCAAGCCCCGCGACGACGCGTTCGATCGCCGCGGTGAAATCGTCGAGCGTCACCGCGTCGCCGTTGCGCCGCGTCGCCATGATGGCGGCCTCGTTGATCAGGTTGGCGAGATCGGCGCCGGTGAAGCCGGTCGTCAATCCGGCGATCTGGTCGAGATCGACGCCGTCCGCGACGCGCACCTTGGCGACATGAACCTTGAGGATTTCCAGCCGCCCGGAGCGGTCCGGCCGGTCAACAAGCACCTGGCGGTCGAAGCGCCCGGGCCGCAGCAGGGCCGGATCGAGCACCTCTGGACGATTGGTGGCGCCAAGCAGGATCACGCCGGTGCTCGGATCGAACCCGTCGAGCTCGGCGAGCAGCTGGTTGAGCGTCTGCTCCTTCTCGTCGTAGCCGCCGTACGCGCCCGGCATGCGGCTTCGCCCCAGTGCGTCGAGCTCGTCGATGAAGATGATGCAGGGTGCCGCCTTCCGCGCCTGCTCGAACAGGTCGCGGACGCGCGCGGCGCCGACGCCGACGAACATTTCGACGAACTCGGCACCCGAGATCGAGAAGTACGGCACGCCCGCCTCGCCGGCGACCGCGCGCGCCAGCAGCGTCTTTCCGGTGCCCGGCGGCCCGATCAGCAGCACGCCCTTGGGGAGGCGGGCGCCCAGCCGACCGAAGGATTTCGGATCGCGCAGGAAGGCAACGACTTCCTGCAGCTCGTATTTCGCCTCATCGACGCCGGCGACGTCCCGGAACGTCACCTTGGTGTCGGTCTCGACATAGACCTTGGCGCGCGATTTACCGATCGCCATCAGGCCGCCGAACCCCTGGCGCTCCGCCATGTGGCGGATGCCGTAAGTCCAGATCAGGTAGAAGATGAAGATCGGCAGCACCCAGGACAAAATCGTCGAGAGAAAACTGCTCGACGGCGCGCCCGTGACGGTAACGCCGTGTTCCTTCAGCTTGTCGGCCAGCCCGGGATCGACGCGGACCGTGTGGAACAGCTTCCGCCCGTCGGGAAACGGCTCCTTCAGCGTGCCCTGGATGCTCTCGGTGCCGACCAGGACTTCGGAGATTTTATTCTCTGCGAGCAGCTGCTCGAACTGACTGTACGGAATGGTCTCGACCTGGGTGAAGCTCAGCCACAGGGACTGGATCAGCATCACGCCGAGAAACGCCGCAAAGATGTACCAGGTGGCGAACTGGTGCTTGCGCTCCTCGGGCTCCTTGGGCGGCTTCTTCGCTTTCGGCTCCACCGCCGTGTCGCGGTTGTCACCCAAGCCGAGAAACTGCAGGAAGCGCCAACCGGGCGCCGGTTCCATGTCCTTGGTCGGCTTGTCGAGCATGTCAGTCTCCTGTGCGGGGCGCAGCTGGGTAACTTTGTTGGTGGGTGTTGGCCGAGGGATGCGCATTGCAGCGTCTCACGCAACACCGCACGGCCGAACCTAAGCCGGCACGACCGGCACCTTATCCTTCCGCAATGTACGTATAAACTGCGGATCGCTCCTCAGATGCGCGCTGACCAGTTCTGGCGGGTGAGCGCCAACCAATGATTTAGGGATTCGGCAGCATGGTAGTCGCTGGGGACGATGCGCAGGCCGACCCGACGACCCTTTCGGGGAAGGCTGATACGGCTGGGTGAAGTGAGCGAAGCAGTACGCCCAGACGCTGCGCCGGGGTAGTGGCGACAGCATGTACACAAGGAAAGCGTACGCAACACGGGAAGCCCCACGGCGTGGTCGAAGCGACGACCAACTGGGAAGCCCGCGAGGGACAGGCCGGGCGCCTTGGGGTGGCGGAGAGGTTCGTAGTACCGCTGAAGCCGGGTAATGCCGGTGGAGG
>DATFUB010000075.1:0-13960 GCA_035261225.1 Sphingomicrobium sp.
CCCTTGGTCATGATCGCCCAGGCGACGCGCGCTGTGCGGTTCGCGGCTGCCACGGTGACAACGCGAGCGGGACGCCGCTCGAGCATTGCAGGAATGCGCGGATCGACTGACGCTGGTGCCGTTCGCGCACGCCGCACGAGCCATCCACCCCATCTGTTTTCCACCCAAAGCGGACCCCACGGCTACCGTCCCGGCGTCTCCTGGCCACTCCGGACGTCTATCACTGCCCCGCGTTTGTAGGCGAGGACGCCGGGGATCGGAGCAAGCCGCGTGATTTCACGCGCAGTTGGCTCAAAGAACGGACCCACCGCGCGTAGCTGCGCCACCACATGCGGCATCGCCAGGACCGTCGCCGGCAGGCTGTCGCTTGCTGTGGCGGGTCTCAGCGCCATTGAAACGAGCGGAAAGTCCATATCGAACGTCGGGCCGAGGTTCGTTACCTCGGCGAGCTCTGGATAAGGCGAACGCTCGCTCGTGCGACCGTATAGGAACGTTCCGACGGCCGTGACTTCGCCGGGTCTCGCTGTAAATTCGACAGTGCCCAGGCAAAGACACTCCATCATCGAATATTTGTTGCCGAGGCCGTAGACCACGTACGTCCCAGGATCGGTTTCGATCAAGTAGGTGCTGCCGATCGAATCCCGCTCCAGCGCCTTCTTGAAGTCGACGAAATACAGGTTCTCCATACCGCGCAGTTCGAACGGAAAGGCGTCGAAGGGAACCTTGCCGCCCTTCTTTTCCCATGCCTCGAGCTTCGCAGCGTGAAACGACTTGTTCTCCTCTTGGGTCGGCAACCGAAGGAACATCGGTATTCCGCACGTTCCGTTTCCGCCGACGCATTTCACCACAACGTAGGCACGGTCGGCCCTTGGCTGAACCTGTTCGCCAGCCAGGACTGGGCGGAAATGCGTGGGTGCGTTCGAAGCGGCAATTGCCGGCCCTGCGATGCCGAGCTGGATCGATGCGAAGAGGCAGGCAACCAGGCACTTCATGGCGCAACTCGTGGCGTTGGCGGCACAGGACCGGAAGCGATCTTGGCCTGCATCAGGATAGACTGTTCGGTGTCTTTCCCATTGAGCTGGCGCCACATCGATTCAGAGACGGCGTATCGCGTATAGCCGCGCGGCAGCATGCAGCTGGTCATATTGATCTGGCGAACGCTTCGCTCGATACCTCCGACCACTGCTCCGCCGATCAGCGCACCGACCAAGCCATAATTGTTTGTTTCTTGGCGCTTTTTCAGCCCGTTTTCCTCAACCCAGGGCACGAAGCTGGGCGGGGGATTCCACAAACCCAGCCCGACATACCTGAAGCAAAAGCGGAGGTCGGTCAGGGCTTCGGCAAAACTCGCTCCGGCTCGATGAAAAACGAAGAACTTCTTCTCGTTCCCGGCCTTGTCCGCGTTGGCCGCGAGGTTTGGAGTCTCAATAGTGGCCGGATTTGAAATGGCTGTCGAATTGCCGCCGATTGACGTCGCAGCGGCTAACAGGACGTTTAGCATCACTCCCCCTTAATGGTGACCCAGGTCGACCTTACCAGTGGAATGTCCGCTTGCCACCCAAAGCAGACATTCGATCCCGGCCCGATTTGATGCGCTCCGACCGCTCTGCTAGCCGCTTCAACCATGGTCCCACGCTATTCACGCCCCGACATGACCGCCATCTGGTCGGCCGAAAACCGTTATCGCATCTGGTGGCAGATCGAAGTGTTCGCTGCCGAGGCGATGGGCAAGATCGGGATGATCCCGGCCGAAGACGCGGCGACGATCCGCAAAGCGTATGACGCCAACGCGTTGGGCGAGATCGACGTGCCCGCGATCGACGCAATCGAGGCGGTGACCAAGCATGACGTGATCGCCTTTCTCACCTGGGCCGGCGAGAAGCTCGGGCCCGAGCGGCGCTGGCTCCATCAGGGGATGACCAGTTCGGACGTGCTCGACACCGCGCTCGCGGTGCAATTGAAGCAGGCGGCCGAGTTGCTGATCGCCGACGTCGACGCGTTGCTCGAGGTGCTCAAGCGCCGGGCGTTCGAACACAAGCTCACCCCGACGATCGGCCGCAGTCACGGCATCCACGCCGAACCGACCACCTTCGGTCTGAAACTCGCCCAGGCCTATGCCGAATTCGCCCGCAACCGCGAGCGGCTGGCCGTCGCGCGCGACGAGGTCGCGACCTGCGCGATCTCGGGCGCCATCGGCACCTTCGCCAACGTCCCGCCCGAGGTCGAAGCGCACGTCGCTACCGCGCTTGGCCTGACGCCCGAGCCGGTATCGACTCAGATCATCCCGCGCGACCGCCACGCTGCTTTCTTCGCGACGCTTGGCGTGGTCGCCTCATCGATCGAGCGGCTGGCAACCGAAATCCGCCATCTCCAGCGCACCGAAGTACTTGAGGCTGAGGAATATTTCGCGCCCGGCCAGAAGGGCAGCTCGGCGATGCCGCACAAGCGCAACCCGGTGCTGAGCGAAAACCTCACGGGCCTTGCGCGCGTGGTTCGAAGCGCGGTCACCCCGGCGCTCGAAAATGTGGCGCTGTGGCACGAGCGCGATATTTCGCACTCGTCGGTCGAGCGGTTCATCGGCCCGGACGCGACGATCACGCTCGACTTTGCGCTCGCCCGTCTGACGGGACTCGTCGACAAATTGCTCATCTACCCCGAGCGGATGCAGAAGAATCTCGATCGGATGGGCGGGCTGGTCCACTCGCAGCGCGTGATGCTCGCGCTGACTCAGGCGGGCCTCAGCCGCGAGGACGCCTACGCATTGGTTCAGCGCAACGCGATGCGGGTGTGGGAGTCGGATGGCGAGTTGTCGCTGCTCGACCTGCTTAAAGGCGATCCGGACGTGACGCAGCGCCTGTCGGCGGACAAGCTCAATGCCCTCTTCGACCTCGATTTCCACTTCAAGCACGTCGACACGATCTTCTCGCGCGTCTTTAGCTGACGCCGACGTGGAAAGCGGAATTCAACCGAGCGGCTATTTGCTCGAGCTATCGCTCGACTGGATCGTCGAGCGCGCCTCGGAAAACGTCCATCACCTGCTCGGGGAATCGCACGTCACCCTCATCGATGAGCCGCTCGGCCGGTTCGTTCATGCCCAGGCGCTGCACGACCTGCGCAACCTGTTCTCGCGGCTGAGCGGAAGCACCGGGATCGCGCGCGCCTATCGGGTGCGGCTGACCAACGATCCGGACCTGTTCGACGTGGCCTTCCAGCAGATTGAGGAGCGCGTGCTGTTGGAAGCAGTGCCGAGCCCGACCGAAGGTTTTGGCGAGGCGTTTGGCAGTGTCGGCGGGCTGGCCGCCGGGCTGACGGACGAAAGCGGCAAGGCCCTGTTCGACGCCGCCGCTCGCCGGATGCGCGCGCTGACCGCCTTCGATCGCGTCACCTTGCTCGTGGGCCGGTTCAAATCGACCAGCAGCCGCACCGGCGTGCCGTTTCGTTCGGGGGCCAATGCGACGCTCAGCGACGATTTCCCGGCGCTAGTCCCGGACAGTTCGGCCGGCGTGGTCCCGCTCTTTCCGCGCGAGGATGATGACACGGTCATCGCCGACGCCTTGCTGCGCACTCCGTCAGCGGATCAAGTGGCGGAGCTGGGCGCTCGCGGGTTTGCGTCGACGATGCGCGTTCCGGTGACGATCGAGGGCAAAAAGGTCGGCGAGTTCCGGCTCGCACACATGAAGGCGCGGCGGCCCAATTTCGAGTTGCATGCGGCAGCCGAGCTGTTCGCTCAATTGTTCGCAATGCGGCTGGAAATCGACCGGTTGAGGACCGGCGAAGGCTAGCCCGCGAACATCTCGCGCACGCGGGTGAAGAAGCCTTTCGCCGCCGGACATTCCTCGCCGGTTTCGGTCGAGCGGAATTCCTCAAGCAATTTCTTCTGCTTGGCTGACATGCGCGACGGCGTTTCGACGAGAATCCGGGCGACGAGATCGCCGCGCCCGCGGCCGTTGAGGACGCTCATCCCAGAGCCGCGATGACGCAGCTGCTCGCCAGACTGGATGCCCGCCGGAATCTTGATCTCAACCTTGTGACCGTCGACCCCGGGCAGGGTGATCGATCCTCCGAGCGCCGCCGTGGTGAACGTCACCGGGCAATCGGCGATCAAAGCCGTGCCTTCGCGGGCGAAAATCGGATGCCGCTTCATGTGGGCGAAGATGTAGAGGTCGCCGGCCGATACCCCGCGCACGCCGGCCTCGCCCTCGCCCGAAACGCGGATGCGCGTACCTTCGTCGACGCCCGCCGGGATTTTCACCGCCAGCTTGCGCTGGGTCAGCGCGCGGCCCTCGCCGTGGCAGTTTGCGCAGGGATCGGAAATCACCTCGCCTGAACCGCGGCACGTCGGGCATCCGCGCTCGACCACGAAAAAGCCCTGCTGGGCGCGGACCTTGCCCATCCCGTTGCACGTCGCGCAGGTCCGCGAGCAATTATCGGCATTGGCGCAGCCGCGGCCGTGGCATGTCTCGCAACGCGCCAGCGCCTCGATCGTGATCGTCTTCTCGACGCCGGTGAAGGCTTCTTCGAGCTTCAGTTCGAGATCGTAGCGGAGGTCGGCGCCGCGGGCCGCGTTCTGGCGCGCGCCGCGCGGATCCATGAACTCGCCGAAGATGGTAGAGAAGATGTCCGAAAAGCCCTCGAAGCCCGAGCCGCCGAACGGGTCCTGCCCGCCGCCGTTCTGGAACGCGGCATGGCCGAAACGATCGTAGGCCGCGCGCTTCTGCGGGTCCTTGAGGACGTCGTAAGCCTGGTTGACCGCCTTGAACCGCGCCTCGGCATCCTTGCAGCCGTTCTGGCGGTCGGGATGGTGTTCCTTGGCCAGCCGACGATAGGCGGCCTTGATGGTCGCGTCGTCCGCGCCCCGCTGCACCCCCAGCAATTCGTAATAGTCCTGCTCGACCATCACGGCTCCCCGTCACGCGATACGCGGCGCCGGATCCCCGTTCGAGTCCGGCGCCTCCCGATCATCAGCCCTTATTCTCTTCGTCGACTTCCGAGAATTCCGCGTCGACGACCTCTTCCTGCTCCGGCTGTTCTTCCGCCGCGTCGGCGGTTCCGGCGGGACCTGCAGCGGCTTCATTCTCAGCCTGCTGCGTCTTGTAGATCGCCTCGCCGAGCTTCATCGCCGCCTGCGCCAACGCGTTGGTCTTCTCGGTCATCTGGTCGGGATCGCCGCCCTCGAGCGCGGTCTTGGCCTCGGCCAGCGCCGCCTCGATCTCGGTCTTCACCGCTTCGTCGACCTTGTCGCCATGCTCGGCAAGCTGCTTTTCGGTCGAGTGAATGAGGCTTTCGACATTATTCTTCGCCTCGGCCGTGGCGCGCCGCTTCTTGTCCTCGTCGGCGAACTGCTCGGCCTCCTTGACCATCTTCTCGATGTCGGCGTCGGCCAGACCGCCCGAGGCCTGGATACGGATCTGCTGTTCCTTCCCGGTCCCCTTGTCCTTGGCCGACACGTTGACGATGCCGTTGGCGTCGATGTCGAAGGTGACTTCGATCTGCGGCACGCCGCGCGGCGCAGGTGGGATTCCAACCAAGTCGAACTGGCCGAGGACCTTGTTGTCCGCGGCCATTTCGCGCTCGCCCTGGAAGACGCGGATGGTCACCGCATTCTGATTATCCTCGGCGGTCGAGAAGACCTGGCTCTTCTTGGTCGGGATGGTCGTGTTGCGGTCGATCATCCGGGTGAACACGCCGCCCAGAGTCTCGATGCCGAGCGACAGCGGCGTGACGTCGAGCAGCAGCACGTCCTTGACGTCGCCTTGCAGCACGCCGGCCTGGATCGCGGCGCCCATCGCCACGACCTCGTCCGGGTTAACGCCGGTGTGCGGTTCACGGCCGAAGAACTCCTTCACCCGCTCACGCACACGCGGCATGCGCGTCTGGCCACCGACGAGAACGACCTCGGCGATGTCCTTGGCGTCCAGGCCAGCGTCCTTCAGCGCCTTCTTGCAGGGCTCGATGGTCCGCTCGATCAGATCCTCGACCAGCTTCTCGAGGTCGGCGCGGCTGATCGTCTCGACCAGGTGCAGCGGCGTGGTCGTGCCGCCTTCCATGCGCGCAGTGATGAACGGCTGGTTGATTTCGGTCGTCGCCGCCGACGACAGCTCGATCTTGGCCTTCTCGGCGGCTTCCTTGAGCCGCTGCAGCGCAAGGCGATCAGTGCGAAGGTCGATATTCTCCTTCGCCTTGAACTTGTCGGCGAGCCAGTTGACGATGCGAGCGTCGAAGTCCTCGCCACCAAGGAAGGTGTCGCCGTTGGTCGACTTCACCTCGAACACGCCGTCACCGATCTCGAGCACCGATACGTCGAACGTGCCGCCGCCGAGGTCGTAGACCGCAATCAACTTTCCGTCGTCCTTCTCCAGCCCATAGGCGAGCGCGGCCGCGGTCGGCTCGTTGATGATCCGCAGCACTTCGAGGCCGGCGATCTGGCCGGCGTCCTTGGTCGCCTGGCGCTGGGCGTCGTTGAAATAAGCTGGGACAGTGATGACCGCCTGGGTGACGCTCTCGCCGAGATAGGCCTCGGCGGTTTCCTTCATCTTCTGGAGGATGAACGCGGAGATCTGCGACGGGCTATAATCCTTGCCCGCCGCCTGGACCCACGCATCGCCGTTTGCTCCCTTGACGATCTTGTACGGGACGAGCTCGGTGTCCTTCTTGGTGATCGGGTCGTCGAACCGGCGGCCAATCAGCCGCTTCACCGCAAAAATCGTATTGTCGGGGTTGGTCACCGCCTGGCGCTTGGCCGGCTGGCCGATCAGGCGCTCGCCGTCCTTGGTGAAGGCCACGACCGACGGGGTCGTCCGCGCGCCTTCGGCATTCTCGATGACCTTCGGCTTGCCGCCTTCCATCACGGCGACACAGCTGTTGGTCGTGCCCAAGTCGATTCCAATGACCTTGGCCATATTTCTCATTCCCTCTTGTCTAGCCCCACCGACCCCCGTCAGGCGGCCGGAAACGTTGATTTCGTTGGGCGATATAGGTGGCCGGAACCCGACGACAAGGAGCGCGGCAAGTGACTGTTAACCGCCGCGCGTAGCCCGCTCAGGGCATCGCCATGCCGCCGTTGACGTGGAGTGTCTGTCCGGTGACGTAGCCGGCCTCGCGGCTGGCGAGGAAGACGCAAGCCGCGCCGATGTCGTCGCCACTGCCCATCGCACCCAACGGGATGCGCGCCAGGATGCTGTCGCGCTGCTGGTCGTTGAGCGCGTCAGTCATCGCCGAAGCCATGAATCCGGGCGCAACAGCGTTGGCGGTGATCCCGCGGCTGGCGAGTTCCTGCGCGACCGCCTTGGTCATTCCAATCAGGCCGGCTTTCGACGCCACATAATTCGCCTGACCCGGGTTGCCGGTGATCCCGACCACCGAGGTGATCGAGATGATCCGGCCAAAGCGCGCCTTCATCATCGGCCGCGCGGCCGCGCGCATCAAGCGGAAGGCGGCTTCGAGATTGATGCGGATAACCTCTTCGAACTCCTCGTCCTTCATCCGCATGAGGAGGTTGTCGCGAGTGACGCCGGCATTGTTGATGAGGATGTCGAGCTTGCCGCCCAGCGCTTCGACCGCCTGTGGGACCAGCTGGTCGACCGCGGCGCCATCAGCGAGGTTGCACGGCAACGCAACGTGATCGCCGTTGAGCGAAGCGCGAAATGCCTCGAGCTTCTCGACATTGCTGCCCGAAACCGCGAGCCGGGCCCCCTGTCCCGCCAACGCCTTGGCGATCGCGCTGCCAAGGCCACCCGAAGCCCCGGTTACCAGCGCGGTCATTCCAGTCAGATCAAACATCTACGCAATCTCCTTCGCCAGCGCCTCGATATCCTCGATCGTGATTACGCTGGTGACCTTCGCGTCCGGGACGATGCGCTTGACCATCGCACCGAGCACTTTCCCGCCGATCTCGACGAACTCCGCCACCCCCGCATCGGCCATGTTGGCGACGCTTTCGCGCCAGCGCACCATGCCGGTCACCTGCTCGACCAATTGATTACGGATGGCGTCGGGGTCGCTCTCGGGCTGAGCGGTGACATTGGCGTAAAGCGGTACGGTCGGAGCCGCGATCGCGACCTGGCCGAGCGCATCGCGCATCGCCTCGGCAGCGGGCTGCATCAGCGGACAGTGGAATGGCGCCGAGACCGGCAGCGGGATGGCGCGCTTGGCGCCCATGTCTTTCGCTATCTCGATGGCGCGGTCGATCGCGCCCTTGTGGCCAGAGATCACAACCTGAGATGGGTCATTGTCGTTGGCGACCGCGCAGACCTCACCCTGGGCCGCGGCGTCGGCGATCTTCTGCGCGAGCGCGAGATCGGCGCCGAGTAGTGCCGCCATCGCACCGACGCCCACCGGCACCGCCGCCTGCATCGCCTGGCCGCGCAGCTTGAGTAGCTTCGCCGTGGTCGCGAGGTCGAACGATCCCGCCGCGCACAAAGCCGAATATTCGCCAAGGCTGTGCCCGGCGACGAAGCTCGCGGCCTTGGTCAGTTCGACCCCGCCATCCTTGGTTAGCGCACGAAATATGGCGAGCGAATGGGCCATGATTGCGGGTTGCGCATTCTCGGTCAGCTTGAGCTCGTCCTCGGGTCCCTCGCGCATCAGCCGGAACAGATTCTGGCCGAGCGCCTGATCGACCTCGGCAAACACGTCCTGAGCGGTCCGGTTCGCCGTCGCGAGCGCTGCGCCCATGCCGACCGCCTGACTGCCCTGCCCCGGAAAAAGGAATGCGCGCATTTTCTCCCCTGATGCTTTAGCGTTCGCGGCGCGGCCTAGGCCGCAGGCGTGGATATGCCAAGTCCGTGGGGAAGGGATCCTATGGCAAGCGACGGCAAGCCCCAGCTGATGGGCATCTGGATGACCACCGCTTTGGTCATCGGAGCGATGATCGGCGGGGCGATTTTCATGTTGCCGGTTACCCTCGCCCCGCTCGGATTCAACGCTGTAATCGGCTGGGTGATCAGCGGGTTGGGTGCGTTGTGCATTGTTTTCGGTCTCGCCCAAATCTCGCGCTTTGGCGGCGAGGGAATCCAGGCCAACATCGAACGGGAATTCGGACCGACGAGCGGCTTTCTCGCCACCTGGTCGTTCTGGGTTTCCAACTGGGTGGCGCAGGCATCGGTCGCAATCGCGACGGCATCGGCGCTGTCGTTCATCGACCCGCGATTTGGCGGTGCGGGCACGGTCGTGTCGATCGCCATCGGCTGCGTTGTGCTGCTGACGATCGTCAACGCCATCGGAGTGCGCGCCGCCGGCGGCCTTTCCATTGTCACCGTGGCGATCAGGGTTCTGCCGCTGCTGGCGGTCATTTGGCTGTTCGTCGAACGCGGCGCCAGCGGGGCTGCTTACGAACCATTCGCGCCGGTGCCGATCAGCTTCGCCAACGTCGCGACCGCGACCGCTCTCACCTTTTTCGCGCTGACCGGATTTGAAGCCGCGACCGCACCGGTCTGCAAGATCCGCGATGCATCGCGAACCATTCCGCGCGCGCTCTTGTGGGGGACAGCGTTCGTCGCTGTGCTCTACCTCGTCGCCGGGACGAGCATTCAGATGCTGTTGCCCGCGAGCGTCGTGGCGGCATCTCCGGCTCCGTTTGCCGACGCTTTGGTGTCCCACTGGGGACACGGCGCGGCGTCGTTTGCCGCGCTGGCGATCGCAATCGCCGCATTTGGCTGCCTCAACTGCCTGATCCTCGGGACCGGTGAGTTGGGATATTCCATGGCGCTCAGAGGCGACCTGCCTTCCGTGATGACTCGAACCCGCGGGGCCAACACGCCGGTCGCGTCCCAGATTGTCGGTTCGGCCATGACCATCTTGCTGCTGCTCGCCAACGGCAGCCGCGCCACCGCCAACCTCTATACCTTCATCATCCTGCTTTCGACGGCTGCGGTGATCGTAATCTATCTCGCCGGCGTCCTGGCAGCGTGGAAGGCGAGTCCGACGCTTGGCGCGCGGGCGATCCTCGTCGTCGCGCTATTGTTCATTGCGTTCGCGATTTACGGGACCGGATTGGAAGCCGACCTGTGGTGCCTGGCGCTGTTGGCCGCCGGCCTTGCGATCCGCGCGGTTATCCGGCGGCTGAATTCGCGAGGCGACTCCAGCCCGGCGACGGAGGCGAACCGAGCCGCGCTTCCGGAATCATCTTCCTGAGCTTTTTCGCGAAACTGCGCAGGCACACTTCGCTGGTCCCCAGGGGCCCCGCTTCGTAACTCGCCGACTGCATCCCGAGCTGCACCCGCGTGATCAGCTCGGTGTCCTCCGCATTGACCCGGCGATTAATGCGCCAGTTCAGGTAGCGCGCAGCCTTCATCTCACGGCGATCATCGGGCAGCGCGTAGCTGATCTCGCGGATCACGGTCTCGGTCGCGCTCACCGGCACGAACTGCATGAAATCGACCTGATCGGGGTAGATGTCGAAGGCGACGTTCGGGAACAGCTTGTAATAGAGCCATTTGCGCTGGTGGCTCTCGGCTAGGAAATCGACCTTCGGAAGCCATTTCTGGTAGGCGCGCTCGGACGGGTTGGCTGAGATTTTCTCGACCAAATCGCCTTCCATCTTGTCGACCCAATCGCGCGCTTCGATCCGATAGCTCCGGCCGAACAGCCGGGTCAGGCCGGGATGGCCGACCGGGATATGGAGACCGTCCGAATAATTGTCGGCGATGGTCTTCCAGTTGAGCGCGCGCGGACGAAGCCTAACCGGCGCCAACGCCTCTAATTCCGCAAAGCGATACGGTTCAACCTCGTCTTCGTAGGGCGCCATCATTTCCGCCACGGACGGCGCTCCGGGTTCCAACGTTACGAACAGGAACCCCCGCCAGTTCTCAAGCGCGACCGGAAAGAGCCCGTGATCCTCGGTCCTGAGGCCGGGATATTCGGCGCGATGCGGCACGCCGACCAGCCGCCCGTCGCGAGCGTAGCTCCACGCGTGATACGGGCAGGTCAGAACCTTGGCGCAACCACCGGTTCCGTCGACCAGCCGCGACCCGCGGTGGCGACAGACGTTGGAAAAAGCCCTCGCCGCGCCATCGTCGCCACGGATGACGAAGATGCTTTCGCCGAGATATTCGAGGCTGCGCCATTCGCCCGGCTCACGAATCTCGCTTTCATGGCACACGACCTGCGGCGCGCGCCTCAGGAACGCCGCCTGTTCTGCCTCGAAGAATTCGGGATCGTGATAGAGCCAGCCGGGCAAGCTCATCGCGTCGAGCGGGTCAGCCCGCGGCTGAACGGGTTTGAGGTGCGTGGCCATCGCCCGCACTTGCCATTTCAGCGACTTTGCGGCAATGGGCGCAGCGCTTGGGGCGAGCTTTTGCTCGCCCTTCGCTATTTAAGACGACAGCCGGAGGGGCGTGCCACTGGGGCCCGTCAACGATCGGCCAAAAATGAGAGAATAGCATGCCGCTTTACGAGCATGTTTTCCTCGCGCGCCAGGACCTGGCTCAAGCCCAGGTCGATGCGCTCGCGGAAAATGCCACCAAAATTGTCGAGGACAATGGCGGGAAGGTCGTCAAGACCGAAACCTGGGGCTTGCGCAGCCTCGCCTACCGGATCGCCAAGAACCGCAAGGCCCATTACGTCGAACTCGATCTTGATGCGCCCGCAGCCGCAATTGCCGAGCTCGAGCGCCAGTCGAACATCAACGAGGACATCATCCGCTTCCTCACCATCCGCGTCGACGAGCTTGAAAAAGGCCCGTCGGCGATGATGCGCCGGGGCGACAAGGAGCGTGGACCGCGTGGTGATCGCGGCGACCGCGGCGGTGATCGCGGCGACCGCGAAGACCGTCCAAGCTTCCGCCCGCGTGAAGAGGAGGTCGAATAATGGCGCGCGCTTTCTTCCGCCGCCGCAAGAGCTGCCCGTTCTCGGGCAAGGATGCGCCCAAGATCGATTACAAGGACGTCCGCTTGCTCCAGGGCTTCGTCTCCGAGCGCGGCAAGATCGTCCCGTCGCGGATCACCGCGGTGTCCTCCAAGAAGCAGCGTGAGCTCGCGCGCGCCATCAAGCGCTCGCGCCACCTCGGCCTGCTTCCCTACATCGTGAAATAAGGAGCAGGTAAAATGGAAGTCATCCTGCTTGAGCGCGTCGAGAAGCTCGGCGCCATCGGCGATGTGGTGAAGGTCAAGAACGGGTTCGCCCGCAATTACCTGTTGCCCAACAAGAAGGCGCTCCGCGCCAACGACGCCAACCGCAAACTGTTCGAGACGAACCGCGCGCGGATCGAGGAAGACAATGCCGAGAAGCGTTCCGAAGCCGAGAAAGCGGCAACGGGGGTCGACGGCAAGTCGGTCCAGCTGATCCGCCAGGCCTCGAACACCGGCCAGCTATACGGCTCGGTCAGCGCCCGCGACATCGCCGAAGCCCTCGAAGGCGTCGGCGCCAAGGTCGCCAAGGGCCAGGTCGTGCTCGATCGCCCGATCAAGGCGCTCGGCGTGCACGAGATCAAGATCGCGCTCCACCCGGAAGTCGCGGTGATGGTGAAGGTCAACGTCGCCCGCTCGCCTGAAGAGGCCGATCTCCAGGCCCAGGGCATCGACGTCATGGCGCAGATGTTCGAGCGCGATACCGCGCCGGTCATCGAGGAAGAAGCCGCGGAAGCCGAGGAAGCGGCGGCCGAGGCTAGCGAAGTCGCGGAAGCGGCCGAGCCGGCTGAACCTGTCGAGGAAGCTCCGGCGGCCGAGGAAGACGATCAGCAAGCCTGATTGCATCCTTGCCGCCAAATCAATCGAGGCCGCTGGTCCCGTCGACCGGCGGCCTTTATTGTGTCCCCTATGCCGGGACTTTCTCGAGAATCGCGGTCTCGCGCTCGACCATCGCCTTGAAACTCGGCCGGTCGAGGATCCGCGCAACGTAGGCGATCGTGCGTCGGTAACGTTCTGGGTCGAGCACGGTGTTCATGTGCCGGAAATTCGCGAACGGGCTGGCGACGGCGATGTCGGCGAGCGTCAAGCTATCGCCGACGAGGAAACCATCGCCTTCGGGCACGACGCGCTCGAGATAATCGAGGATCGGCGGAAGTTCGTCGCGCTCAGCGGCGTCGGCTGCGGCGAGGTCGCCCTCGCGCCCCATGAACTTGGGTGCCACGATCCGGTTGAAGAACATTTTCGCCCCGCAAGCGGACATGATCGTATCAGAGAATTCCTCGAACCAGATCGTCTTGCCGAGGAGCTCGGGTTCCCTCGGGATCAGCGCCGGCTCAGGATGCTTCGCCTCCAGATAATGAACGATCGCGGTGGAGTCGCTGAGGCAGTAATCGCCGTCGCGTATCGCCGGCATCTTGTTGAATGGGCTCGCCTCGCAAAATTCGGCGCTGCGGTCGGGGAAACCGGTTGGCTGGAGGTCGACCGCGATGCCCTTCTCCGCCGCGAAAGCGAGTACCTTGCGCACGAACGGCGACAAGGACGATCCATAGACGATAATCATGAGTGACGCTCCGATCTTCAACGGATGCGGTAATAGTCGGCGATGCGGTCGAGCGCGAGGGTCAGCAGGACCTTGCCGGCCCGCGCCGGCCAGCCCAGCCGCTTTCCGCCTCGCGCATGCCTTCGCCGGCGCACACGATCCGCCACAATATGTCGGCCAGGCCGTTTCCTGCGCTGGCGATCGCCGCGTCGAACCGGCGCCGGGCGTCGATTTGCGCGCCGCTAAGATCGGGCTGGGGAGCTGATCCGCCGCGGCCCCCGGCCATTGCCGCCGAATCCCATGCCATGGTCACACGCGGCGCGAGCTGGCCCCGTTCCCAATCGAAGCGCAGCCGCTCGCCGGCATCGAACTGGCGCTGCGTCAGCAAACCGCGCGAAAAGAGCCAGCCGAGCGGTGACTCCGCGAGGTTCACCGTGACCGATCGGACCGGACGCGCCCTGGTCGGTTGGCCCGGAAACCTGGTCTCCTCGCCCTCGATCGCGCGCTCGCTCAGCAACCGTGTTTTTCGCCCCGTAGCCATGCCCGTCTCCCGATGTTGCGAGTCGGCGGGGACTTG